>JAMDCU010000115.1:0-10446 GCA_023489485.1 Chloroflexota bacterium
CGGAATGCGATCCTCGAGCCTGTGGTGCGTGACGAGCGCGCCAACCGGGGGCACCGGCGTTCACCAATAGTCAATTCATTTCCTGCAAGGAGACCGAATTATGGAGCTCGAAACCATCTACCAGAACGTGATTGATGGGAACGCCCCGGCCGTGCAGTCGGGAGTTAAGGAGGCTCTTGCCGGGGGCGCGGATGCCGGGACCATCCTCCAAGAGGCACTGATTCGTGCGATGACCGAGATAGGCAGGCGTTTTGAAAGTGGTGATTTGTACGTTCCCGAAATGCTGGTCGCGGCACGCGCGATGCAAGCCGGGCTGATTGTGCTCAAGCCACTCCTGATGGCGAGCGGCGTCCAAGCCACGGGCCGCGTTGCCATCGGGACCGTTCAGGGCGACTTGCACGACATTGGCAAGAACCTCGTTGCCATGATGCTCGAAGGCGCGGGCCTGGAGGTCAATGATCTGGGCGCGGATGTAGCACCGGAACGATTCGTTCAGGCGGCTCAAGAAGGTGTAGACGTGATCGCGATGTCCGCGCTGCTCACGACAACCATGCCCGCCATGAAGCGCACGATGGACGCGCTGGAAAAAGCCGGGGCGAGAAATCGCGTCAAGGTCATCGTCGGTGGGGCGCCGGTGACTCGGGAGTATGCGAAGCAAATAGGGGCTGACGGCTATGCGCCCGACGCCTCCAGTGCGACCCGGCTGGTAAAAAGTGTGGTAGGTTAATCTATGGAGACCCTCCTCAGGTTCAAGGATCGGCAGGTTCTGATCGGCCCCGTCCAACCCTTTGTCATGATCGGCGAACGCATCAACCCGACTCGCCGCAAGAAACTCTTGGAAACGCTTGCCGCCGGCGATTTTACGGTCGCGCTCGACGATGCGCGCGCTCAGATCGCGGCGGGGGCGCAAGTGCTCGACGTGAACGCGGGTGTGCCCGGGGCGGACGAAGTGAAACTGCTGGGCGACCTCACGCGCAGGTTGATCCAAACCGTGGACGCGCCTCTCTGCTTTGACAGCGCCAACCCCGCTGCGCTTGAGGCCGCACTTGCGATCTACCCAGGCAAAGCGCTCATCAACTCCACGACCGGCGAAGAAAAGATGCTGGACGCGGTGCTGCCAATGGCCGCCAAGTACCACGCCGCCGTCATCGGCGTCATCACAGACGAAAAAGGCGTTCCGCCCACGCCCGAGGCGAGGCTCGGCGTGGCACGCAAGATTTTACGACGCGCAGCGGAATTCGGCCTCCCCATCGAAGACGTCCTGATCGATTGCCTCGCCTTGACCGTGAGCGCAGATTCGAACGCAGGCAGGGTAACGCTCGACACCCTGCAGCTCGTACGCGATGACCTGGGCGTGAATCTGTCCTTGGGTGCAAGCAACGTGTCCTTCGGGTTGCCTGACCGCAAGACGATCAACACGGCTTATCTCGCGCTGGGTATATCGCGCGGGCTCACAGCAGCCATCACCGATCCAACGATCCCCGAATTACGCAACACAACCCTCGCCTGCGATCTCTTGATGGGACGGGATGAATACTCGATGCGTTGGATCAAAGCGTATCGAAAAGCCCAAGCGGCTCGGGCGAATGCTTGACATCTGCTCGCATCGACGCGCGGCCAATCTTGTGTTACCGTAATATTCAACTAGCGCCGGCAGGTGTGAGGTCCGGTACCATGGTCGATTCATCCGATACGGCGAAAACGGATAGTCCATGCCCATTTCGTTCACGGTGAACCATCGCCCCGCCACGACCGCGGCCGATCCCGCCGTTCCGCTACTGCGCGTATTGCGTGAGGAACTGGGACTGACCGGAACAAAACAGGGGTGCGACGAGGAGGGCGAGTGCGGAGCCTGCACCGTTCTGCTGGACGGGCAGCCCGTTCGCGCCTGCCTGACAGCAGTCGGGAAGGTGGCCGGTCGCACTGTTCTCACTGTGGAGGGGCTCGGCGGCGCAGACCATCTCGATTCGGTTCAAGAGGCATTCATCGCCGCCGGCGCCGTTCAGTGCGGCTATTGCACGCCCGGCATGTTGATGGCGGCAAAGGCCCTCTTAGATCGCGAGCCCAACCCAAGCGAAATCGACATCCTCGACGCGCTGGATGGTCACCTTTGCCGGTGTACGGGATACGCCAGCATCATCCGAGCTGTCAAGCTCGCCGCCGCGCCCCCGCCCACCATTCCGTCCGGCGCAGATCGCCGAGCCGATTCAGTCGACAAAGTGACCGGCCGCGCGCGCTACGTCGAGGATATACCGATGCCAGCAATGCTGTACGCTGCCGTGCTCCGCTCGCCCCATCCCCATGCGCGGCTGCTCACGCTGACCACGGACCGCGCGGCGCAGATGCCGGGCGTCGTGCGCGTTTTCACGGCAGCCGATATCCCGGGAATCAATGGCTTTCCCAGTTACAGCCAGGAAGAACCGGTCCTGACCCCAGTCGGTCAAACGGTGCGGATGATCGGTGCGCCGGTCGCACTACTCGTGGCCCAAACGCCTCAAGCCGCGGCGGCAGCCCTGAAGAACATTGAGGCAAATTATGAGGTCCTGCCGCACACCTACGAGGTGGACGAGGCGCTGGACACCGGCGCCTATCCGATCGCAGGGACGAAGAATATCCTGACCACTTTTCAGGTTCGGCATGGCGATATAGACAGCGCAATGGGTTCTGCGGCCGAAGTCGTCGCGGCGCGCTACGAAACGGCGTACCTGGCCCACGGGGCCATAGAGCGGGAAGCGGTGCTGGGCTACCTCGACGACGAGAGTCGCATCACGGTGATCGGCGGCAACCACGAACCGCACAATCAGCAAGGTTACATCGCGGACGTGCTCGGTCTACAACGCGAGCAAGTGCGCGTCATCCAGCCACCCACCGGCGGTTCCTTCGGATCCAGACAGGATCCCTGGCCTTTTGTCGCCGTGGGGTTGATGGTCTATCATCTGCGACAGCCCGTGCGCCTGGTGTACACTCGGCGCGAGTCGTTCGACGCGGCTCCCAAACGCCACCCCTACAAAACCGACATCCGGATCGGCGCCACGCGGGACGGCCGACTGACCGCAATCCAGGAGAACATTCTCGCGAATACCGGAGCATACGACTCTGGTGGGCAGTTTATTCCGAATTTTGCAGTGACCGCCAGCGGCGGTCCGTACCGTTGGCAAGCCGTGGACGCAACCGCGACGACGGTCTATACAAACGGCTGCAAGGCAGGTCAATTCCGCGGCTTTGGCACGAGTCAAGCTGTGTTCGCCACCGAGTGCGCCCTAGACGAGCTCGTCCAACGTCTTCGGATGGATCCGCTCGAATTCCGCTTGCAGAACCGCCTTTTGCAGGGCGAGCGATCTTTTTTGGGCTATCCGGTTGCCGATTCTTTGGGTTTCGAGCAGGCGCTCGAGGCATTGCGCCCGCATTATGATGCGTATTCGGCCGAAGCAAAAGCGTTCAACGAGGAATCAGATGGTTCGATGCGGCGCGCCGTCGGTCTGGCGGGGATGTGGTACCGATTCGGGAAATCCGGCACCCTTCGGGTCGAGGCGTACGCCGAACTAGCGCGTGATGGCGGTCTCGTCATCTACTGCTCCGCGCCCGATTACGGGCAAGGGACCAACACTTCGATGAACCAAATCGCGGCGGCCGCGTTGGGTGTGCCCCGCGAGAACGTTACGCTCGTCAACGCCGACAGCGCACGGGTTCCGGACAGCGGCATCCAGGGCGCCTCTCGCGCCACGTTCTTTGTGGGTGGGGCAGTGAGCCTGGCAGCAGAAAACCTCAAAAACGCCATCCTTGGCGTTGCGGCGGAGATGTTGGACGTCGCGCCCGATCAACTGCAGCTGACCGGGGCCGGGGTCACGGCAACCGGCGATCCAACACGACTTGTCACACTTGTCGAAATCGCTCGCGAATTCGACCGCATCGGCAAGTCGCGACGACTGGCGGGCGTCTTCGATTTGTCGGATCGTTTTCCAGCCGGTATGCGGCCCGAGTATCTCCCCTTGTTCGTGACCGGGGCGCAGGTTGCCCAAGTACAGGTGGACTTGCGTACCGGCGAAGCGCGCGTCGTGCGAGTCGCCGCCGCCCACGATGTGGGGCGCGTCGTCAACAGAACCGACGCGCGCGGGCAGGTGGAGGGCGCGATCGTGATGGGGCTGGGCGCCGCGCTGATGGAGGAATATCTCCCCGGCGAAACAACCGGTTTCCGCAACTATTACCTGCCGACGATCAAGGCGATACCACAAATGGACATTGTGCTCGTCGAGGTGCCAAGCATTTTCAGTCCCTTGGGAGTCAAGGGGCTCGGCGAAGCGCCGCTGCTGCCTGCTACGCCGGCAATTATCAACGGCATCTCACGCGCCATCGGCGTCCGCCTCAGAACCATTCCGGCGACGCCCGAGCGCGTGCTCGCGGCAATACTGGGGAAACCGTGACGACGTATTGCGTGCCTGGATCCATAAGTGAGGCTCTTGAGATTCTTGGCCGCTATGATGGCGACGCCTTGATCATTGCGGGCGGCACGGATGTGCTGCCGGACATTCGCAAGGGAAAGCGGAGTCCGCGCTGCCTCGTCGACATTACGCACATTCCGGGCTTGGACCAGATCACGGTCGCAAGGGAATACGTTGAGGTTGGCGCCGCCGTGACCTTCTCCGCGCTCGCCCAGCACCCGTACCTGCAATCACACGTTCAGGCTTTGGTTGATGCTGCAGCCGCGGTCGGTTCAGCAGATATTCAAAATGCCGCCACTTGGGCGGGCAACCTGGTTCAAGCACTGCCGGCCGCGGATGGCGCCGTGGTCGCGCTCGCGCTGGAGGCCCAAGTGCTAGTGCATGACAAGGACGGCATGCGGGGGCTGCCGGTTGCGCGGCTTTTCGCCGGCCCCGGTCGTTCTTTCGTGGATCCCACTCGGCAGATCATTACGGCTGTTCGGTTCCGTATTCCGGAACGACCATGGGGTACCGGGTGGCGCCGGATCGGCCGCCGGGATTCCTTGGTCCTTCCAATCTTGAACTGCGCGACTGTGCTAGAATTGGCAGGAGGTCACATCATCCGGGCCGCCATCGCGCTAGGACCCGTCGCGCCAACCCCGTTTCGCGCTACGGCGGCTGAGGAATTTCTGATCGGGCAACCGCCGGGAGACGAAGCATTTGCCGAGGCCGCGCGGCTTGTACAGCGAGAATCCAATCCGCGTTCCAGCCGTGCCCGCGCGTCGCGAGAATATCGCCTGGCGGCGCTGCCCGCGCTTGTGCTGGACGCGCTCACGCTTGCCTCCAGGCGAGCGCAGGAGAAACTAGAATTACAGAGACGCGAACGAACGGGGTGAATGCCGGCAGCCTCCTGTTTCCTCACGCGTCCTTCTCCGACATGTCGAAGGGAGTCCCCCTATGATGAGCCAAAACGACAATGGCACTGGTCGCATTCGCAAGTTCACCGACGAGCAGGTCAAACGTCTGCATCAGGCCAGCCTTGAAATCCTCGAACGCACTGGCGTTCTTCTGTACTCTCAAGAGGCGCTCGATCTTGCTCAGAAAGCAGGCATCCCGGTCACCGACGGAAATCGTATCCGCATTCCCCCGGACAAGGTCGAGTGGGCGCTTTCGGTCGCGCCCAAGCGCGTGGACCTATATGATCGTCACGGCAAGTTGGCGATGCAGCTGGCGGGCTACAACACGTACTATGGCACCGGCTCCGATTGCCCGAACGTCATCGATCATCGGACGGGGGAACGACGCCCCGGTCTCTTGCGCGATATCGAAGAGGCGACGCGCGTCTGCGATGCGCTGCCCAACATCGATTTCTTGATGTCCTTTTGCATTCCGAACGACGTGGAGCCAAACGTCTACGATCGGTATCAGATGCGAGCGATGCTCATGAATAGCATCAAGCCGATCTTGTTCGTGACACTAGAATTCTCCGGCACGCGCGACGCGGTGGCCATGGCCGAAGCCGTGGCTGGAGGTGCTGAGGAATTCAAGCGCCGCCCGCTGGCCGCGCTGTATATCAACGTGACGGCCCCGCTCCGTCATAATGAGGAGGCCCTGCAAAAACTGCTGTTCATGGCAGAGCGCGGCTTGCCGACGACGTACACGCCGGTGGTGCTGCGCGGGGCGAGCGGGCCTGTGACCTTGGCGGGTGCGATCGCGCTGGCGAATGCGGGCGAACTGGCGGGGCTGGTGCTCGCGGAATTGAAACGCGAGGGGGCGCCCGTTATCCTCACCGGCGGCGTCAACGACATGTTCGATATGCGCTTTATGCTCGACACCTACGCGGCGCCCGAGAACCGCACCGCGCTCCTCGAGGTCGCGCACTATTACGACATGCCAATCTTTGGACTGACCGGCTGCAGCGACTCGAAAATCCCAGACGAGCAAGCCGCGGCCGAGGCAGCCTTTTCGCTGCTGCTCGAGACTCAGGGGGGCGCCCAGATGGCGCATGACGTCGGCTACCTCGAAGGCGGTCTATCTGACTCGATCGAGCAGGTAGTCATCTGCGACGAGTTCATCAACTATATCAAGCATTTCATGACTCCGATCGAGGTGAACGACGAAACGCTCGCGCTGGACGTCATAGACGAGATAGGGCCGCGGGGCGACTATTTGGGCAGCCAACATACGCTTGCCCATTACAAGCAAGATTGGTATCCCAAGCTCTTGGACCGGGGCAGCCGCGACCGTTGGGTTGCCGGCGGCAGCAAAACGCTCCGCCAGCGCGCGAGGGAACGGGTGGAGGCAATCCTCGCCACCCATCAGCCCGAGCCGCTGTCATCTGATGTTCAGCATCGGCTCGACGAGCTCGTCGCGGCGGCAACATAGTGTTTGTGCATCATCGACCCTAATGCCCTTTAGCTCGGTAGGAGTGGACACTCCTGACCGGGTCTGCTTGTGGCTACGAATCTAAAATTGCTGGCGCTCGCCCTGCGCTCGAGAGCGGCGAGTCAATCGGAGCGATCACCCACTGCTAATCGGCTCCCAGACCATCGTCCTGTATGGCCGCTTCCCGCAGCCGCTCCACATCGCGCATCGGCGGCACGCCGAAGAGCTTTTTGTACTCCCGGTTAAAATACGAGGCATCGTTGTAGCCCACCCGGAAGCCGGCACTGGCCGCGTCCAGATGTTCACCGAGCATGAGCCGGCGGGCTTCTTGGAGTCGCATCTGCTTTTGGAACTGGAGAGGGCTCATCGCGGTGACGGCTTTAAAGCGGTGGTGAAATCCCGAAACGCTCATTCCCAGGTCGCGCGCAATCTCGTCAATCCTAAGCGGCCGGTCATAGTTTTTGCGCAGCTGCTCAACGGCTTGCGCGATGGGGGCGGTATAGCCCCCCAGGATGGCAATGTGACGAAGCCGGTCGCCTTGCTTTCCCATCAGGAGCCGATAGACAATTTCTCGTGTGACCAGCGGGGCGAGGAACTGTGCTTCGCTGGGCGAGTCGAAGAGTCTGACAAGCCGCACCACTGCATCCAGCAAACCTGAATCCAGACGACTCACGTCTATTGCCTTCACGTCGATATGGTTAGGTGTCTGGATAAAACCCGAGTCGATCATGACCGAGCCGACCAGGATGGGGTCCAGTTCCAAAACGAGACCTAGGTATGGCTGTGCCTTCGATGCTTTGAGGATCAGGGTGGCAACCGGCAGATCGACTGCGGTAAGGAGATAATGATAGGGGTCGTATCGATATGTCTCCTCACCCAGGTGGATCTCCTTGCAGCCCTGAGCAATCACGCAAAAGGAGGGGGTGGTCACCCCGGGAACTGACGCCGTAGGCGCGGAGGAACGGCGGAGACGAATGCCTTTCAGCAACTCAATCGTACCGTCTTCGCGAATAGCCCGCGCAATACATTCCACTAGCTCATCTCGATTGGTTTTTAACCTCTGTGCCTCGCCTTCTGCTCGCTGACGCTTCCCTGAATCCATAATTGCCTCTTCATTCGTCTCGGTCTCGCCCGTTTTCAAGGCTTGCAGAATTGTCCAATCATTCTGGACGATTATTATACCACATGCATTCCAAGGTCCTTATAATGGAATGGATCAAAGACAGAGACGAGACCAGGGGCAACGGCTCACCAATCAAACGGTTAGGCACGTTAGCGGCGCGTTGCCCAAGGAGAAAAGTCCAGATTATGTACAAGCGCAAATTGGGAAAAACCGGACCACTAGTCTCGGCCCTCGGGCTGGGCTGCATGGGCATGAGCTTTTCCTACCCCCCGTTTCCAGACAAGCACGCGATGATCGCACTGATTCGGAGCGCCGTCGAACGCGGCGTCAGCTTTTTCGATACCGCTGAAGTTTACGGTCCGTTCACAAACGAAGAACTCGTGGGCGAAGCCCTTGCTCCATTCCGTGAGCAAGTGGTGATTG
The DNA here is from genome assembly GCA_023489485.1 of Chloroflexota bacterium. Taxonomy (GTDB): domain Bacteria; phylum Chloroflexota; class Anaerolineae; order UBA4142; family UBA4142; genus JAMDCU01. The sequence continues at coordinate 8,350 of JAMDCU010000115.1, forward strand.
CCACCAAGTTCGGGTTCGACCTGGATCCCAAATTCGACCCGAGGGGGATGAAGGGTTCACCGGGGCTAAATAGCCGGCCGGAGCAGATCAAAGAGGTCGCCGAAAGCTCGCTCAAGCGACTCAAAGTTGACGCCATCGATCTGTTCTACCAACACCGTGTTGACCCTGATGTGCCGATCGAAGACGTGGCGGGAGCGGTAAAGGATCTGATTCGCGAAGGTAAGGTCAAGCACTTTGGACTATCTGAAGCAGGGGTGCAAACCATCCGTCGCGCACATGCCGTTCAGCCGGTCACGGCGGTTCAGAGCGAATACTCGCTCTGGACGAGGGCCCCCGAGAAGCAAGTGATACCGACCCTTGAGGAACTTGGGATCGGGTTCGTTCCATATAGTCCACTTGGCAAAGGCTTTCTGGCGGGCAAGATCAACGAACACACCACGTTCGACCGTACGGATATCCGCAACACCATCCCGCGTTTTACGCCTGAGGCACGAAAAGCGAACCAGGCCCTGGTCGACCTGCTCGGCAAGATCGGAGAGCGCAAACGCGCAACCCCAGCTCAAATCGCGCTCGCCTGGCTGCTGGCTCAAAAGCCGTGGATTGTTCCAATCCCAGGTACCACGAAACTTGCGCGCCTGGAAGAGAACATCGGGGCCGTTGCCGTCGAACTTGCCGCAGAGGATCTGCAAGAGATCGAACACGCGTCCGCCGCCATCGCGATCCACGGGGCCCGGTACCCCGAAAATCTCGAACGAATGACGGGGCTCTAGGCGCCGAAACCTTGACGGACAATCAAGCAAATGATCACGAGACTGGAGGAGAATTTGAAAAAGGTGGTGTTGAATAACGGTGTGGAAATGCCCATCCTGGGGTTTGGTGTCTTTCAGGTGCCTGATCCCGAAGTATGCGAAAGAAGCGTAGCTGAAGCTCTGCGCACAGGCTATCGTCTGATTGACACCGCCGCGGCTTATCTGAACGAAGAGGCGGTTGGGAAAGCCATCAAGAAGAGCGGAGTGGCGAGGGAAGAGCTGTTCGTGACCACCAAGCTGTGGATTCAGGATGCGGGTTACGAAAGCGCAAAAAGGGCGTTTGAAAAATCGTTACAGAGGCTGCAACTAGATTACCTGGATCTGTATCTGATCCATCAACCCTATGGGGATGTTTATGGTTCCTGGCGAGCCATGGAAGAGCTGTATCGAGAAGGCACAATAAGAGCCATCGGCGTAAGCAACTTTCAACCAGACCGGATCGTGGACTTGATGCTTCATAATCATGTGGTACCTGCCGTGAACCAGATCGAAACCCATCCTTTTAATCAGCAAATCGATACTCAGGGCCTCCTGCAAGCGAATAACGTTCAGATCGAATCCTGGGGACCATTTGCCGAAGGCAAGAACAACATTTTCCAGAATCAAGTGCTAGTTTCTATCGCTCGGGAGCACAACAAGACCGTGGCGCAGGTCATTCTGCGCTGGCTCATACAGCGCGGTGTTGTAGTGATCCCCAAGTCAGTTCACAAGGAGAGGATTATCGAAAACTTTAACGTCTTTGATTTTGAGCTGAGTGCGCAAGATTTGGCCGCGATTGCGACCCTGGACACGAAGAGAAGCAGCTTCTTCGACCATCGTGATCCCGAAGCGGTGAAACGGCTGGGTAGCGCAAAACTTGAAATCTAGCACCACGGCTGTCCCGTTTGGGATAAAAGATGGAACCGGGGAAAATACACCGAAAGGAACAAGAGTATGGATATCAGACGAGTCGGCTCCAAGCCTTCAGGCAAAGGAGCACACGACAACTTTACCGGCTCCGTACGCCTCGACCCGCTGTTCGAGGCAGAGGGTCCCGCGCGCGCGCTCGCAGCTGCTGTCACCTTCGAACCCGGCGCTCGGACGAATTGGCACACCCATCCGCTGGGCCAGCACTTGGTCGTGACCGCCGGATCCGGTCTCGCCCAGCGCTGGGGTGGTCCAATCGAGGAGATACATCCGGGCGATGTGGTCTGGTCCCCGCCGGGGGAAAAGCATTGGCACGGTGCAGCGCCAACCACGGCTATGACGCATATCGCCATTGAGGAACAACTTGACGGCAAGTTGGTTG
>JAMDCU010000115.1:10456-25940 GCA_023489485.1 Chloroflexota bacterium
GTATCTCCTCGATCGGACAGTACCAAACCGTAAAGGCCGAATAAGAGGTAGGCCACGATGCGAGCAACTATGATGTATGGCGCCGGCGACGTTCGTATTGAAACTGTCGCCGACGCTCGCTTGATCGAAACCACCGACGCCCTTGTTCGGGTGACTCGTGCAGCCATCTGCGGCAGCGATCTCTGGCCGTACAAAACGATGGAACACAGCGAGACCGGCCGCGGTATGGGACACGAAGCTATCGGTATCGTCGAAGCCATTGGTGCCGACGTGCGGAGCGTCAAGGTCGGCGATGTCGTCATCATGCCTTTCGCGTACTCCGACGGCACCTGCCTCTTTTGCCGTGCAGCGCTCCAAACGTCGTGTATCCATGGAGGGTTTTTCGGGAATGGTCAAGTCGATGGAGCACAGGCCGACGCTGTTCGTGTCCCTCAGGCCGATGGGACGCTCTTCGTCCTCCCGGTCGGTATAGACAACGCTCTGATCCCCTCACTGCTGACTCTGGCAGACGTGATGGGGACGGGCCACCATGCCGCGCTCGCGGCCAAGGTGGGCCCTGGCAAGATCGCGGCCGTCGTCGGAGACGGTGCCGTCGGCTTGTGCGGCGTGATCGCCGCCCGGCGTCTTGGCGCAGAACGGATCATCCTCCTGGGCCGCCATCCCGACCGGATCGCACTCGCGATCAAGTTCGGAGCAACCGATATCGTCAGCGAGCGAGGGGATGAGGCGATCGAGCGCGTGCGCGAGCTCACCGGCGGTTTTGGTGCCCACTCGGTTCTAGAGTGCGTCGGCCTCGATGAGTCGGAACGCACGGCGTTCAGCATTGCGCGTCCGGGTGGCGCGGTCGGCCGCGTGGGTGTTCCCCAGGACGAGACGATGCCCGCGTCGCGGCCTGTGTTTTATAGCAACGTCACTGTGGGTGGCGGACCCGCCCCCACCCGCGCTTACATCCCCGAGCTGCTGCCGGACGTCCTCGCAGGACGGATCGAACCGGGTCGAGTTTTCGATAAGGTCGTGAGTCTCGAACAAGTTCCGGACGGCTATCGGGCGATGAACGAACGGGCAGCGATCAAAGTCCTGATCGAGTTCTGAATAAGGAGGTTTCTCGATGGCCGCATGGACGACCGATGAGCTCAACAAAATCGCACGTGCAGAAGAACTGCAGCTCGCCTCACTCCGACACGACACAACGCTGCGAAACCCCGTTACGATTTGGGTCGTCCGCCTCGGCGATGACCTCTTTGTCCGGCCCGTAAATGGGCGTACCGGCGTGTGGTTCCGCGGCACCCAAGTTCGCCACGAAGGCCACGTCCAGGCGGGCGGTGTCGAGAAAGACGTCACCTTCGTAGATGCCGACCCTGGCCTCAACGACCAGATCGACGCCGCGTACCGGAGCAAGTACCGCCGCTACGCCGCAAACATCGTCGGAAGCATTGTGACTCCCAAGGCGCGATCCGGGACTATCAGACTCGTGCCGCGGTAAACAAGCCCTTGTTCAACCACCCCTTGGTCCTCAAGAACAGACTCGCGGCGCCGGAGCGTGGGAAAATGCACGGTGGGCCGACGATCATGCACAACGTCGTCAGCCCACCTCCTTGCCAAAGTCCCGCGTTCCGCGTCCGTTTAGCTGGACGGGAGCAAACCCTGGGATTGCAAGAACTGTTTCGCCACCTGCTTGACGGCCTCGGTCACCGAGGTCCCGCCGGCCTTTAGTTTGGCGACTTGGGCCTGCAACTGGATGCTCACATCGGTCGTCAGCTTGGGAGCAAGCGGGTTCAGAATGCTGGGGATGTCTGGATACTGCTTGAGAACGTCGTCGCGGACGATGGGCGCAGGATGGAACTGGGGAAAGCCGTTCTTGTCATCCTGCAAAAAGACAAAGTTCTGTGTCTTGACCGTCCCGTCGGTGGTGTAGCAGACGACCATCTGGGCAGCGCCGCTGCTTACCGCCTGGAAGCCGATGGAATAATCCACCTTCTCGAGGCTCTTAAAGCTCGAAGTGTCAAAGCCATAAACCGGCTTGAGGCCGTCGATAAAGGCGATGCCGTCGCTCGGCGAGGCGAGCACTAATTGCGACACCTTCGGCGCGAGCTGTGAAATGGTCGTGATCCCGAGCTTTTGCGACTCCGCCTGGGAGGTGCAGATGGCATACCCATCGTTCAACGGCGCCATGTCCAGCCAGGTAATCTGGTACTTGCTCTCGTACCCGTCCTTTACCGCCTGATAGTCCTTTTGGGGATCATAAGTGGACTTGATGCCCAGCTGGTTCAGTCCGGTCGCGGTGAATTCGGGATAGAGGTCGATGGCTTTGCTGGTGATCGCCTGGAACACGACAATGCTGTTGCCGAGCGCGAGCTTTTCGTTCACCGTGTAGCCAGCCTTTTGCAAGAGCTGGGTGTACATTTCGGTGAGCAGTTGGGCTTCGACGTCCAACTTGCCTCCCACCGTGATCGTCCCTTTCGCGGCAGGCGTGACCGGCACGCACGCCGAGACGACCAACACCGATAAAACGACGACGAGTGCCAAGAGTGCCTTTGTTCGGAACGAATGTCCCACTTGAAACATCTTCTCCTCCTTGATGGGTTGTTTGCCGCGGGCTCAAGCCGCTTGCGCTTTCAAGCCCGCCGGTGTTAAACGCCGTTCCAGCCAACTCATGCCAATCTCGACGAGCATCGCCAATGCGGCGACGAGAATGGATCCCGCCAAGATCTCCGTCGTATTAAGCGAGTTCACTCCGTCGATAATATAGTCGCCGTATCCGCCCGCGCCGATCAATCCGCCCAACGGGGCGGTTGCGACCACCTGCACCGCCGCCGTGCGCACGCCGGCGGCCAAGACCGGTAAGACCAGAGGCGCCTGGACCCGAGTCATGATCTGCCAGCCCGTCATCCCCATCCCCCGTGCCGCTTCGATCGCGGCCGAGTCTACCCCGCGGAGACCGACGTAGGTATTGAGCAGCACCGGCGGGATACCCAACAGCGTGAGCGCGACGGCCGCCGGTAGGAATCCGATCTTGAAAATCGGCACAAAAATGAAAAGGGCTGCGAGGACCGGAACCGCGCGGATCAGGTTGCTGGCATTGACGGCGACGAACGACAACGCCGCGCTGCGATAGACCAAGACGCCGACGACGACGCCGATGACAATGGCCAGAGCGATCGGAATCAGGCACAATTGAAAAAAGGTGATGGTTTGCTCGACTAGATTGTTGCGCGGGTCCAGATAAAACTCTAACAGCGCATCCATGGCGTAGCTCTAGGAGACGGTAAAGGCACTGCGGCCGCGATTGAGCGCCGTCTGGACGACCAGCAGCAAGAGATCGGCGACAATCGCCAACAGCGCCAGCAGAATCGCACCCCCAAGAATCGCGTCGTAGTCACGCACCGTGATGTTCATAAAGATGATCGAGCCCAGCCCGCCTTGGCCGATAAAGCCGGCCAGCGAGGCAATCCCAATGGTCGTCACCGTCGCAATTCGAATGCCCGCCACGACGACCGGCAGCGCGAGGGGAAGCTGCACCCGGCGGAGCAGTTGCACGCGATTCATGCCCATCGCACGACCGACCTCGAGGAACAAAGGGTCGATCCCGTTTACGCCCGCCACGGTATTTCGAATCAACGCCAGTTGGTTGTACGCGATGAGCGGGATGAGAATTGTTCCCAGCGTCAACCCGGTCACCGTGATGAGCACCGCCACGAACGCAATGCCGGGAATACTGTACAACAATCCGGCCATGGTGATGATCGGGAGGTAGAGCCGGCGATAGCGGGACGCCAACAGTCCCACCGGAATCGCGATCAGGATGGAAATGAGCATCGCAATGCCGACGATGCGCAGGTGTTGCACAAATAGGTTGGGTATGCTGCTCGGGTCGGCCAGGTTGTAGTTAAAAGCGCTGAACAAGAAACGCATTATGCTCGCTCTGACGCAAGTTGGCGTTCTTTGTTCCGAGTCTTTGTGATCCCAGAGGTGATGCTCGCGAGTGTGATGTACCCGACCCGCGAATCGTTACCCGTTTGCACCGACAGAGCCGGGGCGTTCGTTTCGAGCAATTTGAGCATTGCCGTGAGCAGACTGGCATTGGGAGCACACTCGGGCACATTTTCCCATCCTGGAAATGGGACCGTCTGCTCGCGGTCCAGTGCCCCCGACACGGGCAGAAATTCCAGCTGACGCATCACATTGTCTGCGCCGGCGAGCCGGGCGACAAACTCGTTTGCAGGGTTGGTGAGCAAATCCACCGGCGATCCGAGCTGTGCGACTTTGCCCTCATCGAGCACGGCAATGAGATCGCCGAGCTTGAACGCCTCGTCCATATCATGCGTGACAAAGAGAATCGTCTTGCGGACATTGCGCTGTATTTGCAGCAGTTCGTCTTGCATGCGGGTGCGGGTGATGTCGTCCAAAGCGCCGAATGGCTCATCCATGAGCAAGAGCGCCGGGTCGGTCGCGAGGGCGCGCGCCAATCCCACGCGCTGCTGTTGCCCGCCCGAGAGTTCGCGGGGAAAGCGCCTTCGATACTCGACGGGTGGTAAACCCACCAGCTCCAACAACTCGTCGACGCGTACGTCGAGACGCCGTTGGGTCCAACCGCCAGCAACCTCGGCCGTCACGCGAATATTCTCCGCGACATTCATGTGCGGAAAGAGCCCAATTTGCTGAATGACGTAACCAATGCGGCGGCGGAGCTCGATGGGGTTCTCGGTTAGTACGTTCTTGCCGTCAATGATGATCTCGCCCGAGGTGGGCTCGATGAGGCGGTTCACCATGCGAAGAAGGGTCGTCTTGCCGGCGCCCGATGTGCCCACCAACATGCAGGTGCTTCCTTCCGGTACAGCGAAAGTCACGCTATCCACGGCTGGCCGGCGGGCCCCGGGAAAACGTTTGGTGATGTCTCTAAACGCAATTTTCGACATGCGGTACTCGCTCCGTGTTTTGGCCTCTTGGCTCACCGCCTGAGCTGGAGACGCTGGCGCTCCCCCAGGCCGAGGGTACCGCGCACGAGGGGACGATTTTCCAGTACCATTCTATGCCAAACTCGCGGCAGATGCAAGCCTCATCCACGGAGAACACTTTCAATTGAAAGACCGTTGGGACCCGCGATTTAGAGTAGCCCAACGGTCTTGGCTTTTCGGGAACCTTGCCCCGTCGAATCTCTGACTAGAGAATGGCGCGCACCGATCTTTTCTATTCTGGTGTTCCGTGAGTATAGATCGTCACGGTCGCCGACATGCCTGGGACCAACCGCACGCCGGAATAGTCGAATACGATTTTTACCGGGACCGTTTGGTTGGTATTGCTGGAAGTCGTGAGACTGAGGGTGGGCGCGGCCAGGTTATTCGTCGCGGAGCCAATGTCCGTCACCGTGCCGCGGAAAACTCGATTGACATCGGCGATGTCCACGTCGGCCGCCTGCCCGCTCCGGACCTCGGCGACACGCGACTCGTCGACGTTCACGACGACCCAAAGATGCTGCAAGTCCACGATGCTCACAAGCGACGTTCCTGCGGCAATCGTGTCGCCGACGCTGACGTTCCGCACCGCCACGGTGCCGCTAATCGGGCTCGTGACGCGGGCGAGCAGGCGGGGGACGTACGGCCCAGACGAAACCACGCTCGGCCCCGCGGAAATGACTTTGATCGTTGCGAGCACATCGCCCTCGTTCACGCGGGTCCCCACATCGACGAAGAGGTTGTTGATCTGCCCGGAACCAGGGGCGGCAACGCGGACAAGCGAGCCGGTCACACTCGCATCGTTCGTGCTGTAGAAAACGAACGTAGGTTGGTACCAGTAGCGATACCCCAGAAAGCCCACCAGCGCCAGGACGACGATCCCGATGAACAACAAGACGGGACGGAATTTCTTCATAGTATCCCCTGAATCGTCACCCTGAGCGAAGCGAAGGGTCTCGCGTTCACAACGAGAAGCTTCGGTCCGCTCAAGGTGACCAGATTATTTGGTCGCGATTTCCACCGTGGCACTCAAGCCCGGGGCGATCGGCCCTTTGGTTGGATTTATATCTATCGTAACCGGCAGGCTAACGATGCCCGCGGTCATGGTCGCCTGCAAGCCAATCTGGCTGATGCGACCGGTAAACGTTTGGCCCGGCAGCGCGTCGGTGGTGATGGTCGCCGTCTGACCCACTTTGAGTTGTGCCACCGTATTCTCGTCCACGCCGAGCTGCACCTGCATGTGGGATAGGTCGGCGAGCGTTACCTCGGGGACGTTCGGCGCGGCGGACTCACCCAACTGCGGGCCGACCCACACAACCGTGCCGTCGAACGGGGCGATGATCTTGCCGTTCGCCACATTCTGTTTCGCAAGATCGAGCGCAGCTTGCGCCTGGGCAACGGCCGCCTGCGCGGTTTTCAAACTATTGGCACTGGGGTTCGTCAGCCGATTCAGTTGCGCCTGGGCTTGGTCGACGGCCGCCTGCGCCTGCTTCAGTTGGGCATCACTCGGATTGATGGCCTCGTTGTATGCCGCTTGCGCCTTCATAAACGTATCCGAGGCCTGCTGGAGCGCGAGCCCTTGCGGCAGCATCCCCATAAGCGGGTTGCTGGCGCCGCCGGCGCGGTCATAGGCCGCTTGCGCCTGGTTCAGCGCGGCTTGGGCCATGTCCAGGTTTGCTTTCGCTATCAGCATCTCATTTGCCGTCGGCGTTTTCAATTGGGCGAGCCCGGCTTGTGCCGCGGCGACTTGCGCTTGCGCCGCCGCCACATCGGAGGGCGATGGGTTCTTTAATTGATCCAGCTGCGCTTGCGCGGCCTCGAGCCCGGCTTGCGCCTGCGCGACCTGCAAATCGAGCATCGTCGTGTCGAGCGAGACGAGCAGGTCACCGGCATGAACGAAATCGCCTTCCTTGACGTTGATCGTTTTTACTCGCCCTGCCGTCTGAAACGCGAGCGAGGCCTGGTTCGCTGAAGCAGTGATTCCGATAGCCTCGACGCTGTTCCTGGCCGCGTCGGCCCTCGACCCCACGTTTTGCTGTGGGGTCCCAGACCCGGCGTTCTCCAGCGGGGTCGGCGCGGCCGTCGGCGGGCTGCTGAAAGCGACGACGATCGCCGCCAGTCCCGCCACGACGAGCAGGGCAAGTACGATGCGAAGAGTTAATGATTTCATGTCAATCCTCATATTATTCTACTAGTTCCTCGACCCCTAATTTCTGCGCCTGCGCCAACTCGATCGCCTCATCAACGCTCCGCCCGCGGAACTGGCTGTTGTACAGGTCGGCGTAAAAGCCTTTTTGTGCGAGCAGTCCCTCGTGCGTGCCTTGTTCGATGATCGTGCCATGATTCATGACCAGGATCAGGTCCGCGTTGCGGATCGTCGAGAGACGGTGGGCAATCACAAAGCTCGTCCTGCCCTTCATAAGCTGGCTCATCGCCTCTTGAATCAGGAGTTCGGTCCGGGTATCGACGCTGCTCGTCGCCTCATCCAGAATCAGGATCTCCGGATCGGCCAGGAACGCGCGGGCGATGGTGAGCAGCTGCTTCTGACCCTGCGAGATATTGGTGGCATCTTCATTGAGGACCGTGTCGTAGCCTTCCGGCAGCGTCCGGATAAAGTGATCGGCATAGGCCGCTTGTGAGGCGGCCACGATCTCTGCCTCGGTCGCGTTTTCCTTGCCGTACGCGATATTGTCGCGGAGCGTGCCGTGGAAAAGCCAGGTGTCCTGCAACACCATGCCGAACATGCAGCGCAAGTCACCGCGTTTGAGCTGGGTGATATCGACGCCATCCACACAGATCTTGCCGCCATCGACTTCATAAAAGCGCATCAGCAGGTTGACGAGAGTGGTCTTGCCTGCGCCGGTCGGCCCGACAATTGCGACCATCTGGCCAGGCTTGGCCTGGATATCCATGTCCTGCATCAGTATCTTGTCCGGGCTGTACCCAAACTTGACATGATCGAACTCGACCGCCCCCACGTGCGCTGGAATCCTCGCGGGTTGGGCGACCTCGGGCACTTGTTCCTGTTCGTCCAAGAGCTCAAAGACCCGCTCCGCCGAGGCAATAGTCGATTGAATCACGTTCGCGATGTTCGCCAACTGAGTAATCGGCTGGGTAAACTGGTTCGAGTATTGGATAAAGGCCTGAACGTCTCCCAGCGTGATCGAGCTCTGGGCGGCCCAGATGCCGCCAACCACCGCTACCAGAACGTATCCGAGATTGCCGACAAAGCGCATGAGCGGCATGATGATTCCGGAGACGAACTGTGCTTTCCAGCCGGCCTCGCGAAGATTGCGGTTGAGTTCGTCGAACTCGGCGATCGCTTTCGCCTCATGCCCAAAGGCTTTGACGATCTTGTGACCGGTATACATCTCCTCAACATGCCCGTTGAGATCGCCCAGCGATTTTTGCTGTTTTCGGAAGTATTGCTGTGACCGTTGCGCAATCCCGGCAACCACAAACACACTGAGGGGAAGAGTCAGCATAACGATGAGGGTCAGTTTCCAGCTGATCGAAAGCATCATCACAAGCACGCCAACCAGGGTGAGAGCCGAAGTGATCAACTGCATCAAGCTCTGCTGAAGCGTGAAGGCGATGTTATCCATGTCGTTCACGGCGCGGCTGAGAATTTCGCCGTGGGTTCGCCCGTCAAAGTATTTGAGCGGTAGGCGGGAAAGCTTCTGGTCCACCTCCTTGCGCAGTTTATAGATCGTCCGCTGCGACACACCGGCCATCAGATACTGTTGCATGAAGATAAAGATCGCGCTGACCACGTACAACACGACCAAGATGAGGATGATCCGGCCGATATAGTCGAAATTAATGCCGGGGATCGGCAAGAGCTGCAGGGGGAGCGACGGGTTTTGCATTAACTGCTGCCGGATCGACTGGTTCTGGGCTCGGACGTACATGATATTGATCAGATCATTGAACAGCTCGGTCGTGGCCCATCCCAGGATTTTCGGGCCGACGATACTGAAGACGGTTCCGATGATGGCGGCGAAGAGCACGATGGTCAAATTCACAGATTCCGGGACAAAGTAGAGGAGAAGTCGTTTCAACGTACCGGAAAAATCCTTGGCCTTTTCGACCGGACGGCCCATCGCTCCCATGGGCCCACGACCCCCACCGCCCATCATGCCCTGGCCGCCCATGGGGCGGCTCCCCATTCCCCCCTGGCTGGTTTGACTTCTTCCGTTACCGTTTTCGCTCATGCTGCTTCTTCCGCAATTTCAGTGGCTGAGAGCTGAGAAGTCACGATTCCACGATAGACCGGGCAGGTCTTCATCAGTTCCCGGTGGGTGCCGAGGCCGGATATGCGACCTTCATCCAAGACGATGATCTGATCCGCATCTATCACCGTGCTGACCCGCTGGGCGACGATGAGCACCGTCGAATCCCGGGTCTCGCCCTTGAGCGCTGCGCGCAGCCGGGCGTCCGTCTTAAAGTCCAGCGCCGAGAACGTATCGTCAAAGACATAGATTTCAGGCTTTCGGACCAGGGCTCGGGCGATGGAAAGACGCTGCATCTGTCCACCCGAAACGTTCGTCCCTCCTTGAGCAATCTGGGAATCAAAACCCTCAGGCATCTTGGTGATGAACTCCGCCGCCTGCGCAATGTCCGCCGCATGCCGGATTTCTTCCTCGGTAGCATCTTGCTTACCATAGCGCAGATTCTCGTTGATCGTCCCCGAAAAGAGCACGGCCTTTTGCGGCACGAACCCGATCTTGGAGCGCAGGCGCTCCTGCGACATCTCACGGGTCTCGACCCCGTCGACGAGGATGTGGCCGCTATCGATATCGTAAAAACGTGGAATCAGGTTGACGAGCGTCGATTTCCCTGCGCCGGTGCCGCCAATGATCGCCGTGACCTTCCCGGGCTGGGCACTAAAGGTAATGTTGGACAGGGCAGGCGCTTCCGCGCCCTTATAGCTAAAGGTCACGTCCTGAAATTCGACCACACCGCGCAACCCGGTAGGCTCTTTCGCTTCTTCAGGGTCCGTGATTTCGGGCTGCATCTCCAATACTTCGGTGATGCGAGCGGCGGACGCTTCAGCACGCGGGATCATGATAAAAAGCAAAGCCACCATCAGGAGCGAGAAGAGAATCTGCAAGGCATACTGCATGAAGGCGAACATCGCACCAATCTGCAAATGGCCGGCGCCGACGCGTTGGCTGCCGAACCAGATGATCGCGACCTGGGACAAGCTGATCATCAGCATCATGACCGGCATCAGCGAGGCAATCAGCTGGTTGACCCGGATGGCCACATCCGTCACCTCTAGGTTCGCCACGTCAAAACGCTGCTCCTCTTGGTCGATCCGATTAAAAGCCCGGATGACACGCACGCCCGTCAGGTTTTCGTCGAGAATCAGATTCAACTTGTCCAATTTTGCCTGCATGACCATGAATAACGGAATCGCGCGAGACGCCGCGATGACTATCACGCCGACCAAAATCGGCATGATCGCGAGCAGGATCCAGGCCAAGCTGACATCCTGGTCCAGTGCCAGGATGACACCGACGACGAGTGTGATCGGGGCGGTGATTAACATGCTCAGCATCATCACCATGAGCTGCTGCACCTGCGTGGTGTCGTTCGTGGTGCGTGTGATGAGGGACGCTGTGCTGATGGTATCGAATTCGTGAAGCGAAAAGCGTTCGACCTTTTTGAAAAGCTCTCCGCGGATCGTTTGTACCATGCTGGTCGCGACTTGGGAGGCGAAGAAAATGCCGACCACGGTGCACAGGGTGCCTCCAATCGCCACCACCACCATAATGACGCCCGTTTGCCGGATATAGTTGGTATCGAATTGTGCAATGCCGTTATTCACGATATCGGACATCAAGTTCGGCAAATACAGGTTCGCCGCGACTTGAGCGATCGCCAGCAACACGATAAATACCAGCAGAGTTTGGTAGGGTTTCAAAAATCGCAAGAGTTTGATCATATCAGTTGTTCATCTCGGACAAGCTCTGAGTGAGACGCGTCAACAGATCCAGCAAAGTCGCGCGCTCTTCAACGCCGAGCGCATTGAAGCATTTGGTGATTTGACGGAATTGCGTGCCCAGCTTGGATTTAAGGGTTTTGCGTCCCTGGGGTGTGAGGCGAATGACGAACTTGCGACGGTCGGTGCCGTGCAACTCGCGGCTGACCAAACCTTCCTCTTCCAGACTCGCGAGGAGTTCGCTCACGGTGTTACGCGGAATTCCTTGCACTTCGCTCAACTCCGAGGGCTGCAATCCGGTGCCTGCGCCATGGGCTTCGTTAACCTGCAATACCAGGAGGAGCATAAATTTGGGCCACGATAGTCCCGCGATTTCCAGTTGCTTTTCGGCCGCATGGGTCAGCAGGTGATCTGCCCTATGCACCTGGCGAAACAACAAGATGCTCGTCGGGTCGGCATGTGGATCAACCCGCCGTATGAAATCCAAGAATTGCCCTTCGCGTTGTTCCTTGGAACGGAGTGGCACAGACGTTGGAGTTGCCATAAGGTACTTCTCCAGAGAACTATTTGTGTTTGAATTATACTGAAATGAACCAATTTGTCAAGTGCCAACAGCACTGAAAACACGGAAATTAAAAACCAGCCGTCCATGACGCAACGGCTGGCTGACGACACCATGGGCTCTTCCGTATTGCAGATCTCGTAGCGGTACGGGCCTCTCGGGCCCACCCCCTTTATTCCCCATTAACTCACGAAGAGAGACTCCTGTCCATAGGGTACTTCCCTACCTTTCTGCCAGAATTCTCCCCTTTCCGTTATGCTCCGACCCTTTCGGGCCCCAACGAATCCCCATCCGAGGGGGCTCTACGCTGACCATTCAGGCAGCGCGGGCCATCGCGCCTCACGGACGCGAGCGCCACCAAATCGACCGAGTGCATCAAGTCCTATCGCCTGGGTTTGCGCAAGGTCTCGGAAATGCCGCACCATCGCGTCGGCACCTCGGCAAGCTCCTCCGCATTTTACCGAGCCCAGTGTCGCCGCCTAATCCCCGTTTACAATATCAGCGCCGTCCAACTCAAAGCCGCTGGCCAGTTATCGTTCCCCATAGTAAAAGGCACCCGGAAAGTCAGCGCCCACCTGTTTGCGCTTGCCGCTCCATTCGTCGATCTCGATTCGGTACACCGCGGTCCGCGCCAGCTCGTCTGCTACGATTGGCCGGTAATCGCGACCCGCTTGGAGATGCGTAAAGTACTTGCCCAGCAGCGCTTCAAGGGCTCGGTTTGCCTCCTCAGGGTCGGCAACCACTCGGGCCCGCCCGAAGACGATGACACTCGCATACTCGACACTCATGTCGTTAGCCGTGTCCCCGGGTAAGAGCCTCCCCATTTCGTACACGCCGAAACAGACCCGCTCCTCATTTCGGATGTTCGTGTTGGTCCGGCCTTCGGCCGCGCCATGCAGATAAAGGACGCGCACACTGCGATCGAACACGAACAGGTTAAGATGAAGAAAGGGCTCGCCGTCAGACACGGTCGCCAACGTGCCTACGGCCGCACGCTCGAGCAGTTCCTGAATCCAGGCCTCGTCAACGACGGCCCGATCTTTCCTCCGCACATCGGTTCGTGTCGGTTGTCCCATACTGTGACCCTCCGGTGACGATGGCATTCATAAACAGATCGCGCGCGTGCGATCTGCCAAGCCCACCCTGCAGCTGTTATGGAATCGAAAAGCGTCACCCGCCCGGCTCGCCCGTTCTCGAGCTCAAAGCAGCTCGAACACGTTTGGGAGTAAAAGGGATGGAACGCAATCGCGCCCCACATGCCGCGAAAATGGCATTGGCGATTGCCGGGGCAGTTGTCACCGTCGCAGGCTCGCCCGCGCCCACCGCAGGCTCATCGGGGCGGTTGATCAGCACGATCTGCACGTCCGGCACCTCCGAGAATTTGAGAATCGGATAAGAATCCCAATCGAGGCTGGTGACGTGTGTACCTTCCCAGGTCACCTGCTCTTTGAGCGCGCGACTCGTCGACTGGATCACATTTCCCTCGATTTGATTCCGCAGGCCGTCAGGGTTGATAATCAAGCCGCAATCGTGCGCGATCACGATCCGCTTGACCTGCACTTGGCCGGTGGCCGTGTCGACGCGCACCTCGGCGACGGTCGCCACATACGCAACCTCGTTTTCGTATTGGGCGAAAGCAATTCCCCGTCCTTCGCCGGATGCAGGCGGTGTACCCCAGCCGGCCTGCTCCGCGGCAGATTTGACAACTTGAATGGCGCGCGGATCATTCAGGTGGCGCAGGCGGAACCGTAACGGATCGACCCTCGCCGCGGCGGCCAGCTCATCCATGAATGATTCGTTGGCAAAGCCGTTCGCTGCCCCTCCGAGGCTGCGCATGGATGATGTCCGCAGCGGCAAACCAGAGAGCCAATGCACCTTCACTCGCTGGTTCGGGATGGTGTAATTGGTCGGTGCGTTTCGCTCCCCGCCTCCCATCCAATCTGGCGGTTCCGGCCGCCGTCCCGATTTCAACTCGTCGGCCAGAAGCGGCTCTCCGGACACGTGAGATGGTGTCCAGACCTCGTAGGCGAGGGCCAAGACGTTGCCCTCTTGGTCCAAGCCGCCGCGCACCTCCATCTCCATCGCGGGCGCGAACGGTTCCCATGCGAATTCGTCTTCACGGCTCCACTGGACGCGCACGGGCGCGCCCACGACCTGGGATAATAAAGCGGCGTCCGCGGCGGCGTCATCGGAGCCGTTGTGCCCATACGAGCCCGCGCCTTCGGCATAGACGACCCGAATTTTATCGGCTTGCATCTGCAGTAGTTCGGCCAATTCGTCGCGCAATGGATAGACGCCCCGCGAGCTGCACCATATCACGGCGCGATCCGGCCTCACGTCCGCGACTGCACAGGACGGACCGATCGAAGCATGCGCTTGAAAGGGTTGACGATATCTCGCCCTGATTCGCACTGCCGCCTTCCGGAAAGCCGGCTCGACCTTGCCCTCCTCGCGCACAGTGTCGTCCGAGGTGGGTTGGCGCCGAATGAAAGTGCCCAGTCCCCGCATCGCCGGCCAGCGCGCCGTCTCCCGCCATTCTACCTTCAGTTGCTTGGCCGCGCGCACCGCGCACTCCTCACGTTCGGATACGAGGGCGACGTAATTGCCTAGATGCACCACGCGTGCATCCCGCACAGAAGACTCGTCGATGGAAACGAGTTCGGCACCGGGGCTGGGGGGGCGGACGACGCGGGCATGCAGCATACTTGGCAGCCTGATGTCGTGAACAAAGCTGGCGGCACCCGCAATTTTACGGGGGAGGTCCAGGCGCGCCACCGGCTGGCCGACGATCCGGTATTCGTCTTGCCTTTTGAGCGGCGCGTGCAGCGTGATCTGGCGATTGAAACGCTTACCGCCCACCAATTCAGCAAAAGAGATTGCGCGGGAGGGGTGATGGCTCACAGAGATGACCCCATCCCGGATGACCAGTTCGTCCAGCGCGGCGTCAAGTCGTTGGGACGCCATTTCCAAGAGGGCGGCTCTGGCTTCTGCACTGGCATTGCGTACCGCAAAGCCGCCGAATTGGATCGTCGTGCTACCCGCGGTGATTCCCTCGTCTGGCGTGTGCGCCGTGTCGCCCATTACCATCCGCACACGCTCGATTGGCACGTCGAGCTCCTCCGCCACGATTTGCGCGAGCGCGGTCTGCACCCCGGTGCCAGAGTCTATCTTGCCGCTAAAGACGGTGACATTCCCATCTCGATCGATCGCCAACCAATCATCCACCTGATTGGCTTTCTTGATGGCCCCCGTTTCACTCCAGTAGGAATCCTCTTCCCAGGACTCGTTCTGTCCGGACGATTCATCGACCATGGGGTATCACGCTCCCTCTTGCCCGAAGAGCAGTGCGATGCGCCTGGCGGCGTTGAGCATGCAATTGCGTGTCGCTGCGACAGCGGATGCCCTCGACTGCTTCGCGAATACGACGCCCAGTCTTGGGCGTGGGAATTATAGACTTTACAAGTATTCCGTCAAGAAGGGGTCGCTCGGCTAGCCGCTTACCGGGAGCTAATCCTGCTTGCCAAAAAGCCACACCGCCGGGACGAGAAACATAAAGCCCAAGACCAACATCACCACGACATCCGTCGCAATAGGATACAGGCTGAGCGCACGCAGCACTTCCTGCGGCACACTCTCGCTCAGCGCGACCTGGCGCAAGGGGTCCACCCCGTAGGTCACCGGATCGACCTTAGCGAGCAGCGACATCCACAGCGGCACACCCCGCAGCGGAAAGAGGGCGCCCGACAGAAAGAACATCGGCATCAGCAGGAACTGCATGATCATCTGGAATCCTTCCATCGTCTGCTGGCGGGCCGCCACCACGATGCCGAACGACGTCATGACCGCTGCGAGCAACAGCATCAGTCCGATCAGGACGATAATCTGGGACAGAGACAGCGTCACGCCGACGAAGGGGGCCAGGATGAGCACGATCAGCGCCTGGAACATGGCGACGGTACTGCCGCCCGCCACCTTTCCCAGCGCCACCGCCGTGCGCGAGACCGGTGCGACCGTCACTTCCAT
>JAMDCU010000048.1 GCA_023489485.1 Chloroflexota bacterium
AGCGGGGACACTCTCAACATCGACGGTGTTCGACGACTCGGGAACGCTGCCGTTCGGGGGAATTATCATTCACAACCATGACGATATCGCCCCGGGCAGCGTAGACTTGACCGAAGTATTGAAACAGTCGCTCAACGTCGAAGCTGCCAAGATCAGCATCGGTCTGGGGGTAGATCGCTTTTATCAATACGTCCGCAGCTTTGGTTTCGGCGTCCCCACGCACGTCGAGTTGGGCGGCGAAGCCTCGGGAGATGTCAAGTCCGTCGGCGACGGACGATGGCGCGATGCCGATTTGGCCACCAATTCATTCGGGCAAGGAATTGCGGCGACGCCGTTGCAGATGACCGCCGCGATGGCGGCCGTGGCGAACCAAGGCCGCTTGATGCGCCCGCACATTGTTCGTGAAGTCCGTCTGGCGAATGGCAAGGTGCTCAAAACCGAACCCGAGGTGGTGCGGCAAGTGATCCGGCCCGATACGGCTCTCATTACCACGCAGCTGCTGGCGGACGCGATCATCGGCGAATCGTCCAACAAAGCGGTCGTACCTGGCTACGCCATCGCGGGCAAGACCGGGACGGCGCAAATACCGATACTCGGTATATTCGATCCGCGCTGGACCATTGCGACATTTGCGGGCTATTTGCCGGCGGACGATCCTCGTTTGGTGATTCTGGTCAAATTGGACAAACCGCAGACATCAGAATGGGGCTCTCAGGTGGCGTCGCCCGTCTTTGCGTCGCTCGCCAAACAGATCGTCAATCTCATCGGGTTGCCGCCGGACCAAGTGAGAGCGTCTGCTCAATAGGCTGGCACGATGTTGACTCTTGCGGACGTCTACGAGGGGCTTGTCGGATTTCGCCCGAGCGGAACTGAGCGGATTGCCATCACCGACGTGGTGGTGGACTCGCGCAAGGCACAACCGGGGGCGCTTTTTGTCGCGCTCAAAGGCGATAGGCACGACGGGCATGATTTCATAAAGGAGGCACTCGAACACGGCGCCGCGGCGGTGATAGCCGAGGAGCGTGTGCAGGGCTTGGGGCTAGGCTCGGATGTTCACATGATCCCGGCGGACGCGGCTGGGGGCGCAGCTCCGAACCTCCAACAGGAGGTCGGCGCGCCGCCAGGTCTCGAACCTCTTGTCCCGATTGTCTTTGTGGCCAAATCGAGCCTCGCGGCTCTCCAGCGCGTGGCCGGGCTCTGGCGATGTCGTTTTAATTGCAGGGTCATCGGCATCACAGGCAGTGTGGGCAAGAGCTCAACCAAAGAATTGGTCGCAGCGGTTCTGCGGCAGCGGTTTGAGACTCTGAAGAGCATCGGCAATCTGAATAATGAGATCGGTTTGCCGTTGACCCTCTTGAAGCTGAACGAGCGACACAGATATGCCGTGCTCGAGATGGGCACATACGCTCTGGGCGAGATTCAGCGGCTCTGCGAGATAGCGCAACCTTCTGTCGGAATCGTAACGAAAGTTGGCCCGAGCCATCTCGAACGGCTGGGTACGATCGATCGCATTGCTCAAGCCAAAGCAGAATTGGTCCAAGCCCTACCGGATGAGGGCATTGCCATTCTGAACGGCGATGACCCATACGTGCGCCCCATGCAGGAAAAAACCAGAGCACGCGCATTCCTCTACGGGCTGGAACCTCAGAACGATCTGTGGGCCGACAGCATCGAGAGCGACGGGTTGGAAGGCATTGCCTTTGATCTACATCGAGCGGAGGAGAAGCTGCACGTTCATGTTCCTCTGCTCGGTCGGCATAGTGTTCAAACGGCACTGGCGGCGGCGAGCGTTGGGCTGGTGGAAGAAATGCCGTGGTACGATATTCTGAACGGATTGCAGGATGTCTCCGCCCAGCTGCGCCTGATTGCTGTGCATGGAGAAAAAGGGACGACCCTCTTGGACGATACCTACAATGCCAGCCCGGATTCATCGCTCGCCGCCTTGAACCTGCTTGCAGAGCTCAGCGGCCGCAAGGTAGCCGTGCTGGGAGACATGCTCGAATTGGGTGCGATTGAGGAGCAGGGCCACCGGGTCGTGGGCGGTCGCGCGGCAGAGGTGGTCCAGGTGCTGATTGCCGTCGGGAGCAGAGGCAAGTGGATCGGAGAGGCGGCTCAGGAGGCGGGGCTGCAGGACACATACTGGGCCGAGGACAATGAGCAAGCACTTGAAGTTTTACGTGACGTGATACAAGCGGGAGATATGATTTTGGTCAAAGGATCACGTGGAGCCAAAATGGAGGAGATTGTAGCGGCCTTGGCACGTCCCGTCGAGAATGGAACCGCGGAGGGCAACGGATGGCTTGGGCCCTGACGCTCGGGACGATTTCGTTCTTTATCGCCGTGGTCTGGGGGGCGCCGCTGATCCGAACCCTGAGAGCGGAAGGGATTGGCAAGCAGATCCGCATTGAGGAGCCAGCCAAGCACCAGATCAAGACCGGGACGCCCACCATGGGCGGAATTATGGTCCTGGTGCCTGTCATCATGATTACGGGTGCCTTGAATGTCGCCAATGTGCTCGGAAACACGGCGACGGGGCGTTCCATTCTTGTTCCAATCGGAACGCTCGTTGCTTTTGGCACCGTCGGCGCGTTGGACGATTTGGCCGGCATCCGCGGAAAGCACAAAGGCACCGGTTTTCTGGGGCGCTACAAGTTCTTGTGGGAAACGATCATCGCCGTCTTCTTCGCCTTGTTTCTGCATTTTGTTCTCAACCTGCACAGCATCGCCGTGCCGACCATCGTCGAGAAAATCGACATCGGCCTCTGGTATATTCCGATCGCCGCTTTCTTTATCGTCGGCTTTTCGAATGCCGTCAACTTGACGGACGGTCTCGATAGTTTGGCCGGCTGGACAAGCGCCATCGCCTTTGCTTGTTATGGCGTAATTGCATTCCTGCAGGGCCAGACTCCTCTGTTGGTTTTCTGCTTCACCGTGGTGGGCGCCCTGCTTGCGTTTCTATGGTACAACGCCCACCCGGCCGAGCTCATCATGGGAGACACGGGAGCTTTGGCTCTCGGCGCGACCCTGGCCGTCGTAGCGCTGATGAGCGGTCAATGGCTTTTGCTCCCGCTGATCGGCATCGTCTTCGTTGCCGAGACGATTTCCGTTATCATCCAGGTTGCCTATTTCAAGATCACCGGGGGCAAGCGGTTTTTCAAGATGGCTCCCTTCCATCTTCATTTTGAACTCATAGGGTGGTCCGAGACCCAAGTCGTACAACGCTTCTGGCTTGCCGGGCTGTTGGCGGGAATGTTGGGGATTGCCCTGGCGCTGATGTGAGTGGTGGGGTGTAATCATGAAGTGGCGAAATGCAGCTTGACGAATGAAAGACCTGAAGGGCAAGCGCGTCCTGGTGATGGGCCTGGGCGTGCATGGCGGTGGGTTGGGGGTGGCGCAATGGCTTGTCAAGCAGGGCGCCCAGGTAACCGTGACGGATCTGAAAACAGCTGGGGACCTGGATTCCTCTCTGCGAGCACTGCGCGGACAGCCTATTCGATTTGTTCTGGGCGAACATCGGGACGAGGATTTCCTGACGAGCGACCTGATCGTTCGCAATCCCGGCGTGCCCCGTGAGTCGCGCTTTTTGAAACTAGCTGAGGAGCGCGGGATTCCCATCGAAATGGAGATGGGGCTCTTGGTCGAACGCCTCCCTCGGGGGAGTGCTCAGGTCACCGGCATCACGGGCACTAAAGGCAAGACCACGACGACGCTCATGGCTGGCGCCATCTTGGCGAAAGCGAACCTCAAGACTGTAGTGGCGGGGAATCTGCGGGTCTCTGCACTTTGCCTGCTAGACCAAATCGATGCGGCAACTCGTGTTGTGCTAGAGCTCTCTAGTTGGCAGTTGGAAGGACTGGTGCCGCATCAGACCAGCCCGCATGTAGCGGCAATCACAAACATCTCGCCCGACCATTTGAATCGCTATCGTGATTTCGAGGACTATGCCTCATCCAAGGCGACTATTTTCCGCTACCAGCAGCCCGGCGATTTTATCGTCCTGAATCTGGACAGCCCCCCTGTCACGCGTCTCGCCGCGCGGGCCTGCTCGCGAATTGTTTGGACAAGCAGCACAAGGGCTTTGAACGAGGGAGCCTTCCGGGAGGGCAATGCTCTCATCTGGCAATGGGAAGGCGAGCGGACCGAGGTGCTCGATATCAGGGAGATGCGGCTTAAAGGCGAGCACAGCGTCGCCAATGCGCTGGTCGCAATGGCGCTGGCGGTTCTGAATGGTGCGACGCCGAATCAGGTGGCAGAAGGACTGACCGCTTTTTCTGGGGTAGAGCATCGACAGGAGTTCATCCGAGAATTCCACGGCGTGCAGTATGTGGACGACACGACCGCGACCACACCGGCGGCGACGGCGGCTGCCTTGGAGGCGCTGGCACCCCAAGCACGTGCACTAGTCCTTATCGCGGGAGGCGCGGACAAGAACCTCGAGTTCGAGGACGTGGCCCGCGAAATGGCTCGCCGAGCCCAACACATCCTTCTGCTGGAAGGTACGGCGACAGACAAGATCGAAAGGGCTTTGAGGAAAGTCGGGGCGAGCAACCTGGAGGGGCGATTCAGCAGTTTAGAAGAGGCGGTCGCGGCTGCAGCGAGCCTCGCCCGGCCAGGGGATCTCGTGCTTCTCTCTCCGGGCTGCGCCAGTTTCGGCATGTTCGCGAATGAGTTTGAGCGCGGCGATCGATTCAAGAGCATTGTGGAGCAGTTAGGCACCTAGTCCATGGCCATTCAAGAACGCATTCGTCGAATCTCGTTTCCACGGGTGGACTATGTTCTCTTGTCTATCGTCGCCGCCCTCTTGATCATTGGTCTCATCATGATCTGGAGTATCACTTTTGCCCCTAATGTGGGAGAAGGTTCTCCCGATCCGCAGATAGACTTTGTCAAGCAAGCGGGATTTGCTCTTGTGGGTTTGGTCCTCGTTTTCGTCCTGATGCTCGTCGACTATACGGTATGGGGCCGCCTGGCGCTGCCCTTGATGGTGGGCACCGTGATCGTTCTGATTCTGCTCCTCTTGATGCCCTCCGTGAGTTCGGTGAACGGCGCCCGGCGGTGGCTATTTGAAGGTTCGATCCAGCCTTCTGAGGTCGCGAAATTCACCGTAATCGTCTACATGGCCAAATGGTTGTCCTCCAAAGGAGACAAACTCCGCCAAGTCACCTACGGGCTGCTGCCTTTTGCGATTTTCGTCGGGGGTATCACCGGGTTGATTGTACTCCAGCCCAATCTCAGCACTGCGATCATCATTGCTCTGTGCGCCATGGCCATGTTTTTCATTGCCGGGGCGGATGTCATCCAATACTTTTTCTTGTTGATTGCGGGAGGGATCACCATTGCCCTGGTCATCAAGAATACGCCGTACATGTTCACCCGATTTATGATCTATACCCAAGACCCTTTTGCGAGCGCCGCCACGGGGAGCTATCAAGTTGCCGAGACACTGATCGCGCTTGGCTCCGGCGGGTTGGTTGGCCGCGGCCTTGGAACCGGATACGCCAAGTTTGGCTATGTGCCGGCCCCGTACACCGACAGTATTTTTGCGCTGCTCGGGGAAGAGCTGGGCCTTGTCGGGACGTGGACCGTCATTGCACTCTTTCTTGCGCTCTGCTATCGAGGGTTTCGAATCTCGGCCCGGGCGAACAGTTCCTTTGGACAGATTCTGGGGGCGGGGCTGACCTTTTGGCTGATCTTTCAGGCCTTTGCGAACATTGCGGTGGTGACGGCGACGATACCTTTTACTGGAGTCCCTCTGCCATTCATCTCGTTTGGCGGGTCATCGCTCGTCGCCGCGCTCGGCGCCGTTGGCGTTTTGCTCAGCATCTCGCGCGCGGAAGCCGAACCCACGAAGGAAGCGAATGCGACTCTTGATCTCGGGCGGCGGAACGGGGGGCCACGTCTACCCAGCCCTGGCCGTCATCGAGCAAGTATGGAAACGGTCGCCCGCCCCGTCCGGCCACGCGGGCGTTGATCTCCTTTATGTTGGACGCGCCGCCTCAATCGAGGAGCATTTGGCGGCGCGGGCCCAGATACCTTTCCAACCAATTGACGTGGGTGGCATACGGGGCCTCGCCCCATGGACGGCCGCGCAGAATCTTGTGCGACTGGCAAAGAGTGTTCGGCGTGCCCGGGCCATCATCCGCTCTTTCCGGCCGAGCGTGATTCTCGCAACAGGCGGCTATGTCAGTGCTCCTGTTGTTTGGGCGGGGGCTGCCGAGCGCGTACCGAGCGTTGTTTATCTGCCAGACCTGGAACCCGGTTGGGCAATTCGGGCGACGGCGCGATGGGCAACGCGAATCGCGGTCTCATTTCCGGAAGTCAGCCGCTACTTTAGGTCGTCTCAAGTAGTCGTGACAGGTTATCCGGTGCGGGCTCGCTTTTATGAAACGAATCGAGAAAAGGCGCGCCAAATGCTCCGCCTGGAGCCGAACGCTTGTACCGTGACTGTTTATGGCGGCAGCCAGGGGGCGCACCATATCAACCAGGCCGTCGTGGCGAACTTGCCGGAGCTGGCGCGACAGGCCCAAATCATTCACATCACCGGACAATCGGATGAGGCGTGGGCCAAGGGGCAGATTGATCAGCTACCCCATGAACTGCAAAGTCGAGTGCATGTGTTCGGTTACCTGAATGAAGAGCTGCCGGATGCGCTTGCGGCAGCCGATATTGCAGTGGCGCGAGCCGGGGCGTCATCACTGGGCGAGCTTCCGGCACTCGGCCTGCCGGCCATCTTGGTCCCCTATCCTTTTGCCGGACGGCATCAGGAATTGAACTGCGCATATCTCACGCGCGCGGGGGCCGCAATCCGCGTGGGCGATGCCACTCTCGCAGATGAGCTCGTTCCATCCGTCCGAAAACTCTTCGGCGCACCTGAACAGTTGAAAAGCATGAGTCGCGCGGCCCAGTCACTCGCTCAGCCGCAAGCCGCGGAGCGCATACACCTGCTTCTGCAATCCGTGGCCAGGGAGGCGGCGTGAGTGTTCGGGCACGGCGAGTCCATGTGATTGGAATCGGCGGAATCGGGCTATCCGCGATTGCGCGAGTGCTTCTTGCCCGTGGATACGAAGTATCCGGGTCGGACGCGAACCGATCCGAGATAACCGACGAGTTGGAGCGATTGGGAGCGCAAGTCACGATTGGGCACCGTGCGGAAAACGTTGGCAATTGCGATCTAGTTCTCGTCACTTCGGCCGCTCCGGCTGATAATCCGGAATTGGTGGAGGCGCGGCGGCGCGGCATCCCGATCGTCAAGCGCTCTGACTTTTTCTCAGAACTCACCGCAGGCATGGACACCATTGCCGTCGCGGGAACGCACGGCAAGACCACGACCACCGGCATGATTGCGACGATCCTCGCAGATGCGGGCCTTGACCCTACGGCTGTGGTTGGCGGGATCATTCCAGAGCTAGGGTCGAATGCGCGGGTAGGACGGGGGCGATATTTCGTCGTCGAAGCGGATGAATATGACCGCGCGTTCCTGGGTTTGCGTCCTCGCATAGCAGTGGTGACAAGCATCGAGATGGACCATCCCGACTGCTACCGAAATGTGGACGAGATCGCCGACTCTTTTCATGACTTATTAAGCACGGTTCCTGCGGATGGCTTGATTGTCGGCTGCGGAGACGCCGAGCGGGTTACGCAAGAACTGGTGCGCATTTCCGGGCCGAAAATGATGCGCTATGGCTTGAACGGCTACAACGATTGGCGAGCCACCGGGATCCAGCAGCAGGTAAACAGGGGGAGTACGTTTCAGGTGATCCACGGTTCATCCAGTCTTGGGGAATTCGATCTGCAGGTACCCGGCCTGCACAACATCCTCAATGCGCTCGCGGCATTGGCCGTGGCGGACCACCTCGGAGTGGACCGGGCGAGCGCCCGAGCCACTTTGAGCCGGTTCAGGGGCGCAGCCCGCCGCTTTGAAGTCAAGGGGGAGTTTGGGGGCGTGATAATCGTGGATGACTATGCCCATCATCCGACCGAAATCCGGGCGACGCTCGCGGCGGCCAGGAGCCGTTATCCTGGGCGCGCCCTCTGGGCTGTTTTTCAGCCGCATACCTTCTCACGAACCCGAGCTTTGCTCGACGAATTCGCAAATGCATTTGCCGATGCGGACCATGTCCTTGTCACCGAAGTGTATGCCGCTCGCGAGCGAGAGAGCTTTGGAACCAGCGGGGCTCAGATTGTCGAGCGAATGAATCATCCTGACGCATCCTATGTCCGTACACTCGACGGCTGTGCGCTCTTTCTGGACAAGCATTTGCGAGCCGGCGATGTGCTCATTACCCTCGGAGCGGGGGACGTCAATCGCGTGGCGACTCGGGTCGCAACAGCACGACAGGGAGCCTAGGCATGGTGGAGTTGTTCAGGACCGGCACGCTGATGTACTGGTGGGCTGCCCTGAGCGCAACTATATTTCTAAAGGACTGGCTTTACAATCTCGCGACTGTGCTCCCCGTGTTCATGTTTCCTCATGACACGGTCCTGGTACAGAGTGATGCGGTTTGGGCGCTGGCCCAACTTGGAGCCTGGCTGGCGCAGTTCAGTCCTTTCGCGGTGGTTTGGGGAATCATCGGCATACTCCTCGCGCTTGAGCGATTGGCCGGGCGCGAGCAGATTGAAATCCGGCGCAGTAGGTGACATTGGACAAGCCGCTGGAAGAATTGCGCCGGGCATTGGGTGATCGGGCGCTTGTCCGTGAGCTTTTGGCGCCGCGAACGACTTTACGTGTTGGCGGGCCCGCCGACCTCCTGATAGAAGTAAAGACAGTCGCAGAGCTGGTCTACACGGTTCGGCAAGCTCGCCAGTTCGATGTGCCCGTGTTCATCCTGGGCAACGGGTCAAACATTCTCGTGCTGGACAAAGGCATCCGCGGGCTTGTTATCGAGAACCACTGTTCTGGATATGAGCTGCAAGAGCTCTCGCCCGGTCGGGCCGTCGTGCGAGCGGAGAGCGGCGCTTCTCTTCCTGGTCTTGCGAACCGGCTGGCTCGGCAGGGCTGGTCCGGGCTCGAGTGGGGAATAGGCATTCCGGGTACCGTGGGGGCAGCGATCGTCGGGAATGCAGGAGCACACGGCGGCTGTATGGCAGACCGGGTGACCGCGATCGAGACTCTGGATGAGCGAGGACAGATAGTCCGGTCAAGTAACCAGGAGATTGGATTTGAGTATCGATCGAGTAGGTTCAGGCATTTCAAGCGAGAGGTCATTCTCAGGGCGGAGATAGAGCTGGCCCGTGATGATCCGGCGGCATGCATGGCGCGGATGAATGAATACACCGAACGGCGCCGGCAGACTCAACCGACGGAGGCGAGCGTCGGCTCGATATTCAAGAATCCACCCGGCGATTACGCAGGTCGACTGATTGAACAGGCGGGTCTGAAGGGTACCCGTGTTGGGAATGCTCTCGTTTCGCCTGTACATGCCAACTTTTTCGTTAACCAAGGAGGCGCAACGGCAAAAGACGTCGTGCGACTCGTGGAGCTGGTACGTGATAGGGTGAAAGACC
The DNA here is from genome assembly GCA_023489485.1 of Chloroflexota bacterium. Lineage (GTDB taxonomy): Bacteria > Chloroflexota > Anaerolineae > UBA4142 > UBA4142 > JAMDCU01. The sequence goes on from JAMDCU010000048.1 coordinate 9,505, forward strand.
AATTCGGGATAGAGCTGCAATTGGAAATAGAGATTTGCGGAGAGGGGATATCCTAGTGGGCGCGAACGGATCAGCTGGTGGACGTCGCATTCGTGTCGGCTTGATTTTCGGCGGCAAGTCGGGTGAGCATGAGGTCTCGCTTGCCTCCGCACAGTCGGTCGCGCGCGCGATCAACCGGGACAAGTACGATATTGCACTGATAGGGATCACCAAGGACGGCTGCTGGATCTCTGGAGACCACGCCCTCAAAGAATTGGCGGCGGCGAGCCCTTCGCCTTTGCTCTTACCGAATGGCGATCCAACTTCTTCCGATTCGCCTGAACATCGCGTCATCGACAGCTGGGAGCTGGTGCCGCAGGACGCGCACTCGCTGGCGCCAGTCTCGCCCCTCGCCGCAATTGACGTTGCCTTTCCGCTTGTCCATGGTCCGTTTGGGGAAGATGGAACGATCCAGGGGCTGCTAGAGCTTGCCGACATTCCCTACGTTGGCGCTGGTGTTGCCGCGAGTGCTGTCGGCATGGACAAGGCCCTCATGAAAGCGGTCTTTCAGGCTCACGGCTTGCCCATCGTCGATTGGGTTGTGGTCCTTCGCCGGGAATGGGAGATGAACCCCGACGGCGTGATTCAGCAGATTGAGAAAGCTTTTGGTTATCCCTGCTTCATCAAGCCGGCCAATCTTGGATCAAGCGTGGGAGTCAGCAAAGCACATAATGCTGCCGAGGTCAGAGAGGGGTTGGCCCTCGCCGCGCAATACGACCGGAAGCTGATTGCGGAACGTTCCGCGGAAGGGTGCCGCGAAATCGAGTGCAGCGTCCTCGGGAACGATGAGCCAATTGCGTCGATTCCCGGTGAAATCCTCCCCAAGCGCGAGTTCTACGACTACGCCGCCAAATACGAAAAGGATTCCGGCACCGAGCTAGTGGTCCCCGCGGATTTGTCTCCGGCAACGACGGGGCAGCTGCAAGAGATGGCGGTCAAAGCGTTTCGAGCCATCGATGCGAGCGGAATGGCCCGCGTGGATTTCTTTGTCGAACGGGGCACCGATCGTATCATCTTGAACGAAATCAACACGATTCCTGGATTTACTGCCGTTTCGATGTATCCAAAAATGTGGGACAAGACCGGGCTCTCCTACAGCGACATTATCGATCGATTGATACAGCTCGCTCTCGAGCGTCAAGCCGACAAGAGAAAAAACAAGACTAGCTACGGTTCCTGAGAAGGCCATCCGCTGGTGGGGCCGTCTTTGCGGCCCGGGAGATGCGCAGGGCGAGTACCATGACCGCAACAAAGAAATCCCAGCCCGTTCGATTTGTCTCCGGCCGTGGGGCGCGCGGCGCACGGACACGCAAGCGGGACATGACGATTGCGCAACCACTCGGGCACCTGCACCGGGCGGCTCCGAGGATTACAACCCTACCACGCGTCCAGGCCCCCTCCTGGCAAGCGCTGGAGCCGAAATTTACGGCGGTGGTTCTCATCATCGCTTTCGCCCTTGTCTTGTCCAAGTTCTTGAATGACAAAAGGTTTTTGGTCTATGATTTTGAGACAACTGGCTTGCAGCGTTTGACGAAAGGAGAGATGGAACGAGCGGGCGGCTTCGTCGGTTACAATGTGTTTTTCATTGATCCATCGGCGATCGAGCGGCGCCTGGCGCAGATGCCGGAGGTCAAATCGGCGCAAGTGCACACCGGGCTTGTGAATCAACTGGAAATCGACGTCATAGAACGTGAACCCGAGATGACTTGGGTTGTTGGCAACGATTCCTACTGGGTCGATAGCAGCGGCATTGCGTTTCGGGCCCGGGCGAACCTGCCCGATTTGCCTTTGGTGCGTGATATGGACAAGTATCCCGTCAAACCGGGTGGTCCCGTCGAGCCACCGGCGGTCGCAGCCGTCCAAGCTCTGCGCACGGCTTGGCCAAGTGGCCCGCATGTACTAGAATGGTCGCTTGCGCGGGGGCTGGCCTGGACCGATGAGCACGGCTGGAAAATCTACCTGGGCAACTCTCACGAGATGGAATCCAAGATTGTCAAACTCCGTTTGTTGGTTTCTCAGTTATCGAGCCAGAATGCCAAGGTCAAGTTTATCGATTTGAGCAAGGGCGATCCCTTTTATCAGTAGTCGGGAAACCACCATGTCAACACCGATCGCTGCTCTCGACATAGGAACGACCAAGACCTGTGCGTTGATTACCGAACTGACGGATGCCGGAACGCTGCGCATCCTGGGCGCTGGAGTCGTACCCTCACGCGGTCTCCGCAAGGGCGTGGTGACCGACGTGCGCGAAGCCTCACAGGCTGTTGCTGCTGCCATTGAACAAGCCGAACAAATTTCTGGGTTCAAGATAGAAGCGGCGTATGTCGGCATTGCCGGAGCGCACATTCAGTCGACCAATTCGAGGGGAGTGTCGGCGATTCACGGTGGGCGGGGAGTCATTCAGGAGGAAATTGACCGCGCGATGGAGGCCGCCGAGGCCATCGCCGTCCCACATAACCGAGAGATAATACATGCGATTCCCCGGACCTATATTCTTGATGGGCAGGAGGGCATCACCGATCCGATAGGCATGGTGGGCTACCGGCTGGAAGTCGAAGCCCATATCGTGACCGGCGCGGCAACGTCGATCCAGAATCTGGTCAAAACGGTCGAAGGCGCCGGCGTCAAGATCATTGACCTGGTGCTCGAGCCTATCGCGGCCGGTGGGGCCGTGCTTACCGACGCTGAAAAAGAAATGGGAGTGCTGCTCGCCGATCTTGGCGGAGGAACAACGGATATCGCCGTTTTCATCGACGGAAGCGTATGGCACACGGTCGTTCTTCCAACCGGCGGAGTCCACATCAGCAATGACCTCGCCGTTGGATTGCGCACGCCGTTCACTGCCGCGGAAGAGATGAAAATCCGCTATGGCCATGCCGACCCCTACATGATCGCCGAAGATGAGATGATCGACGTGACGGCATTTGGGGAAGAGGGCCGCCGCACCGTGTCGCGGCGTCGGGTGGCTGAAATCATCCAGGCGCGAATTGACGAGATTTGCCAATTGATTCTTACGGAGGTGAAACACTCAGGCTACGAGAATCTCCTGCCCGCTGGAGTCGTATTGTGTGGGGGAACCGCGGAATTGGAGGGCATCGGCGGGTTTGCCCGCGAGGCACTCGAAATGCCCGTGCGCATCGGTGCACCCCGTGATATCGATGGCTACACCGACCGCGTCGCCACACCCGCCTTCGCGACCAGCGTAGGCTTAGCTCAGTGGGGGTTGCGACAGAGTCAGGGCGAAATTGGTGCCGCTTCGCATCGAGACGGCCATCGTCGGTCGAATCCTTTGAGCGGCTTGCTGGGTTGGGCCAAGCGAGCCTTTTTACCCGGTTAAACGTCAGCCGCCCAGCGTCTGTCGGCTCACTCTTACCTCGCGTTCGGAGTAATCATGAAATCGTTCATCGAGAAACCCATAACGAAACAGACCAACAAGCAAGCTCCGCAAGCGGAATCTCAAACGGAATCCTACGAAAGGGAGGGACCAGGTATGGAGGGAGACACTTCCGGCAACAATCAGAACTTTGCGGACATTAAAGTGATCGGCGTTGGAGGCGGTGGAACGAATGCGGTTAACCGCATGATCACCGAGGGTATGCATGGCGTGAATTTCGTTGCCATCAACACCGATGCACAAGCGCTCGTTCAGTCGCTGGCGCCGGTCAAGATCCGCATCGGCGATAAACTCACGCGTGGGCTGGGTGCCGGCGGCGATCCTGGTGTGGGAGAAAAGGCAGCGGAAGAATCGAGCGAGGACTTGTACGATTCCCTTGTCGGCTCTGACATGGTCTTTGTCACGGCCGGGTTGGGCGGCGGAACAGGCACGGGCGCCGCGCCGATCGTCGCGCGCATCGCCAAAGAAGCCGGCGCGTTAGCGATCGGCGTAGTGACCAAACCTTTCACGTTCGAGGGAACCAAGCGACGTCAGTCTGCCGAGGACGGCCTCAACAAGCTCAAAGAGCAGGTAGACACCCTCTTGGTAATTCCCAACGACCGGCTACTCGAGGTTGTGGACAAGAAGGTTTCCCTCCAAGCAGCCTTCCGAACGGCCGATGATGTTTTGCGGCAGGGCATCCAGGGCATCAGCGAGCTGATTACAGTCCCCGGACTTATCAATCTTGATTTTGCAGATGTTCGTGCAATCATGGGCTCGGGTGGTGCGGCCCTAATGGCGATCGGACGGGCCTCCGGTGAGAATCGTGCGGTGGCGGCTGCCGAGGCAGCGATCAAGAGTCCGCTTCTCGACGTTACGATTGACGGTGCTCAAGGAGTGCTCTTCAATGTGACCGCTGGTGATGACTTGACCCTGCATGAGGTTTACGAAGCTGCCGAAGTGATCCGGCGAGTTGCCGATCCCGAAGTGAACCTTATTTTTGGTGCGGTCATTTCGCCAGAGATGAAGGGCGACCTGCAGATAACGGTTATTGCCACGGGTTTCGGTCAAGCGTCCAAGCGCCAGGCCGGCTCCGGTCAAGCGGTAGGGAACGTCGTGACAGCACCTGGACGCAAGACGATTGATTTCCCGGCTCGCCAAGCCGATCGCGAAGATCTCGACGTTCCCGCTTTCCTGCGCAAGCGTAGCCAGAATATGTGAGCTTGTGATAGGCAAGTTTGCCTTAGCTTCCCTCTCTTGAATCGCTTTTTCACCTCCTTCGGCAGATGAGGACGAGTGAAGGGTTCCTCTGCTCGTCCTCATATTATGCCGTTTACGTCGAGTACGAGAAGAGTGGTCGATGTGTTAAGCTTTGGTTATAGAGTGGGTTTTTTTAAGGTAACCCCCTTGCGTTCCCAAAAAAGTTGTGTTAGACTCTAGACACTAGATGTTGGGGGGCATACACGAACGGCCACCAGATAGTGGGCTCGGAAAAGAAGATTTTGTCGCTCCGAACCCTTTTTTCTTGTGGCAAGGGACGCGAGAGCTGTTAGGGTTATGGAGACCAAATATGCGATGCCCCTATTGCGGCAAAGAACAGAACAAGGTTGTTGATACACGCGAGTCGGACGAAACCATACGGCGACGGCGGGAATGCTTGGTGTGCGGGCGGCGCTTTACGACCTATGAACGGATTGCTCAATCCGGCCTCATGGTGATCAAACAAGACGGTCGTCGCGAAGCCTTCGATCGACAGAAATTACTCAATGGTGTCGTCAAAGCGTGCGCCAAAAGGCCGGTGCCCATGGAGTCCATCGAGGCTTTGGTGGACGAGATCGAACTCGAGTTGCATGCGTTGGCTCGGCCGGAGGTGGACTCACAACGAATAGGGCAAATGGTAATGCAGCGTCTTCGTGTTTTGGATGACGTCGCCTATGTCCGGTTCGCGTCGGTGTACAGGCGTTTCGCCGACTTGGACTCACTCTCGACAGAGATCCAACGCCTGAAGGAAAAGAAGCAGCGCGAAGCAGAAGAGCAATTGCAGGTCAAAATGGCCATCTGAGGGCCAGCACTACCGGAGCCACAAACGTCGCTATGATACTCCTCAATCTCCAAAGCGTGTGTTCGGTTCGACGGCAGGTTTGTCCTCCACTCTATCTCATGTGAGAGCAGTTCTGAACCCCTGAGGGCGGGCGTCCGCGACCCCAGCGGTTCGCCCGCCCTCCTCTTTCCTTGCTTTTCCTCTTCGCTCGGCTGTGGTTAGTAACTTCCGTGAGGATTGCGATGATGATGGATCAACATTCTAACAGGAAATTTGACGCGCTCTCGACGGCCTCTGAAGAGAAACTCCACGCGGAAAAGCCGCGTCCCCCCATAAATCTGACCGCGAATGCCCGCATTGTCCTTGAGAAACGGTATCTTCGCCGTGGCCCGGACGGCAGGCCGATGGAAACGCCGGAACAGATGTTTGACCGGGTCGCGCGTACGATTGCAGAACCCGAGGCTCGCTATGGGGGCGACGCGGATGCAATGCGGGACAAGTATTATGACCTTTTGACAGAACTACGGTTTTTCCCGAACTCGCCCACCTTTACCGGCGCGGGGACACCGCTAGGCCAATTGGCAGCCTGCTTTGTGCTTCCGATTGTGGACGACATGGGGCGTGATTCGCGGGGAATCTTTTCAACACTTCGCGCCGCGGCTTTGATTCAGCAGACTGGCGGCGGAAACGGATTTTCCTTTTCCAAGCTTCGGCCCCGAGGCGACCGCGTGCAAAAGAGTGCTGGCGTGGCGACGGGCCCGGTGGGCTTTTTGCGTGTCTACGATACCGCCTTCGGCGAAGTCGCACAGGGTGGTACTCGTCGCGGTGCCAATATGGCCGTTCTGAGAGTGGATCATCCCGATATCGTCGATTTCATCCACTGCAAATCCGTCGAAGGGCATATCAGTAACTTTAACATCTCCGTCGGCATCACAGATGCCTTTATGCGAGCTGTCGAGAATGATGAAGAATTCGATTTGATCAACCCGCGCGATGGGTCCGTCTGGCGAACGACGCGGGCTCGCGAAATCTTCGATGAAATCGTAAAGTATGCACATCACAATGGCGAACCGGGTGCCCTTTTCCTGGACACTGCCAACCGCACGAATCCGGTGCCCCATCTCTACGAACTGGAGGCGACCAATCCCTGTGGGGAGCAATGGCTAGGTCCCTATGAGAATTGCTGTCTCGGTTCCATCAACTTGGCCAAACACATAACGCGCGACAACCAAATTGATTGGGAAAGACTACGCCAATCGGTGGAGCACTCGACCCGGTTCCTGGACGATGTCGTGGATGCGAACAAGTATGTGCCGGCCGTTCCCGAACTGGAGCAAGCGGCGCACCGCGCGCGTCGCATCGGCCTCGGCATCATGGGCCTGGGCGATGTGATGTATCGGCTGCGCGTACGCTACGGCTCGCTCGAAGGCGAAGAGTTGGCAGGGCAAATCATGGAGTTCGTCCGCTTCCATGCCATGAAGACAAGCGTCGATCTCGCTCGTGTTCGGGGATCCTTCCCCGCTATCAAAGGATCGATTTACGATCCCGCCAATCTCAAGTGGACACCGCCCAAGCCGCTCCAACCCTTCACGCATGATTGGGGACGTCCCGCGCTCGATTGGAACGAGATTGTGAACGGGGTCAAGGCATTCGGCATTCGCAATGCTGCGCAGGCGACCATTGCACCGACTGGAACCATCGCGACGGTCACCGGGGTCGAGTCTTACGGCTGCGAACCGGTGTTTGCTCTTTCCTATACACGCCACGTCAACGATGGGGGCAAGGACCTCTCCCTCGACTATGTCAGCCCGCTCTTCGAGCAGGCATTGATCGGAGCCGGCGTCGACGAGTCGACCCGGAAGCGCATCTTTGAACATGTGCGCCTGACAGGCACCTGCCAGGATATCCCGGACGTCCCCGACAAGATCCGCGATACCTTCGTGGTGGCGAGCGACATCACACCCACGGAACACGTGCGGATGCAGGCTGCCATGCAGGCGTTTGTAGACAACTCGCTGTCCAAGACGATTAATTTTCCCGCCGCGGCGACTGTGGCGGACGTGGAGAACGCTTATTTGCTCGCGTGGAATCTCGGCTGCAAAGGCATTACCGTGTATGTTGCCGGGTCCCGCGAACGGGTCGTGCTTGAAACTCGGGAGACGGCGGCGAAAAAGGCCAAAATAGAGGGCCCCGTCTCGCCCGAGTACATCGTCGCCCAGAAGAAACCGCGCAGTCATGCACTGGTTGGCCAGACCTATGAGATCGCTACTCCGCTGGGTAAGGCCTATGTGACGGTGAACCGCAATGGGAACGACCAGCCCTTTGAGGTTTTCTGCAACGTCGGAAAAGCCGGATCCGATACGGCGGCGGTGAGCGAAGCTATCGGCCGTCTGATCTCGCTCGCCCTGCGTATGCCGTCGCCGCTGACTCCGACCGAACGACTAGAACAAGTAGTGGACCAACTGGCCGGCATAGGGGGCGGGCGGCCGATGGGATTCGGGGCTCAGCGGGTTCGATCACTGCCCGACGGCATCGCGCAGGCGCTCGCGGAGGATCTGGGTAAGCGATCCCAGTCTGATGATGAAGCGAGCGGACAGCAGCCCCCGCTCTTCAAGATCGGCGACTTGTGCCCCCAGTGCGGTCAAGCTTCGCTCATCAACGAAGAGGGTTGTCGCAAATGCTACTCTTGTGGGCATAGCGAATGCTAGTAGCCGATCGATAGAAGCAAAAAACCTCCCGCAGATCTGTCGCCTCCATAGACGGCAAGCCTGTGGGAGGTTTCTTTTATGCTCGCTGATTCTTACTTGGCCGCTGGGCATGCAGCCGTCTTTAAGATCAGGGGACTCCGAGGAACCTGGGAGAAATTGAGCCCGTCAAGTAGATTATTCGCCTTGGCGTCGCGCTGTTGCAGGCTCGGCAGCCCAAAGAGGTCCTCGATGGTCTTGACGATCGAAGCGTGCTCTGTCTGCTGATGCCCAATGTATCCCTGCTTGGCGTAAGCCGAAATGACCAGGGCGGGCACGCGGAAGCCGAGCCCCAAGTTGTCCACCTGAGGCGGAGCGACATGATCGTACCATCCTCCCCAATCGTCCCAGGTCACGATGATGAGTGACGAGTTCCAGTATGAACTTGCCATGATCGCATTGATCTGCTGCACGGTCGCATTTTCACCGGCGCAGACACTCGAAGGTGGGTGCTCGTCACTTCCCCCTGTTACCCAAGAAACACTGGGGAGGGAACCCGAGCGAACGTCGGCAAGGAATTGACGTTCGGTCACGACGTTCTTACGCATGGACGGGTTGTCCCAAATCTGCTTCAAATCCCCCATCGCCCAGTAGCCGTACCCCTTCCAGGAAATGCCTCTTTGCGCCAGAAGGTTGGGAAGGGTCGGGACATCCAGGCAGGCCGGCGCCGTGCTGGTCTTGCCATCGGAGGACAAGATCTGTAGGGTGGCCCCAGGCGAGTCACAGCCGGGCGCCTCTGTTTTGATCCCATGGGGATTTTCGTTCGCCCCGCCCGAACTTGCCGCGATGGTGAAGAGATGGTTGGGCATGCTTGGCCCCATGACCGAACTGAAATAGTGGTCGTACAGCGCGAAATCCTTGGCATAGGTCCAGTAGGCGGCCAGGTCCTGCCCGCCATATTGAGCAAAAGCCTGGGGTAGCCCGTTCACCATCGGCTCTTTCTTCTCCGTTCCAAACATGTCCATTTTGCCATTGTCATAGGCTTTGCGGGCAGCTGGGGATGAATGGTTCATATCCGGTGCGCGGTCGGGGGCGGGCGGAGGTGTCTGGCTGATTCCGTCAATTGTCACGGTTTTCGCGCCGTCGACACCGGGGAACTGGCCAAAGTAATTGTCGAAGGTGTGGTTCTCCTTCATGATCACAATCACATGCCGAATCGGCGAACTCCCCACAGAATTTGTTGGCGTTGGGGCCGTCTCGGGCAATTTCGCCGCTGGGGACGGCGATTCCGTTGCCGCGACGATCGGTGTGTCTGTCGCCAATGGGGCAGTGGTAGTAGGTTCAGCCGTACTGGTTGGCACTGCTCCCAAGGTTTGCGGGGTGGGCACGGCCGGACCGGATGGTGCACATGCGGCGAGCATACTGAGCGCGAATACGAGCGCAAAGACACGGCCGGCGCGTTGCATTAGGAAGGTGTTCACTTGGATGTTGCCTTTCTTGATTATCTGAAGCGGTTTTGCTATTCCATCATCTTCGATGGCTATTATCCCCTTGTGAAAAGCCCGCAAAATCCCCGTAAAAACATTGGGTGGTCCGGTTTTGCGGGCCGCAATTTGCAAAATCCACAACTCTCTGTTATAATTTCGTTTGCATGTTGAGAAGCGGGGCGTAGCGCAGCCCGGTAGCGCACCTGTATGGGGTACAGGTGGTCGGAGGTTCAAATCCTCTCGCCCCGACTCAATCGTGATGCAATTATGCATCACCTCGGCGCCGAGCCAAGACTCTGCACATTGGACGTAAATGGTCGGGGCGCAAGACCTCGGCCTTTTTTTAGTGGTCCTATTGGTCTGTTAGCCGAGCTACATCCACCGCATTCACTGCATCGCGAGAATCAAGCACCGGCATCGGCTTGGGCCTCCTTGGAAGAAGAATGGACAATGCTGTCCGCGAGCTAGCCACAGTCGAAGAAAGTGATTCGGCCCAACTCGCCCGGATCATGCGCGTGATGCCCATCCTCGCCGATCTCAGTCGCGCCGATGTTATGATTTGCGTTCCGCGAGACGATGACCGCGCGCAAGTCGTCGCGCACGCCAAGCCCCATTCAATTGCCCCCGTGCACCGTGTTTCCATGGTTGATCAGACCTTGACCCATGAGAATGCCGGAGCACTATTCCGAGCCATCGCGGAACGGCAGTACGCCCGCAGCATGCGCGAATATCCTCGCCCGACCGCCCCGGGTGCATCGCCAGGGGAAGGTGCGCTTGCGCCCGTCGTCCAGGAGGCCTATTACATCGAGAATGCCAAGGGCCAGATTTTCGCCGGGATGCTCATCGAGACCAATTTGCTTGAGAGTGAGCGGCTCAAGCGCCGCAGCGAGGTCTTCCAGCGGGCGCTCAAGGCTTTTCAGCAGATGGCCCTACGTGGAGAGCCCGCCGGTGTAGAGAGTCTGTCGCCGTTCGGCGAACACGACGGCGTCGTCGTCACCGACGTCGACTGCATGATCCGCTATATGAGCGGCATCGCCACAAATCTCTACAGGAATATTGGATACGGCGAGCCTTTGGTGGGCAAACCGCTCGGTTATCTCGAAACGCAAGATGACGAAATTGCGCGCAAGGCTATTACGCAGCGATGCTGTTTTCAAGTGGACGTCGAGGAACACGGGAGGACGTGGATTCGTAAAGTCATCCCGATCAGCCGCACCGAGCGCGCCTCGCTCTTCGCACCGGCCCGTGATCACCTCGTCGGCACTCTGATCCTTGTCCACGATGACACCGAAGCGCGTCAGCGCACCCGCGAGCTGTTGATCAAGGCGACGATGATCAAGGAGATGCATCACCGCGTCAAGAACGATCTCCAGACGGTGGCTTCTCTCCTCCGCATGCAATCGCGCCGAATGCAGACCTCCGAGGCCAAGGGGGCACTCGCCGAGGCCGTGAATCGCATTCTCAGCATCGCCGTCATCCATGAATTTCTGTCCGAACAGGACACGCGGGTCATCAATATCCGCGAGGTCGCGCAACGGATTGTCCAGCAGATGGAGCAGGGGGTCCTTGATCCCGAGCTCCGTATTGCGATGGAGCTCACCGGGCCAAACATCTATCTGCCCGCGCGGCAGGCGACCTCCTGCGCGCTCGTCATTAACGAATTGCTCCAAAATGCGCTTGAGCACGGCTTTGACGCACGCGCAGCCGGTGGTACCATTGCATTGGCGTTTCAGGATCACGGCGATGCTGTGGGTTTGACCGTGCATGACGATGGGCACGGCTTGCCCCCCAATTTTAGCCTCGACCGCGTTGACTCGTTAGGGTTGAGAATAGTACAGATGCTCGTGACGCAAGACTTGAAGGGACAGATCGATTTGCAGAGCAATCATGGCGTGACGGCGATCGTCCGCTTTCCGAAAATCCCTCTTGGAGGTGAGGAGACGTGGAACGAACCCGAGTAGTCGTTGCTGATGATGAATCCGTCATCCGGGCGGATTTGCGCGAGATGTTGGCGAATTTGGGCTATCTTGTTGTCGGGGAGGTTGGCGACGGCCAGAGTGCGGTCAATCTTGCCCGAGAGCTCAAACCTGATGTCGTGATTATGGACATCAAGATGCCCGACCTGGATGGCATTGAAGCGGCGCGCATCTTGACCCAGGAAAAGGTCGCCCCGGTTATTCTACTCACGGCGTACAGCCAGCGTGACCTGGTAGACCGCGCGAAGGAAGCGGGCGTCGTGGGATATTTGGTCAAACCTTTCAGGGAACAGGAAATTGTGCCGGCCATCGACATCGCGATTGCCCGCTTTGGGGAATTCCGTGAACTGGAAAAGGAAGTGGGTAACCTACGCGAAACGCTCGAGACGCGCAAGCTGGTCGACCGTGCCAAGGGAATTCTGATGGACCAACAGGGCTTGACAGAAGCGGAGGCTTTCCGCAAGATCCAGAAGATGAGCATGAACACCCGCAAACCGATGAAGGAGATTGCCGAGGCCATTGTTCTTGCCCAAGAGGCCAAATCGTAAGGTCCAGTCCGATTTTAACGCCGAGCCGGACGCAGCAGCATCCCGTCCGGCTCTATTGTTTTCTAAAGACCACAGCTAATTTATCTGCATAGACCTTGCTCCACGACCCGTCGTGTGATAGCTCGTTCGCGAGGGGCGCGTTCGGCTCAATCAGCACGAGTCCCACATGGTATTGCTCCAGTTCTGCCTTCCAGTTAGGTCCCGCGCGGTATGTATTCAGGAACTCTTCGATGAATTGGTCCCCATAGACATCGGCCCGTCCGTCGATGAAGACCCCCTCGCCGGGCAGCTGACGCCAAATCAAATAGCCCCCCCATTGGTACGAGTTGTAGATTGGCTCTGCCCACCGCTGCGAAACGACATAGTCCACCGCCGCGGCGGGGAACTTGGCCGCCTCTGCGGTTGACTGGTCGGCAATCACGAAGGAGACTCGCAGCAGTGCGCCTCCCACGACCACTCCAAGTACTATCCAGTTGAGCAAATGCGCTGCGGATGAAATCTGTGCCTTGGATTCGAATGCCTCTGTCCACCCCCTCTGAGCCAAGAATGCCCACAGTTGCTCTGCCAGCACCGGAGCCGCGACAACGGCGAAAAAGGGAATATTGCGCGCCGACCTGAGTGCCGCATAGCCGAATACGACGAGGAGCAGAATCTGCACTAGTCCAATCCGCTTTCCGGCCAGGGCAATCGCTCCCAGGGTCGCGAGCAGCAGCCAGGCGAAAGGTTGGAACTCGACCAGATGAAAATCGGGAGAGAACCACTCTTGAATGAAGGCTTGCATCGTCGGGCTGGTGAGCGTCTCAAAGGGGTAGGTATACATGGCAGCGCCGTTGGGATTCAGCGGAACGACCAAAAGACACAACACGAACACCAATGCGAGACGGAGCGATCCTGCCCTCTTGTTCTCACCCACACCGCCCGCCGTCCGTTTGGCATCTGTGAGCAAAAGCGGCTGAGCGGCTTTCCCAATGAGATAGATACCGATGATCACTAGTCCCAGTGCGTATCCACTATGGAGATTCACCCACAACAGCATGAGTGGAACAAGCAGCCAGACGGAACGCGATTCCGGCTTGTGCTCATAGCGCTCGAGAATGAACAAATAGACGCTAGACAGAAGGAGGGAAAGAATTTGCGGACGAACGCCCCAAGTAGGTGCGGTCGCCAGCGCCGCAAGGAGAATGGCAAAGGCGGCCACGTACGGCCGCCCCTCGGAACGCGCCCACACGAGAGCGAAAGAAAGGGTGATGAGGGCGGAAAAGACGAGAATCAGTGCGGGGAAAGAGCCGAGCCGGTAAAGGAAATAGATAAAGACCTCGGAGAGCCACTCGTGAGCGATCCAGGGCTTGCCCGCCACCGTGTAGGAATACGGGTCGGAGTGGGGGACAGAGCCGGTGTCGACGATGAGTTGGCCGGTCCGCAAATGCCACCAAAAGTCGGGGTCCGTGATTTCGCGGGTCGCCATGACGAACAAGGCGACAAAGAGAATCACGACGAACAAGCGGCGGGAAGTTAGGCCACGCATCTTTGCTTCATGGACTTTTTCGAGCATACAGAGTGAACAAATCGCCGAAATTCACAGGCACGGCGAGACCCGCCAGGCCGAGACGGGAGGAGAGCCCGTGCAGCGTGCGTCCCAGCGTCCGGTTGTAGGGCTGGAGACGGGTGGCCAGGTAACCAAGCCGCAGAAAGCGCCCCTGCGCGCTGGAACGAATCACCCGGAATCCATTTCGCTCAAGCATCTTGCCAAGCGTGCGGGGGGAAAAATAGTAAAGGTGCATCTCCATCAACCAGGGCCACCGCTTTCCCATAAGTCGCGCAAACCAGCTCTCGATGTCAATCGTGTGGACGGCAAACACTCCGCCCGGTTTCAGGACACGAAGGACGTTGCATACTTCAGTCGTGGGATCGGTAAGATGCTCTATCACATCCCACATCGTCACTACGTCGAAATAATTGTCTTCCAATCTTGCTTCGCCCAAGGTGCCGGTCAAGACATGCAGTCCACGCGAGCGTGCTTGTTCTGCCGCCCAGGTTGAAGGCTCGACGCCCCACGCCTCCCAGCCGCGCCCCTGAGCCAATTCGATCATCACGCCAATGTGGCAACCGACGTCGAGTAGGCGCCGGTGGTCCTGACCATTGGGCACAAACGATTCAAAGGGTGCCAGATTTCGTTGAAAGGTGAGGACCCGTCCCTCGCGCTCCTCGACGTACATGGGGTCCTCCACAGCCGCATAGCTCTCGTGGACTACGGACGAGGTCCAGCGGGGATTGGCATACACGAGACCGCATTGACGACAGCGTACTATAGGGGGATGCACGCCGTAGGTTGAGCTGGTGCAACGAAAATCGGAAGCATTAGGGTGGGAGCTCGTTAAGGAGCTGGGATAGAGTAGAACAGAGTCGCGTGAACCGCAGAGGTTGCAGGGGATATCTTCGCTGAGGACTAGACTCATCAAATGCACCCGTCGATGCGATTCGTCATTCGGTAGCCTATCAGTACGGGGTGGTGCCAGTACGGCCTCGCAAAGCCTGTGCTTTCATCCGCCCTCGCCGCCACGAGAGGCGGAGCACCGTGTAGGTCGCTTTGTAGATCTCTGCCTTGGAGATTTTGGACTTGCCTGCTCGGCGGTCTTCGTAAATAATCGGGATTTCGCCGATCCGCCAGCCATGCCTTTGGCACAGAAACAGTAGCTCGATAAGGAAAGAGTAGCCGTTTGAGAAGATGCTGTCCAAATTGAGCGATTCCAGGACCGGCCTGCGGTAGGCGCGAAATCCTGCGGTGCAATCCGTAGCTCGCAATCCAAGCGCCGTCCGTGCAAAGGCGTTTGCCACGTTGCTCAATATCTGCCGCTGAATGCTAAAGAAACGTGTACCGCCGCCGGGCACGTAACGTGACCCAATCATAACGTCATTCTGGTCCAGTCCCGCGATGAGACCTGGGATATAGCGGGGATGATGCGAAAAGTCCGCATCCATCGTCACAATCGGTTCGAGCCCAAGCAAAAATGCTTGGCGCATTCCCGCGATGTGAGCAGTACCCAAACCGAGTTTCGCCGGCCGGTGTACGGCGTGGACGCGGGGTTCCTGCGTTGCCAAAGCATCGACGAGTGCACCGGTTCCGTCGGGCGAATTGTCGTCAACGACGATGACGTGTGCCCGAATGGGGAGGGCCAGGATTCCCTCGGCGAGATTGCGAATATTGTCGCTTTCGTTGTAGGTCGGGATGACGACCGCAGCGGGCATTCAGTCTCCTAGGTTAATCTGGCCCATTCTATGCTTTTTCAATCAGAATGCAAAATCCCACGCCCCGATTCTCGCGCTAGATCAGCAGAGCCATGTGATTCATCGGCCCATACCCGTGACCGATTCGAAGATCGGCAGAGACTCGGATGACGCTCTCAAGATACTCCTTCGCAATGCCAACCGCATCGCCCACTGCATTTCCCTTGGCCATCTCGGCGGCGATCGCGGAAGCAAAAGTACACCCGGTCCCGTGCGTATTCCGCGTCTCGATTCGAGGGGAGCGGTATTCCCGGAAGACCTTGCCGTCGTACAAGATGTCAATCGCATCCGTTGTGTTTGGAAGGTGTCCGCCCTTGACGACGACGTTGCGCGGGCCGAGTTGGAAAATGGCCTCGGCGGCCAGGCGCATTTCGTCCAAGGTGGCGATCGGAAATCCACAGAGAACCTGGGCCTCATGCAGGTTGGGAGTGACGACCGTTGCCAGCGGCAGGATTTCCGTGATGAGCGCATCGCGAGCATCCGGATGAAGCAGATGGTCGCCGCTCTTTGCGACCATCACCGGATCCACCACAAGGGGTTCCAGGTGATGCTCTCTGATCTTGGCGGCGACAGCCCGAATGATTGGAGCGCTGGCGAGCATGCCGGTCTTGACAGCATCGGCGCCGATGTCGCTCGCGACAGACTCTATCTGCAGCGCTACGAATTCCGGCGGAATCTCAAAGACTCCTTGGACTCCAACTGTGTTTTGGGCTGGAGACGGGTGGCCAGGTA
>JAMDCU010000053.1 GCA_023489485.1 Chloroflexota bacterium
TCACGCAGACCAGCAGGTGCCATCGAGATTATGCCATTCGTCTGCTGCGCGGGGATTACACCTACACGACCCAACCGATTCGGCATCCGTGCGCACGTTACTACACGGCCGAAGATGCGGCAGCACTCGAACATCTTTGCGAGCTGTTGGATGGGATGTGCTCCAATTTGCTGAAGGCCGAAATCCCGCTGGTCTTGGATGGCCTGCGCCAAGACGGCACGTTGGTCATCAGCGACACTTGTGCCCAGCACCTACTCGAAATGAGCCCGGCCACAATGGATCGGCTGCGGCGGCGTCGGCGGCCCCAAGGCAAACATCGGCACGGCTTCACCAAACCCGGGACGCTGGTCAAATACCGGATTCCGGCGCGGACCTTTGCGGAGCGGAATCCGAACGTCCCGGGCCACCTGGATGTGGATTTGGTGGATCATAGCGGTGAAAACGCCAGGGGCGAATTCGCTTACACGCTCGATGAGGCCGATGCCTTCAGCCAATGGATCGAACCCCGCGCCCTGCTGACCCAAGCCCAGGAATTCGTGTTGGAGGAGCTCCAATCTGCCCGCCTCGATCTGCCTTTCACACTCTTGGGCATTCACTCCGACAGTGACAGCGAATTCACACTTGCACCGCACACAAGTGCAGGTGTCAACGACCAGTTGTATCGGTACTGCAAAGCGGAGCTTCTCAAATTCACCCGCGGGCGCGCCGGTAAGAAGAATGACAAGCCGCGTGTGGAGCAAAAGAACCGGTCCGTGGTGCGCCACTTGGTGAGCTATGGGCGTTATGAGACCCCAAAGCAGGTGGATCAACTGGATGCGGTCTACAGTGTCGCGCGCCAATACGTCAACTTCTTCAAGCCGGTGATGAAATTGAAAGCCAAGCGGCGGGTCGGGAGCAAGGTCAAGAAGATTTACGATGACCCCAAGACGCCATATCAGCGACTGCTGGAGAGCCCGACCCTCAGCCCGGCCGAGAAAGCGAAATTGAAAGCCATCTACGCGGGCTTGAGTCTGTCGAAGGTAAAAACCGAATTGGATCGGCGGTTGGCTGGGCTGAAACCGAGTCGCTCGTTCACCGACATTCATTCGTGAGTCAACGAACCGATTTCGCCGACATTCTTGATGAGTCAATTCGGGCTATTGTCCCGTTGTGGAGTTGGTGGTATACTGACAAGCATACGGCTACGTTTTCTTCCCGGTCTTTAATAGCGGCTGGCTTCAGCAGCATTGCGCGAGACCGCGAGATCTATGTCCTCGCCGAGCCCCGACGAATTGCGCGGGGCGGACACCGCGAGGTCCGAGACCTTGGTTGGTGGCCGAGGAAAAGTGGACTATGCCTCCTTCCCACCTGATCCTCCGCCTTTCTAGCCGGTTGCCTCTAGGTGATCCAAGCATCTGTTGTTTGGCGCGCAAGCGCGTCGCCGAGAGGTGCTTTTTGTTTGCTCTCGGGAGTCTTCCCCACTGACGAGCCAAGCGCCGCCTGCTATGCCAGGGTTGCGCTAAACGAGCGTTCGCTACCGTGCCCCAGAGCGCTTCATCAGGTTCGCGTGGTTTTGGGAGAGTCGTTCATATCAGGCCACTCCACCCCGACCGGAGCATCAAAATGTTCAACAAACTATTCGTCTCCACACTATCAATTTTGATCCTCTCCTTTCTGGGAGTCGGCTTGTTACTCGCGCAAGGACCGACTTCCCAGACCCGGCTTTCGAGTGATGGCGCCGCCGTGGGAACCGAACAACCCACGTCGAATTCAAGCGCTCCATTGCCGCTTCATGGGCAAAGGGCCACGCTTTCTCCTACGACGAGTGCAAGCATTATCGAGTATACTCTCCCTATTACCCCACTCAATCTACTCTTCGGTCAGAATGGAGAAATATGGTTTTCCTCTTTTGGGGGTAATGCGATTGGGAAACTAGATCTCAACCTGAACCGGGTATCCGTCTACTCACGGCAAGGTACGGGCAATGTTTGGGGCCTCAAACAAGATTCGCAAGGCGCGATCTGGTTTTCGACAACCAACGAGGACGTAGTCGGCAAACTAGAGCCCTCCGTGGGCAGATTCACCGAGTGGCATGTGCCGGAAACACACTTTGGCTTGGATATTGATCCCACCACAGGTGACATTTGGTTCACGACTGGGGGTATCCTCCCTGGAATATACAAGTTGGCACCTGCCACCAACAACGTGACTATCTGGGCCACGTCCCCATACACTTCTGTTTACGATTTAGGCCTCGGCGCTGACGGCAAGGTTTGGTTCACCGTGCAGCCGTATGGCAACCAGGGGGTGGCCAATCTCGCTCCAACTACCAACCAAGTCACCATCTGGAGGCCGCCTGTTACGACCGGCCGTCCCTTTCGCGTGGACGCCAAGACGGCCAATGAGATCTGGTTCACCGAATTCGAGACCACCACGAACAGTATCGCCAGGTTGGTACCTTCTGCGAACACGCTCAGCGAATTCGGTGTCCCCACACCGGACAGCAACCCTGGGAGCCTGGTCATGAAAGGGAATAGCGTTTGGTTCACCGAAATGGGGACAAGGAAACTCGGACGGCTTGATCCTGCATCGAGCTCGCCGACGACCACGGTATCAAGCCCAATCACTTTTTTCGCCGTCAAGACGACGAGCACGATTTTGCCAATTAGCTATACGGTCACCGCCCAAGTGACCCCGACCGTCATGACGACAACACCTGCACCGGTAGCTATGGCGAATGGTTTTACCGAAATCAGCTTGCCCGCATCAAGTGGTTCACTTTGGGACGTCGGCTTAGCGCCCGTTCAGGGAGACGTATGGTTTTCAGAACGGGGTATCAATCGGATAGGCAGACTGACGCCCCAAGCTCTTGGCGCTAGCCTGTTTTTACCCCTCCTCATAAAGGGACAGTAAGAAGCATCATTGGCGCCACCGGTCTTTTTCGACCAGCGCGGCACCGGCCAGTCGGACAAAGCCGCCGCCCGCGACTATACGATTGCGGCCAATGTCGAGGGTGTGGAAGCGCTGCGACGCGAGCTCGATCTCGGCCCGAGCGTGGTCTTTGGACAGTCGTGGCGCGGCATGCCGCGCAAGCCTATGCATTGGCCTACCCATTGCAACTGTCGAAGCTCATCCTCGCCAATACCTTTTCCTCAATCGCCGATTGCAATGCCATCCTCCAGCGAATGCGAAACAGTGTTCCGGAGGCGACGCGCGCCATCTACGAACGACACGAGCGAGAGGGCTTGGACAAGGACCGCGACCGCTGTCCGGACGAGTATCAGGCAGCGCTGGACCTGGCATGCGAACCAATTTTTATCAGCGTGCCGACGCCGGAGTACCTGCTCGACATGTTCAGTAAGGTTGCCTGTGATGTTTACCGGGTGATGTGGGGCGAAGAGACGGAATTTCGCGTGACCAGAACACTCGCCTAATTCGACGTCACGAGCCGCCTCCACGAAGTCAAGGTGCCGACTCTGGTGATCATCGGCGCCAGCAAAATGCCCACCGTCGCGATGGCCGAAAAGAGCGCGCGGCTGATTCCAAAAGCCGAGTTGGAAATCTTCCAACACTCGCGTCATTTCCCGTTCACCGAAGAGCCGGACAAGTTCATGCGCTTCGTGCGCGGGTTCCTGAACACCGCGCAATGAACCGGTCTCTCGTCACTTCCGGCCTGGGCCGACCTATCGCTTATGGCCGCACCGCAGAGATCTACGCCTGGCAGGAAGGACAGATCCTCAGACTTTTCCACAGAAGCTGCTATCCGCATCTTTCACGCCGTAGATGTCCATCGCTACTTTCGACTGCGACCAGGAGGCAAGGACGAATACAGGCGCTGGCTGCCGATTGTCGCGGCTGCGAGGTTGAGCGAAAAGATCCCCGAATTGCAGCCCTGGTTGATCGCACGAGCGGAGAAATTGTTGCAAGTCGTCGTCCATACCGAACGCGGACAGAGAATCCGCATCGTTTCGGCTAGAAAGGCAACCAAGAATGAAAAGCCTCGTATTTCGAACAAATCGCAGACCAACTGGGCGCGACTCGACGCGCTAAGAGAAAAACACATTGACCCATCCGATACGCCAGAAATTCCGCCAGAGATGTTCGCTAAGGCAGTTTTGCGGCATGGCCTAGTACCCGTGGCCCCTAAAGCACAAATCACGCTGCGCGTCGACCGTGACGTGCTCGAGTGGTTCAAGCAACAGGGGCAAGGCTACCAGACGCGCATCAACGCCTTGCTGCGAGCGTATATCGAAGCCCACAAGGCTAGAACGTGACCCCCAAGAGCTGCGTTCAGCCCGACTCGACACCGAACAACAAACGCGGCCCTCGGCGGCCGCGTTCCTTCTGTCCTCTGTTCTCTGTCGTCGCCCGTGGAGTTCACGGGAGATGTCTATAGTCTGTTGTCTGCTATCTCACCAGATTCGGATCGATGACGTAGCTCCACCAATTGTTCGATACGCCATCCGTCGCGCCGTCGGCGTGGGGGAGGTGCCGCAGCCACCACTTGTGATGCAGGCGGATGTCGCCGCTCCCCCACTCGCGCGAATTCACCATGCGGTAATTCGGCGGATTCGGCAAGTTCGGATAGAGATCCCAGTCGTCGCAGCAGGACGGCACCGGTGTCGGGTTTCCCCAGTCGTAATCGCGCACGCTGTTCGGCGCGAAATGCATCAGTCCCACATTCGCCCGTCCCGGGGCGATCCGGTTGTAGAGCGAATAGCGCTCGAAGAGGTTCGCCTCGCCCCGCTTGAACCGGAACACCTCGCGCAGAATGGACTCGGCGCGGTGCCCCAGGTCCTCCTCCATCTCGCCCACCCCGCGCTCGTAGCTAAAGCCCATGATCACAAAACGGCGCGGGCATCCAGCGGTGCCGGGAAGAGGCGGCGCATTGCAAAAGAACGCCCCCGCGCCTCCCATCGTAGACTCGTAAAGACCAAAATACGGCCCGCCAAAGAGCCAGACCTCGTCCAGCTCGCGCGCCGCAACCCGGCTCAGGATATTGAATTTCGCAATGATCGCGCCATAGTCGACCGCGTCCGAGCTGTGCCACCCGCGCCCCAGCCGATAATTGTTCACATAGTCGTGGGCGCGATATTGAAAATGGTCGAGCTTGATCGGGAATTCGTCCACCTCGACCCGCTCGACCACGTCATAGGCGACGAGTCCGCCGCTGCACTCGACGATATCCTGAATATACTCGTTCACGAGCCGGTCCGGGTCGTGCCAGCCCATTTTTTCGACGAGCCGCGTCCCTTGCGCGACGTCGACGACCGGATTGTACACGATCAAGAGCACCCGCGGCTGGAGAACGGCTCGCGCGAGGTCCAGCCCGGGTGCCGGGCTCGCCGGCGGCGCCGGCTGGGGCCGCCTGGTCCGATGAAAGAGCCCTAGCAGCGCACTCAAAAACGAAGCCAGAAACGATCCTGCGGCACGCACAAAAAGGTCCTAGTTCAAGGTTCCGAGTTCCAGGTTTCAGGGTTGCAGGGTTACAGAGTTGGAGGAGCCAGCTTCAACCCCCAACCTTGACCCTTGAACCTTCAACTTAAAACATGGAACCCGAAATCTGAAATCCGCAATCTGAAATCTGAAATTCCTAGTACTCCACCGTCACCAGCAGCGGCTGGACGTGATCTTCGGCAATTCGCACATCCTCCTGGATGAGTCCAACCCAGTAATACTCGTTGATGCGCGGCGGCTTGTCCACTATCTGTAACGTGCCTGTCACCGTCACGCGTTGCCC
>JAMDCU010000057.1 GCA_023489485.1 Chloroflexota bacterium
CCGACAGCAGCCCCAAACGCGATCACCCGATATCTCCTCCGGCATCGACACCCTTGAGGCAAGACGTAAACCGCGAACCACGGGGCCGGCCCAATTGGTGCTGTGGAGATTATACTCCACAGCTCGGCAAAAGCAAAAGACAATAGTTTGGTCCCAGCCAATCGTATTTGACAAACAACCCGAACGGTCCAGGGCTCGTCACAAAGAAGAACAGCCGGATACCATGGTATCCGGCTGTTGAGGGTGAAAGCCCTTCTTTTGCAATATCCGGCGAGCTCGCTCGCCGAGCGGATTCATACCGGTGTGAAACTGATTACGGTGCATTTCCGGAACCGGAGAATCCTCTACCACCCCGGCTGAAGGTGGGCGCCACGACATCGGTGCGCGTGACGCTAAAGCTGGCTCCGTTCGCGCCGACCGTAGACGGCTGCGCCAGCGCCTGTTGATTGGAAGAGTACATCGTGATCGGCTGGGCGCCTGCCTGTGCGAGAGTGACTTGCTTGCCGTTATCCACCGTGCTCGCACCGTTGAAGGTGAGCGTCCCGAAGCTGTCCAGGGGCAGAATCGTGCCGCGTCCCGTCGCCGGTGACTCTTCGATCCATTCCGCTGAGGAATTGGACGACGTGTAGTTCAAGGTCGTTTGATACGTTTGCGCGTTCGTCGTGTCTTGCATGAGGATCTTCCATGTCCCGTCCGGCTGCTGTGTGATGGACACGCTCACCTTGTCACCAGGGTTGACGGTCATGGGCACAGTCTGCGAGGACTGGGGAAGCGTTTCATACCACGCCGAGTAGGTGATCTGCCCGGACTGGACGACGGCCTGCGTCCCCGCCTGGATCAAGTCCTGCGAATTCACACCGCCGATTCCCACCCAGGTCGCATCCATGCCGGTGGTCGTCGAGCTCACATTGGGGACGGTCCAGCTGCCGGAGACGGCGGTAAAGGTGCCGCTCGTCGCGGCGTAGCCTGCCCAGTTGCGAGACGGTGACTGTCCCGATGCCGCGGGAGTTGCGGGTGTGCCAGGTACTCCCGGAGTCGACGGGCTCGAGTTACTCGGAGACTGCGGCGCGGTCGAATTCGGTTGGTTGTCTTGCTGCACTAACCACGTACCGTTCTGAAGAACCAGGGTGTAGACATTGGTATTCGTTTCTTGGAGCGTGCTGCCGTCGGAAAAGGTGGTGCTCCAGGTCTCTTGGGTGGTGGCCTGCACTGTGGTCGGATTTTGCTGCGCGATCGCGCCCCAGGCCAAGTGGTCCAACTTGATCGCGGTCACGCCCGAGCTCAGCATGTTGCTGAGGTTTTGAGCTGATTGAGTATAGTAGCTCGACGTCGCCGTATCCTGCATAACCGTAGGGTCATTCTTCGCGACCGCCTGCTCTTCCTCATGATTGGCTTTCAGTATGACGGCCTGGACCGCAGTCACTACGGCACTGGGCGCGTCGGGCGTCGGGGAAAGAGTGGGAGCGGCAACGGGCAACTGCGCCGAAACGGCTGCCACCGCTCGGGCAGCGGGCCCTGCTGCCTGTGCCGCGATCGGTACGATCAAAACGAGGCCGGAGGTGATGACCAGCAAGCCTACCAATAATGTGATTGAAAGAAGTAGTGTTCGCCTGCTCATATGATTATCCTTTATGACACTCCAGACAAGAGTGTCGAACATCTTTTTCCATTTATCAGTCTGCCATCATTCTAGCGCTCCGGCATTAGAGTCCAATGAAAACGAGATTAGCAAATACTCGGGAAGGGGAACCATGAGGAAATCTTAATGCATTTACGTCTGGTTGGGCCGTTTTCTCCACGGCCATGAACCCGGCGACGAGCCGCGGATTGGCAGGGGTCTTTGACATCCCAACAATCGCTGATATACTGCGAGCCGTCAGGCGCCTCCCGAGGACCAGTCGACCGCTTCGCCACCTGTTTTTTTGAATCGGGTGATATTCGTGGCGGTCGCGCAGGCCGAGATGGACCAACTGCTGAACCCAGGGGCAGTGCCCGCGCGAGTCGCGCGGTGAGCAGGTCGTTTTCGTCTTGCCCGGATTGAAAGAACACAAGGTTGTTCGCAAATGCATCTACTGAGATAATGGAAGCGGAGGTGCGAGATAGCTGAATGGCGTACGACCGCGTGTGTCCTGTGCACACAGAACTGCGGCCTACAAGTTCTCGTCGAGAACAATCGCATCGTCAAGGTCCGACCCGATAAGGACAATCCCCGCAGTCGCGGCTATGCGTGCCGCAAGGGTTTGCAGATCGCGTATCACCAGCACCACGCGCAGCGGCTGACCCATCCGCTGAAGAAGGTGGACGGCGTCTTCGAGCGGGTTTCGTGGGAACAGGCGCTCGACGAGATCGCCAAGCGCCTGCGCGCGATCGTGGACGAGCACGGCCCGCGCGCGTTCGCGTATATGGGCGGCGGCGGGCAGGGGTCCCATTTCCAGGCCGCGTTCGCGGTGCGCCTCTTGCGTGCGCTCGGCTCGCAGTATCACTACAGTCCCCTCGCCCAAGAGCTGACGGGCAATTACTGGGCGCAGGGACGCGTCATCGGCCGGCAGTATCTGTTCACCCTGCCCGATCACGCGGCCGCGGACCTTTTGCTCGCGATCGGCTGGAACGGGTGGATGAGCCACCAAATCCCGCAGGCGCGGCGCTGGTTTGAAAAAATCTCGCGCGATCCCCATCGCCTCCTCATTGTCGTCGATCCGCATCGCACCGAGACCTCGCGGCTCGCGGACATTCACCTCGCGCTGCGGCCCGGCACGGACGCGCTCTTGGCGCGTGCGATGATCGCCATCATCTTGCAGCAAGGTTGGGAGAATCGGGCGTACATCGAGCAGCACGTCGCCGGGTTCGACAAGATCGAGCCGTGGTTCAAGGATTTTGACGCCGCGGCGGCGATCCGCGTCTGCGAACTCGACGAGGCGCAGGTGCGTGAGGTGGCGCATCTCTTTGCGACGCGGCAATCGTGCCTCCACAATGACCTGGGCGTGTTCATGAACCGCCACAGTACCGCGACGACGTATCTCCATACGCTCCTCCTCGCGGTGTGCGGGCGGATCGGCGTGCGGGGCGGCAATATCATCCCCGGCTATCTCGCGACCCTCGGGGTCCATTCCGACGAACGCGAGGCCCGCACCTGGCGCACAGTCGCCACCGGCTTTCCGGCGATCCTCGGCACCTTTCCCCCGAACGTCATGCCTGAAGAGATCATGAGCGATGGGCCGGAGCGACTGCGCGCCGTAATCGTCGCAAACTCCAATCCCCTTCGGTCGTACGCCGACACGACGGCTTTTGAAAAAGCGTTTGGCCGTCTCGATTTGCTCGTCACGCTCGAAATCGCGATGAGCGAGACCGCCGCGCTCTCTCACTATGTGCTGCCCGCGCGCTCGGCCTACGAGGCGTGGGACGGCAGTTTCTTTGCGTGGAATTTTCCAGAGGTCTTTTTCCAGATGCGGCGTCCGGTCGTCGAGCCGGAGGGCGAGCCGCTCGAAGACAGCGAAATCCTCGTCCGCTTGGCCAGGCGGCTGGGCATCCTACCCACGATCCCCCACTCGCTGTACGAGGCGGCGCGGCAGGACCGGGCGGCCTATGGAAGAGAATTGAAGGCGTTCGCGCAAGAGCACCCCGAGTCAGCCGCGCTGCTGCCCTTTATCGCGGCCGAGACGCTGGGCCCCGTCATGGGTTCGGTCAATCGGGCGGCGCTGTGGGAGATGCTGCAGACCGCGCCGCGCAGTTTTCACGAGAACGCGGTCCGGGCCGGTTTTCCCGACGACCCCTCATTGGGGAATAGAGTGTTCGACGCGTTGATGGAGCATCCGGAAGGGACATGGATCGGCCAATGCGACCCTGACGACAATCTCGCGCAGGTGCGCACGCCGGACGGCAAGCTGCAGGTGCACATTCCCGAGATGGAAGAATGGGTCCGGAGTATCGATGCCTCTTCGGAGGAGGAGGCGCTCCGAGGGGACGCACAGTTTCCGCTCATCCTGCAGGCCGGCCGGCACGACGACACGAATGCAAACACGCTGATGCGCGACCCCGCCTGGAACCGGGGACGGCGGGTGGGCACGCTCGTCATGCATCCGGAAGACGCCGCCGACCTCGACCTGGTCGATGGGCAGCAGGTGCAGGTTTCAACGGAAGCGGGGAGCGTCAGCGCCGAGTTGCAGTTGTCGGCATCGATACGGCGGGGTGTCGTCGCCATGCCGCACGGATTTGGGCTGGATTATGAGGGGCAGACCGTCGGTGCGAATGTCAATCGGCTCACGAAGAGTACGCACCGCGATCCGGTGGCCGGGACGCCGCTGCATCGGTATATCCGCTGCCGGGTCGACCGAGTCCCTGTTACCGATCGGTCCCGGAGTTAAAGACCCCAGTGGGATTGCCCAGTGCGAAGGGGACAATTCCGCGGAATTCTATATGATCGCCTTACGTCGAAGCAGCTCCATGCATCGTGAGCCCCCTTGGCTGAGGAGGGCCAGGAATTGGACAAGGTTCCGTCACGATCGGCGGATTGGCTGGCGCACCTAGCTCCAGCCCCCGCTGCCTCGCGTTGACAACATCCCGCGTCCCCGCCTGACGGCCGCGCTTTACGACGCTGCCACCACCCACGCGCTCACCTTGCTCTCCGCGCCCGCCGGTTACGGCAAAACCACGCTGCTTGCTTCTGTGCCTCGCGCGTATCCGCGGCTCCAGGTCGCCTGGCTGTCGCTCGACGATGGAGACAATGATGTCGCCGTATTCCTGGCGGCCCTTGTCGCGGCGTTGCGACCGCTCGACTTCAAATCGAGCGATACCCTCCTGAAGTCGAAACCGTCAAGGTCCCGAATGATCCGGCCGCCATCGCAAGCGGTAAACGCTGGGTATCGATCTACTGCTCCGAGTGCCACGGAGATAACCTGGCGGGGACGGTCGTGTTCGAGGATCCCAGCCTCGGTCATATCGACGCGCCCAACCTCACGCCCGGCAAGGGCGGCATTGGCAAAGATTACACGGATGCCGACTGGGTGCGTTCGCTGCGCCATGGAGTGGGACCGGACGGCAAGCCCTTGCTCGTAATGCCGTCGGCCGATTTCTACAACCTCAGCGACCAGGACCTGGGTGACATCATCGCCGCCCTGAAGAGCTTGCCGCCCGTGGACAAGGAAATGCAAGACCCCGCCTTGACGCCACTGGGGCAAGTGTTACTTTCTGCCGGGGCCTTTGGCGATATCATCGACGCTGAAAGGATCGATCACAACGGCCCGCGCCCGACGCCGGTTGCCCCCGGTGCGACTGCGGCGTACGGAGATTATCTCGTGAGAACCGTCGGATGCAGGACGTGCCACGGGGCAAATCTTTCGGGGGGCAAAGATCCAGATCCCAAGGCGCCGCCCGCGCCGAATCTCACACAGAGCGGGGACCTCAGGAATTGGTCGGAGGCAGATTTCCTTACGGCAGCGCGGACGCGCAAGAGCGAGTTCATGCCCTGGAAAGACCTCAGCCGAATGACCGACGACGAACTCAAGGTGATTTGGCTCTATTTGCAGTCCCAAAGTAAAAGATAAGGTTTGTTTTAGAAATT
>JAMDCU010000044.1 GCA_023489485.1 Chloroflexota bacterium
CGACAACGGTCTTTACTCCCACCCCGACCGCGAGCGCTACTCCTACTCGGCCGGCCACACCAACGCCTACTCGTTCCCCTTTGCCCACCAGTACGCCGGTCCCTCCGCCCAGGGTCCTACGGATTGGACTCACCGCCTACCCCAATGTCCTCGATCCGCAAAAAGCCGCGTCCGGTAGTGAAATCGAAGTCCTTCGATTGCTGTATGAAGGCCTCGTCACCGTGGACGAAAAAGGGAACGTACTGCCAGGCGCGGCGGACTCGTGGGTGCTGTCCAAAGACGGGATGGAGATGACTTTTCACATTCGGGACGGCCTGAGACGTGTCGATGGTTCCCCGATCAGCGCGAGCGATTTCGAATACGCGCTCAAGCGTGCCCTCGATCCGCGCATCCCAGATAGGGCAGACAGCTTTCTGCTGTTTGATATCAGGGGTGCGCAGGAGCTGGACAATTCCGGTGCAGCGAGGTTGAAACCTGAAGACATAGACAAAGCCCTCGACGATCTTGGCATCAGAGCTACCGGTGATCGAACGCTAGTCCTAACCTTCAAGAGGCCCACCGGGTATTGGCAGTCTATTGCCGGCACGGTGGTCACATTTCCAACAGATAAAAAGCAGGTGGATCGTGATCCGGACAAATGGTGGTCAAAGACTGAGGGGCAGAATGGGAACGGCCCATTCGTCGTTCGGTCAATGAACCCGGGCAAGAGAATTGTTCTGGTCTCAAATCCAAACTATTGGCGGGGCAGACCCAAGCTCGATCGAATCGATCTCTTATTCTACCCAAATCCCGCGGCCGCGCTGGATGCCTACAAGAAGGGCGAGATTGATATCGACACCAGCATCAGCTCTGACGACATCGCGGCGATTTCTGCTGATTCGAGCATTGCTTCCGACTTGCTCCGCTATCCTGCCGCCATGACCTACGCCGTCGGTTTCAACAACGCACGCAAGCCTTTCGACGATAAAAACGTACGGGTCGCGTTCTCAGAAGCCCTCGATCGTGAAGGATGGATCAGCAGCACATTCAAAGGGATTGGCCGCGTCTCACTGCGGTGGATTCCGCCTGGGGTCCCGGGAGCGCAGATGTTGAAACATGGCGTGCCCGATTACGATCCCAGGGCAGCCGTTGTGACCCTTGCGGACAATGGTTATGGGACGGGTGACAGTACCGCCGAGAACCCCAAAGTGGATTGTGCCAAGCTCGGAGATATCAAGTTGACGTACGTCAACTCCCCTCTTAACCAATCACGCTACCAATTCCTCGCCGACGATTTCAGTCAAGTATTCGGCTGCCCGATCACGCTCGACCCCGTGGATTATGCAACCCTCAAGAGCCTGAGCAAGGATGCACAGACCAGTCCCATGATCTTCTTTCAAGGCTATCTTGAGGATTACGCTCACCCGCAGGATTGGCTGAGCGCATATTGGGTTTGTTCCAGTCCTTTTGCCGAGCGTGCGGGCTACTGCAACAAGGACCTGGATGCCTTGCTCGCGAACGCGGACCAGGAGGCTGATCTCCCACAAGCCATCAAACTCTATCAGCAGGCAGAGGACATGCTCATCGAAGACGTTCCTGCGGCGTTTTCTCACTATTCGGAGAATATCTATCTCATGAGACCCTATGTTCTCGGCCCTCGCGAGCATACAGGCTCGGCGGACACCGAGTGGCCCGGCGAGTGGGGGCCGGTCTGGGATTATGACGTCAAGTCGAATCACGGTTAAAGAGAAGGCTTTTGTGCGTACCATCCTCCTGAGTATGCTGACCGGCACTTGTCTCCTTTTGACGACTGCCTGTTCAACCGCGCCAATACCGACCATGGGGCCTACTCCCGCACCCGCTCGGACAGCCACGGCGAGCCGCGTACCCCCAAGGGCGACTCGGACCATCGCGGTCACTCCCACACCCGAACCCGTGCCCCAAGTGCTGCGGATCAATCTGCCCGCGCGTCCGGACATGCTCGACCCTCAAAAAGCCTTCAGCCCGGGTGCGATCGCCGTCCTGCAGTTGGCCTACGAAGGGCTGACGCGACTGGATGAAAACGGGCACGTCGAACCGGGTGCCGCAGACAAGTGGGAGTTTAGCGGCGACGGCAAGTCTCTCACCTTTCATCTGCGGGCCGGCCTGGTGCGTGCTGACGGCACCCCGCTGGTCGCCAAGGATTTCGAATACGCCTTTAAACATGCTGTGGACCCGCGGGTCGCGAGCCCGAACGAGTCGTTTCTCGACGACGTCCATGGCGCCACGGCCGCATACTCTCTGGACCCAAAAGCGAAGGCGGAGGAGATACAGCGCGCCTTGGACGGGGTGGGGGTGAAGGCTGTCGACGATTCCACCTTGATAGTCTCTTTCGATCAGCCGACGGGTTATTGGCCAACGATTGCTTCCATGTGCATCGGTTGGCCTCCGGACAAAAACAAGGTAGAGGCCGAACCAGACACCTGGTGGACCAAAGCGGAAAACCACAACGGCAACGGCCCATTCAGAATCGCGGAGATCACAGACCAAGCAATCAAGCTCATTCCAAACCCCAATTACTGGGGGGGCCGCCCCCGCTTGGACCGAATTGAATTTTATTGGGCGACCGATCATGCCGCCGCACTGGCGAGCTTTCGGAAGGGAGATCTGGACATTGTGCGCATTGGATCAGACGAACTGGCTCAGGTCCGGGCAGACCCCGTCCTCAGCAAAGAACTGGTCATAACTCCTATCCCTCAGGTTGCCTACTTGGGCTTTAATATGAAGCAAGCTCCCTTCACCGACAAGAACGTCCGCAAAGCTTTTTCCCTAGCCCTCGACCGAGAGAGTCTGATTCACGATGTCCTGAAGGGCGGTGGCAAGCCTTTTCTCTCTTGGATTCCTCCGGGTAATCCGGGATATGATGAATCTGCCGTCGTGCCCGGGTACGACCCGGCGGCAGCTGTGCAGACCTTGATCGATGGAGGGTATGGTACTCCGGACAAGAAGAAGGTGGACTGCAACAAACTGGGGGTACTCAAGCTGTCCTTCAGCAACACGGCGCGTGACCAGTCGTTTTTCCAGTCGCTTGCCGGCGACCTCATGCGCGTATTCGCGTGTCCCGTTCTCCTAGACCCCATCGACCCGGGCACGTACACCATCATGATCCAAGACCCACGAACAGCGCCGCAGCTTTTCTTCATAACCTGGCAGGAGGAGTACGCCCACCCGCAAGACTGGTTGTTCCTGCAGACATGCACGGGCGTGTTCGCAAAGCGGATCGGCTACTGCGACAAGGAGTTTGACAACGCCTTGAATGCGGCCAACGAGGAACTGGATTTTGAGGCCGCCATGCTTAAATACAAGGCCGCACAAAAGATTTTGGTCACTGATCTTGCCCAGGCGTTCATGTGGCAGAGTGAGAGCGCCTTTCTTGTTAAACCGTACGTGGTGGGGTTAGGGCAAGGTGCAGGCATGGTTTGGCCTGGGCAGTCCGGTCCGGTGCTCACCTACGGAATCAACACGCAAGGGCTCGGCTCGGGCCATCCCGCTCAGTAGGCCCTGGTCCTACTACGAGAGGGCTGGGTTCCAAGTCTAATGCGTTTTTAACAATCGATATGCGTGACAGATTAGGAATATGCAAGTTCGTTGTGAACCGATTTGCCACTAACCGCAACCTGTGCTATAATGGCGCTCACGTTTGAGAGGTTCCATACTGGAAGGGAGAAGCGCATGGCGCTGAGAAAGGCCGAAAAGTCGGCCATAATGGAGAAATTCCACGTACATGCCAATGACACTGGCTCGCCAGAGGTTCAGATCGCGCTTCTGACCACGCGCATCAACCAACTCGTCGAACACCTGAAAGGTCACAAGCACGATAACCACTCCCGGCGGGGTCTCCTCAAAATGGTGGGAGAGCGTCGGCGGCATTTGAGTTATCTCAGCAAGAAGGATGCAGCCCGCTATAAAGAAATTGTCGAACGCCTCGGGTTGCGGAAATAGCCCAGCAATTACGAGTAGATGCGGAGCGCGGCAGTCCCATCTACTCGTTTCTTTGTGACCATCAAACGTCGGGTGGCAAGAGCCACACATCTCGCTCTGTGGAGGAGCAGGAATTGGAGAGTGGGCCGGTTCAAGTTTCCTAGTTTCATGGTTCCCTAGTGGATAGCCCGAAGGTGATCGCGGCAATCCGCCCGACTATCGAACTAGCAAACTAGAAAACCAGAAACTAACAGGCCTAGTCTCCAGTCCCTGACCTCCAACTTGAGCTAATACTACAATGGCGGATTGCGGTAAACCCCGGTGGGCCGCGCCATTTGGGGAGGACGGATTCGCCATTGTAAGCCACTATTGGAGGTTTTGTTTTCATGAGTGAAAATCAACAGGGTCCGCTCGGCCGCGAATTCAAGGTCCCCTTTGGGGATTCTGAGATCTCGATCGAGACCGGCAAACTAGCCGGGCAAGCAAATGGATCGGTTACAGTTCGTAACGGGGATACGGTGATTCTGGTCACCGCGACCGCTTCTGAAGCCCCGCGGGAAGGTCAGGATTTTTTCCCACTGACCGTCGACTATGAAGAGCGGCTCTATGCAGCCGGCAAGATTCCGGGCGGGTTCTTCAAGCGCGAAGGCCGGCCAGGAGAGAGTGCTATCCTCCTCTGTCGTCTGACCGACCGTCCTCTGCGCCCGATGTTCCCCAAAGGCATGCGGAATGATGTTCAGATCGTCATTACCGCGCTCAGCGCCGACCAGGAGCACTATATTGACATCCTCTCCATCATCGGTGCTTCCACCGCGCTAACCGTCAGCGACATTCCTTTCAACGGTCCCGTAGGCGCCGTCCGCGTAGGCTACATCGACGGCAAGTTTGCTTTCAACCCGACCTCTTCGGAAATGGATCGCTCGATTCTTGACTTGAGGCTCGCCGGGACCAAAGAGGCGGTCATCATGGTCGAGGCCGGCGCGAGCGAGGTCACCGAGGAGCTGATGCTTCAGGCACTTGAGGCTGGGCACAACGCCATGCAGCCCGTGATTGAGCTGCAGGAAAAGATGCGCGCCGCAGTCGGCAAGCCCAAGCGTGATTTTCCGCTCCACGCCGTGCCTGAAGAGATCAAGAACGCAGTCAAGGAAAAAACTGGAAACCGCATTGTCGAGACGATCAAGCAGAGCGGCGCCAAGTCGGAGAGGAATGAGGCGCTCGACGCGCTCAAGAACGAGATCGTCACTTCCTTCGGGGAAACTATTTCTCCAGCGGATGTCGCCGAAGCCTTTGAGAGCCAGGTCAAAGCGGATCTACGCTCGATGGTCTTGAACGAAGGTCGTCGTGCCGACGGCCGGGATTATACGACGATTCGGCCGATCAGCTGCGAAGTCGGATTGCTCCCACGCGCTCATGGTTCCGGGCTCTTTACGCGCGGCGAGACGCAGGTACTCTCGATCGCCACTTTGGGAATGCCGAGTGAGTCACAGACGATTGACAGTCTCGCGCCTGAAGAAGAAAAACGGTTCATGCACCACTATAATTTTCCGCCCTACTCGGTCGGCGAAACCAGGCCCAT
Organism: Chloroflexota bacterium; assembly: GCA_023489485.1. Lineage (GTDB taxonomy): Bacteria > Chloroflexota > Anaerolineae > UBA4142 > UBA4142 > JAMDCU01. The sequence goes on from JAMDCU010000044.1 coordinate 5,516, forward strand.
GCGTGGGCCGGGTCGCCGCGAGATCG
>JAMDCU010000105.1:0-24160 GCA_023489485.1 Chloroflexota bacterium
GTCCGCTCATGTTTCTCACCGGCCCCCTCACCGGTATTGCACCCGGCTCCGCCCATACGGCCGTCGTCTTTAAATCCCCGAACACGGGCATCACCCTCGGCCACGCGCTCACCGGCTCGCAGTGGGGCATCGAACTGAAAACGGCAGGCTACGATGGCGTGGTTATCACCGGCCAGGCGCCCAGCCCCGTCTACCTCTCGATTGAGGACCAAGAGGTGACGCTCCGCCCCGCGGATTTCCTGTGGGGCAAGGGAGTGATGGAGACCGAGGTGCTGCTCAAGACCCAGCTGGGCGATCCGCGACGCCGCAGCATGTGCATCGGGCCGGCGGGCGAAAATCTCGTGCGCTATGCAAGCATCGAGCAGGAATATTTCCGCGCCGCGGCGCGCGGCGGGCCGGGGACGCTGATGGGCTCCAAGCGGCTCAAGGCCATCGTCGTGCGCGGACACGGTCCCATTCCGCTCGCCCGTCGGGAAGAGTACGCGGATCGCTACGCCCGCGTGTACGCCAAACTGCGCGAAGCCAAGACGACCAAGCGGCGCGGCTACACCCTCAGCCGTTGGGGCTCGACCATCAGCCACGACGCGCACTCGGACATTTCCGAATTGGACGTCCGCAACTATCGCGAGGCGCATTGGAGCGAGGTCGACAAGATCAGCGGGCTGCAGTATGAACGGCGCAGCAAGGTGCGGTCGCGCAGCTGCTACAACTGTCCGATCGCCTGCATGCAAACGGGCGTGCTGCGGGAGGGCGAGCACGCCGGCACCTTGACCAACCCGGATTTTGACTCGTTCGGCACGATCGGTCCCGGCTGTCTCATCACGGACTATGCGGGCGCGCAATATTTGAGCGCGCTCGGCGACGATCTCGGTTTTGACAACAGCACGCTCGGCAATATCGCCGGATTTGCGATCGAGTGCTACGAGCGCGGCCTGCTGACCCGGCAGGACTGCGATGGACTGGAACTGACCTGGGGCAATGCCAAGGCGCTCGAGACACTGTGGTTCAAGATCGCGCGCCGCGAAGGGATCGGGGATCTGCTCGCGGACGGCGTCCGCGAGGCCGCAGCGAAAATCGGCCGGGGCTCGGAACGTTTTGCGATGCACGCCAAAGGGCTGTCGTTCGCCGGCTATGCCCCGCAGGCGCACCCCGACCGCGCTTTGCAGTATGCGGTGGGGGACCGCGGCGGCTGCCATCACTACGGGCTCGACGCGACCGAGCAGAACGCACGGGTGTGGGCGGACTCGCTCGCGTGCTGCTCGTGGCACCGGGCCCTCCTCGCTCCATCCGATTATCTGGGGCTGCTTTCTTCCGCGACCGGCTGGGACTATGCCCCCGAGCAGTGGGATCCGATCGCCGAACGTCTGCTCATCATGGCGCGCGCCTACAACATCCGCGAAGGCATGGTGCCCGAGCGCGACGATGTCCTCCCCGCGCGCGTCCATGAGGACGCACTCACGCAGGGTCCCCTGGCGGGCGCCGCGTACTCGCGCGAGGATTTTCTCCACGACCGCGCCGAGTGGTACGCCGCACGCGGCTGTGACGACAAGGGCTGTCCGACCCCGGACACGCTCGACCGCCTGGGATTGGGTTTTGTGCATGCTTAAGGTCAAGCTGAGCGGCGCGCTGCGCGATCTCGCCGGCCGCCGCGAACTCCTTCTCCCGCTCCCGCCGTCGCGCACACTCGGCCAGGCCCTCGCGCAGCTGGAAAACGATTATCCGGGAATTCTCGGTACGTCGGCCGATTATCAGTGGCGCCACGGCAGCACCCACGTCGTCATCGCCGTCAACGGCAAGGTCGTCGAGGAAGCGAGCGGCGACCTCCTTCTGCAAGACGGCGACGAACTGAGCCTGCTGCCGCCGCTGGGAGGGGGAGCAGTGGAAAGGATGTTGGAGTGAATGCCATGGCCAAGTATGGCTCGGACCTGATTGCGGACCTACTGAATTGTTACGACCTCCCGTATGTCGCCTTCAATCCCGGGGCGAGTTTCCGGGGAACCCATGACTCGATCTTGAATTACGCGGGCAACCGCCCTCCCATCGTCGAATGCCAGCACGAAAAGATTGCCATTGGCCTGGCGCACGGCTATGCCAAAGCGACCAACAAGCCGATGGCGGTCTTTCTCCACAATCTCGTCGGCCTCATGCATGCGCCGATGGGCATCTATTACGCGTATGTCGACCGCGCGCCGATGATGATTCTCGGCGCCTCCGGCCCGATGGCTGCGGGACGGCGCCGGCGCACCGACTGGGACCACACCGCTGTCGTCCAGGGCGATTTGATCCGCGATATTGTGAAATGGGATGATCAGCCGTTTGATGCGGACGGCGCGATTCACGGCTTTGCCCGCGGTTACCGCATCGCCCGCACCGAGCCGACGGGCCCCGTGTACATCTGCTACGACGTGAGCTTCCAGGAAGACGAGCTCCCCGCGCCGGTTGAGCTGCCCAACCCCGCGCAGGGCGGACTGCACTCGCGCCTCGCGATGGAACCCGCCGCGCTCGCCGCGCTCGTCCCGGAGCTTTTAAAGGCCCAGCGCCCGGTGATCATGGCAGAGAATGTCGGCCGCAATCACGAGCGCGTGCAGACGCTCGTCGAGCTCGCGGAATTTCTCGCCGCGCCGGTGCTCGACCTGGACGGGCGGCTCAATTTCCCGAATACCCATCCTCTCTTCACACTCGGCTCCAAGGTCTTGACCGACGCCGACCTGGTCCTCTCGCTCGACGTGCGCGACCTCTACGGCACACTCGCCGAGTTGACGAGCGACAAACGTCCGACCGGCGGCAAGATCATTCCGAAGGACTGCCGCGTCATTTCCATCGGCGTGGACGACCTCGAAACGAGCAGTTGGGCGCAGAACTCGATGCGCTTTGCCCAGGTCGATCTCTCGATCCTCGCGGACACCTACGTCGCGCTCCCCGAGATCGTCGCCGCGTGCAAGGCGCGGGCAGCGGAGGCGTCGCCCGAGTCGAGCGTGAACAACCGCGCAGCGCGGATGCACATGTGGCGCGAAAAACATCACACCCAGCGCGCCCGCTGGCTCGAGGAAGCCAAGGCGAATCCGGACGCCTCGCCGATGGCCATCCCCCACATGGTTCTCGAAGTCGGCCGCGCGCTCCAAGGCAAAGATTGGGTCTTGACCGGAAACACGGTGCTGGATTGGTCGCGCAAGCTCTGGGATTTCGATCAACCCTACCGGCACGCCGGCAAACATCAAGGGACCGGGACGCAGATTGGCATCGCCATCGGGGTGGCGCTCGCCTACCGGGGAACGGGTAAGCTCGTGGTGGACTTGCAGCCGGACGGCGACTTGATGTATGATGTGGGGGCGCTCTGGACCGCGAGCAAGAACCGGATCCCGCTGCTGGTCGTGATGTACAACAACCGGGCCTATAACAATTCGTGGGACCATCAATACCGGATCGCGGGTTGGCGCGGGCGGACGCGTGAGAATGTGCCCGTCGGCACCGAGATCGACGGCCCGCCGCCCGACTTTGCCGGGCTCGCGCGCTCGCTCGGCTGGTACGCCGAGGGTCCGATCATGCGCGCCGATGCCTTGGGCCCCGCGCTCGCACGGGCGATTCGCTTTGTGGAAACGGAAGGCAAGCCCGCGCTCGTCGACGCGGTAACCGAGCGGCGCTGAGATAGCAAGTTCGAGGTTCAAGGTTTCAGCAAGACCAGGGCTCTCTGCGGAAATCGACTTGAACCTTGAATCCGAAATTTTATCTTGAACTAGAAACCGGAAACCTTGAGCTCGACATCTTCGACGGCGACTGTCCCGTCCGCGGCGCCGCTTGCCGCGCTGCAATATCGCGACTTTCGCCTCATCTGGCTGGGCCAGCTCGTCTCGACGGCGGGCACCCAGATGCAGTTGGTCGCGATCAACTGGCATATCTACATCCTGACCGGCTCCGCCCTGGCGCTCGGCCTCACGGGGCTCGCCCGCGTCGTCCCCCTCGTCGCGTTTTCGCTTGTGGGCGGCGTCTTCGCCGATGCTCACGACCGCCGGCGGCTCATGATCTTTACTCAGAGCTCGATGTTGGTCTTTGCCGCGGCGCTCGGCCTGTTGACGAACGTGGGCTGGGCCTCGGTCGGGGTGATTTACCTGCTCTCGGCGCTCACCGCGGCGGCGACCGCGTTCGATACCCCGGTGCGCAAAGCGCTTCCCCCCAATCTCGTCCCCAAAGAGCACCTCGCGAACGCCATGAGCCTCACGAATCTCATGCAGCAGGCGGGGTCGATCGTCGGCCCCGCGCTCGCCGGATTCGTCATCGCGTGGAAGGGCGTGGCCGCCGTCTACTGGATCAATGCCGCTTCGTTTCTCGCCGTGATCCTGGCGCTCCTCTTGATCAAGCTGCCGACGCAGGAAAATCTCGGCGCCGTCCGTCTCTCGCTCTCCTCCCTCTGGGAAGGCATCCGCTTTGTCCGCCGCTCCGAGATCCTCTATTCCACGATGGTGCTCGATTTCTTTGCCACCTTTTTCTCCTCCGCGACCGCCCTTTTGCCAATCTTCGCGCGGGACATTCTCCATGTCGGACCGGAAGGGATGGGGATGCTCTATTCGGCGGAGTCGATCGGCGCGGTCGGGTCGGGAGTTGGCTTGTCGCTCAGGAGCCACCTCAAAAAGCAAGGCGCCCTCTTGCTGGGCGCGGTGGCGGTGTACGGAGCGGCGACGGCGCTGTACGGCATTTCGCAGCAATTCGCGCTTTCGTTCGTCCTGCTCATGATCGTCGGCGCCGGCGATACGGTGAGCACGATTCTGCGCAACACGATTCGGCAGATTTGGACGCCTGACCAGATGCGGGGCCGGATGTCCGGGGTGAATGCGATTTTTATCTCGGGAGGACCGCAGCTTGGCGATTTGGAGGCCGGGCTGCTCGCCGCAGCGGTCGGCGCGCCGATCTCGGTCGTCGTCGGCGGCGTGGCGACTGTCGTCATCGTCGCGCTCATGGCGTGGAAGGTACCGTTTCTGAGGAACTATCAGGACGAGAACGCGTAACAAGCAGCAACTCTGAAGACGATCTATTTCACGACGTCGACGTGGATTCCGCACATGGTGGTGTTGATGAAAGCGAGGCTGCGCACCCAGCTGCTTACTGAAGGATGAGGGATGAAGGATGAAGGTGGAAGAAAACCCAAAGAGGAGTGGGTCTTCTTCCACCTTCATCCTTCTGACTTCTGCCTTTACTTACGCGAGCTCGGGCTTGACGACGGGTTCTTCCGGTAGAGGACGCGACCCCAGGAGACGCTCGATCTCCTTCCGTTCGACCGTCTCTTCCTGCAAGAGCGCGTCGACCAGCTTGTCCAACTTGTCGCGCTCCCGATTGAGCAAGCGGGTGACGACCTCGTGCTGGTCCTCCAGGAGCTGCTGCACATCCGCATCCACCCGCGCCGCCGTCGCCTCGGAATAGTCCCGCCCCTGCGCAAGCTCATACCCCAAAAAGGGCTGCTGCTCATCCGCCTGGTAGGCGACCGGCCCCAACACCCCCATCCCCCACCGCGTCACCATCCGCCGGGCCAGCCGCGTCGCCTGCACCAGATCGTTCTCCGCCCCCGTCGTGATATCCCCACAGGCGATCTCCTCCGAGGTGCGTCCCCCCAGCATCACCGCCAGCCGCGCCAGGAGATAGGTCTTGGAATAGTTGTACATGTCGTCGCTCGGCATCTGCTCCGTCACCCCCAGCGCCCGGCCCCGCGGCACGATCGTGATCTTGTTCACCGTATCCGCCGCCGCCGTCAGCCACGCCACCAAGGCATGCCCCGCTTCGTGATACGCCACCACCCGCCGCGCACTCGGCTCCAACACCAGCGGCCGCACCGCTCCCAGCAGGATCTTGTCCTGCGCTTGCTCAAAATCCTCCTCCGTCACCTGCTTGCGATCATGCCGGGCCGCATTCAGCGCCGCTTCGTTCGCCAGATTCGCCAGGTCCGCTCCGCTCATCCCCGTCGTGATGCGCGCCTGATGCTCCAGGTCCACGTCGGGCGCCAGGTTCAAGGAGCGCGTGTGGATCTTCAAAATCCCTTCCCTCCCTTTGCGGTCAGGCAAGGGCACCGCCACCTCCCGGTCGAACCGTCCCGGTCGCAAGATGGCCGGATCCAGCACGTCCGGACGGTTGGTCGCCGCCAGGATGATCACCTCATGGCGCTCGTCAAACCCGTCCATCTCCACCAGCAGCTGGTTGAGGGTCTGCTCCCGTTCGTCGTTGACCGTCCCGAGCCCCGCCCCTCGCCGCCGTCCCACCGCATCCAGTTCGTCCACAAACACGATGGCGGGAGCGGCCGCCTTGGCCTTCTCAAACAAGTCCCGCACCCGGCTCGCCCCCACCCCCACGAACATCTCGACGAATTCCGAGGCGCTGATCGAGAAAAAGGGAACATGCGCTTCCCCCGACACCGCCCGGGCGAGGAGCGTCTTGCCGGTCCCGGGGGGACCGACCAGGAGCACCCCGCGGGGGATGCGGGCCCCAATCTCATAGTATTTCTTGGGGTTCTTGAGAAAGTCCACCACCTCCTGCAGGTCGTTCTTGGCTTCGTCCGCTCCGGCCACGTCGTCGAAGGTGACCTCCGGGCGGTCGGCCGTGTACTGGCGCGCCTTGCTCCGGGCAAAGTTAAAGATGCCCGATTGCTGTTGGGAAGCGGACCGTCCCATCCAGATGAAAAACCCGATCAGGAGCAGGAAGGGCAGCGCATTTATCAGCAGGTCAAGAAGCCATGGCGTTGAGACCGGCTGCACACTTACGACGACGTTGTGGGCTTGCAGCAAAGGCATAAAGCTGGGATCGCCGACCACGTCGGGAAAAGTGGTGCTAAAATCTTGGTATTGAGTCGGCGACGGTTTCGCAGGCTGGGGCGATGCGGCCGCGTTCGGCGTGGCTCCAGTCGACGGCGCTGGCCATGGTATCGGTTGTGCAAACTGGCCGGTGATCTGATTGCCCTGTATTTGAACGCTCTTCACATTTCCCGCGCGGACTTGGTCCAGCAGCGTGCTGTAATAGATATTTGCCACTGCCTGAGTATTCGGCTTGAACGCCCAAAAGTTCCATGCCAATAAGGCAAGCAAAATGATCCACCAACCCAAAGTCGATAACCGCGAGGGCTGCTGCTTTTTCGGTGTATTCGGCTGCTTTGATTCCATGTGTCCTCTTCGAAATGTTCAATGTTGTTTCGAGCCAGCGACGATCAAGTCAAGACCCACAACGACAACAAAGCGGTTTTTCAGTTTTTAAAACCTACCTGTTCAAGTGCTTTGCGGACAAAAAACTGGGGACAGTTCAGATGTTAAGGAAACCTGGCGTGCCCCCATTAGTTCGAGTTGATGATCCAATCCAAAGCCTCTGAACTTATGTGGGCAGATGCAAAGTCTCCCGTCCCGTCAGTCCAGAATGCAGCTGCAGCCAGCGCATGATATCGCGGCGGCGCAGCGTGCCCACCAGTCGTCCGTCCTGTACGACCGGCAGCTGGTTCACGTCGCGGAGCGCCAAATCATTAAGCGCCGCGCTGGCTTCTTCGCCTGGCGTGGCAACCACCAGTTGATTCGCCGGCGTCATGATCTCACCGACCGTCGTCGTGTCCCACTTTTCGCGCGGCACTTTGCGCACGTCTTCAATACAGACGAAACCCACCAAGCGATCGTTGTCAACGACCGGAAAAGCGCGCTCGTCGGTCCCCAGGATGTGATCGTGCACTAAGGAACTGACGGGAATGCTCGAGGACACGGTTGGCGTATTGGCGTGCATGAGCTGCGCGACCGTCACGCCTTCCAGCAAGTCTTCGACCACGACCTGCTGATAGCTTTGCACTGCCGCGTTGTTCAGGAACCAACCGATGAACGCCAACCACAAACCGCCGATCAAGCCCGTCCCGAAAAACGGGAGGGACATGCCGAAGACCATCGAGATACCTGCGACGATGAGAATCCACGCAATCGCTTGCCCCACCCATGAAGCCCATTGCGTCGCGCGGCGCAGATTCTTGCTCGCCGCCCAAAAGATCGAGCGCAACACGCGGCCGCCATCCAGGGGGAAGCCGGGGATCAGGTTAAAGACTCCGAGCAGAATGTTGATCGGTCCGAGCCACAGCAGCAGTGTTGAAAGCGGATCGAGTTGGGCGAGAGAGGCGGGCAGGTTCCCCATCGCCACATCCAGTCCGGCGACTACCGCCCCGCTCAGCAGGAGAAAGATCACGCCGAGCACAATGCTGGTCAGTGGACCAACAACCGCCATCACAAACTCGGCGGCGGGAGAGGTTGGCTCTCGCTGGATGTTCGACACACCGCCGAATAGAAACAGCGTAATGTCGTGGACAGGAATGCCATTGGCCTTCGCCACGAGCGAGTGCGCCAGCTCATGTGCGAGCACTGAGGCGAAAAAAAGAAGCGAAGCGACGAACGCGGTCGACCAGATGAGTCCTGGTCCCCATTGCGGGTGCAGCTGCGGGAACACGCCCGCGGCCAACTCCCACAGCACGAGCAGGAAGATAAAGATCCAGCTCCAGTCCACATAAATGTTGATGCCAAAGATCTTGCCGATGTGTATTGCATTGTGCATGTCGTATGCCTCCTCATCCTTCAATGTACCACCGACCTCGGCCCTAGTCGATGGGGTATCTCCCTACCTTTCGTTTGCAGATGGCCTACTATTCCCTTGGAAAACGTGGTATGGTCGCAAAATCTTCCACCTCAGCTTGCCTCGCCGAGGTGACCTCCAGCGGATAAAGAAATGCCGCCCTAACTTGGGCGGCATCGGGAAAGAGCGACCGGAACAACAGAAAGTAGCAAATCATCTTCGGCCCTGCCCTCACTGTGGAATTCGCACTGGCCTCTTTGTCTTTCTGCGCAGAGGCTGCCAAGTCATCCGAAGGGGACACGTATGCGCCTGCATGGATCAAAGCGGGGGAAGGCAAGATCCGAGAGGGTCGATGGCATCAAGCAGGGGTTGGAGAAGCGGAAACCGGAGGTCGTGTCGAGCGGCAGATGCGGGAATTTTCTTCTTGAGTGAAGGCGCCAGAGCCGTATGATGGTCCCGTGATGGCTCCGAATGCGTTTGGGTCCGGGGGGGATGCCTCCAGAGCGAGTCAGAGACGCCTGGGGTTCATTGACCGCTTACCGGTAGTTGGTTCGGGTCACCGGAGGAAACTTGGAGCGTCTCTGCAAAGACCCAAGCAGGTTTGGGAATGTCCACGATACTCACCCGGTACCACTGGCCATCTGCGGTGCGGGCCTCGAGAAAGACTCGCGCGCCCTTTAGAATTTTGCCTTTGATCTCGGCCTGCGTGCTGGGTGCTGCCCGCACGTTAACGCGGGGCTCTATCACCGTCGCGACGACGAGCGAGACAGTCTCCGTCGGGAGTGGAAGAGTGGGCGCGTCGGATTGGGCTGGGAGCGGCGTAAAAGTTGGTTGGGCAACTTGCACCTGGATGGGGCGCACGCTGGGGGCGAGGAATCCGAGAATTGCGTGGCCACCAAAAATCAGGATGAACGAGGCGACAGCAAATGCGACGATGCCGATGGCGAGGGGTACCCAGTCCCGACTTGTCGCATCCGTAGCGACTCGATCCGAAGAGCGAGCGGGCGAAGGCGCTTTCTGGGACGCGGAAGCTCGCCGCCGCGGCGTATTGTTGTCAGGGGTTGAGACGTCCCGCGGCGAAGACCCTCCAATATCAGCGTCGCTCCCTATGTCGGCTCGGCGGCGGCCGGGGGGTACCGCAGATATCCAATCCCGGCCGTCGAAACACACCCATTGTCTTTTCCCGGGATGTATTTGCCACAGCCGACCGCGCGCGTCCACGACCGCCAGATGGCTCACTTGCCTCTCAAAGTCCGCCCGGCTGATCGACGCACCTTGCCGGATCTCTTCGTTCAGGGCGCGAAATTGCTCCTCGGCTTCATCAAACGTCACTTTCGGCTCCTGAGGATGGCCTGCGTACTTGCTGGCAGGTAAGACCTGCATGCTCTAACCATTATCCTCGCATGTTCCGGTCACTGCCACCGTTCGACCAGCTCCTCTTTAAGCATAGTGAAAGACCGCGATTGTTTCCGGATGGCAGACTCTTTCGCCCCGTCCGAAAGTCCCGCCGTTTCCAAAAGGAAACTGGCTGCGCGGCCCAAGTACAGCGGGTAGAGTGCCGGCAACACTCGTTCAGACGGCAGAGGGGCCCTTTGATATGCAACCGCGAAATCAAAGAGAATGCGGGCCCACGCCACAGCAGGTAACGAAAAGCTCGCGTCGTCAGAGGAAGGGAGCCAATCGATAGAAAGGTAACTTGCAGGCGTCAAGATTTGGCGGAGGTCACTAGTGTACCCGAGAATGCCCGAGCGACAAGCCTGGATCAGCTCTTTGACATCGGGCGTCAATGCCACCTGAGGGGAAGTTGGCCCGGGCGCTTTCACTGCCACGGGTGAGACGATACGCTTGTGCTTCCACGCCATCCCAAAAGCCTGCATGATGGCGAACACAGTCTGCATAATGGAAACAAACGCCGATTCCCAATTTTCTGAACAGTTAGGCTCGCTCCCGATTCCGTCAGAAAAGACCGGCTGCGCGAGTCGATACTCGCCGGCCAAAGCTGCCGCTGTCGACCACAGGGCAATCGGCCCACTGCAAACGTGGCCATCCCAGACAGGCGGACGCCGGATCCGGTTTAGGAGCCGGCTGGACAGTCCTACGGCGCATCCTTGAGGTTGCCTCAAATCGCGGCCGAAAAGCATTTGGGTCAGTGGATACAACAGCGTGTCTATGAGCAGCCCATCGTGTCCGCAGCGGGCATAACTGGGGAGGACACAGTCGTAGCCCTCCTGCAAGATGGGAGCGACGACGGCATCCAGCCAACTCGAGGAAAGGCCCGTCGTGTCCGGATCCACGATAACGCAGGCTCGTGCATTGAGCGCGTGCCCTGCCTCCAGGGTTAGGAAAATTGGGCTGATTTCTTGGCTCGGCGCCCGTATGACCAGCGCCTGTTGAAAAGCGGGCGCATCACGCTCCGCGGTCGGCGGGTCGTGCGCGGTTCCGACCCCCGGGAGAATCAACGCAGTACGCAACTTGGCGAGAGACGGACGCAAAGAAGTGACTTGAGAGAGAATCTCGCTTTCGACCCCTCCGTGGCCGATCAAGCCGATGAGCAAATCCACTGAGCCGATTTGATTCAGGCGAGAGCTCACTTCCTCGGGAAGAACACAGCGTTTGGCAGCTCCATCGCTCGTATAGGGGTCAGGGCAAGCCGGGCAACGACCGATCAAGAGAGGCATTTCGACGGTTGCATCAGTCATTCGTTGTTAATCCAGACAAGTGTGTCGCTGCACATTGAGGACGATCCTCCGGGTACACGCGTGGGTGGTAGCTACAACTTCCAGTTTTGCTCAACATTCAAAACAAATATGGTTGCGCTTGCTTGGCCTCTGCCTGACGCCGATGCCTCCCTGCAAACACCTGCTATCTGCTCGAGCACTGGGTCGACACTTTCGGATTCGACGCCGATCAGCAGGGTTCCGCTGCCCTTGCGCAAGAAACCTCCGGTCGTGCTAATGAGCGTAGCTTGGTAGTGGCCTTTTAATGTGTCGAGCGTCCTCCTGACCTGTTCCTCTGGAATGATGGCCACGACAAGTTTCATTTTTCTCTGGTCTCCTCCCGTACGAACGGGCTCACCCTTTCGATCATCGGCCGGGAGACGGACGAACTTGTCAACGGGCAAGAGAAAGAGGGTCGCTCCACCCACTTGTACCTGCACGGGTTCCAGCACAGGAGGCGCACCTGCGGCCGGTAATGCCATCGCGGCATTGACAAAGGCGGAGCGCGTCCTGCAAGTGGCGGCCAATTCGCGCATGGCCTCGCCCACCTCATAGCGAGCCAGCCCCATCAGCAGCGTTGAATTGCCGATTTCCAAAAAGCTGCCATGGGAGCCGATCAGAGTGACGGGCAGCCCTGCTAGGTTCAGTGCTTGGACCGCTTGCGCTTGATCCGTTTCCTGAATCACGGCAAGCAGTAGGTATTTCTCCTCCATGGGTCCCCCCCGACCGGGCAGCCGACCTCACGGCCGCGAAACCAGATAAGTGACGATCAGTCCAAGAACAAGGCCTGTGATTCCGAGGAGCCCCCAGAGCAGGAATGTGTCCCCGTCGTAGGAAAATTCCGGGATACGGCGGCGGACGACGCCCGCAATCGACTCTGAGAAAACACCACCCAGAAGAATAGCGGCGATCGCAATCACGATCACGCCAAGTATAGTCAACATCTCAACCATCAATCCGTCTTTGATCTACGTTCTCAACTCACGGGCACTCTTGGTGCAGCATATCAAACTGCCCGGCAAAATACCTCATGTCGACCTCAAAGCACCTAAAGATTCCCTAAAGAAAACGGGGCCGACTCAGATGAATCGGCCCCCGCGGGGCCCTAAAATGAAACTCTAGAGCTGGTACACCAAGCAGGGTAGACGTACCAAGTTTAGCCTTTCGGCAAAGTGAAAGTAAAGCAGGAACCCTTTCCCAATTCGCTTTCGACCCAGATCCGGCCTCGATGAGCAGCGATGATTTCGCGACTAATGGCCAGGCCGAGTCCCATCCCCCGCGTCTCAGGAGGCCGGGAATCGGCGCCGCGATAGAATTGCTGGAAGATGTTCGGCAGCTCTTCTTCTGCGATACCAACACCGGTATCCATGACGCGGACCCAAACCGAATTCCCATCGGCGCCTGCCTGGACCGTGACATTTCCTCCGCGCGGGGTAAACTTGAATGCGTTGTCGAGGAGGTTCGTGAGGACCTGGATAACTCGATCCTCGTCGGCCCGCACTCGCAGCTCCGGCGGAACCTGGCTGTTGAGGTGAATGCCGAGCCGGTCGGCCGAGGAATTGAAATTCCCTACACACGCTCTAATCACCTGCTCAAGTGAAATCTCGGTACGATTCAATTGCAGCGGGCGCAGCGCGCGTTTGTGTAGGCCCTGAAGGGTCCCTACTAATCGCTCCAGGCGATCGAGCTCATCCCCGACTCCCCCCAGCAAGGTCTCGAGCATGCCCGGATCAGTTACTTGACCTTCTTGCAGAGTATCCAGCCCGGCGCGCATTCCAGTGAGCGGGCGAGCGAGCTCGTGCGCAATCGCCGCCAGCTGTCGCTCGCGTGCCTGCTCGGCCTGATCCAGCCGCGCGGCCATCCGGTTGAAACTGTCGCCCAGTTCTCCCACTTCATCCCGGCCATGGATCGCGACACGAGTATGATAATCGCCTCCTGCAATCCCGCGCACGCTCGCGGTCAGCTCTCGAAGCGGTCGCGCGATCGTCATCGAGAGACCCCAGGACAGCCCGAGCGCGAGGACGACCGTCAGCACCACACCGGCAATAATAAGCTCGCGCAATTGGTCGAATTGGGCGCGCACATCATCCATCTCATAGGAGAGGCGGAGCGCCCCGGTGACCTTGCCCCCTTGCCGCAAGGGCAGCACCGCGTAGGCGACGTCAGTGGTGAAACCCGGCCCGACGCCTTTCACTAGTCCCCCGATGAGCGCCTGCGTCACGGCAGGAGGTTGGTATTGAGAGCCAATGCGCGACGCATCTTCTTCTCGCGTGGATGCCCAGACCGTAGCGTCCGGACTCAAAAAGAGAACCCGCGCATCGGTGAGCGGAGCAAGCGTACCCGCGAACGCTTGCGCGGACGCCTGGTTGGATACTAACGACGGGTTGTGCTGTATCTCGTTTCTTAGCAGCTGGGCTTGATTGACGAGCTGATTGACAAGATTCTGGGTGTAAAAGTCCTCGAGGCTGTACAGGAGATACAAGCTCAATAGGGGCATCAAGAGCAGAATGGGCACGACGTGGCTGATTGCAAGTTTACGTCGCAAGGTCCAGATCACGATGTATCCTCTCCTTTCACAAACCGGTAGCCCGTGCCACGGACGGTTTGGATGTACCGCGGATGCCTGGGGTCGAGTTCGATTTTTTCACGCAGCCAGCCAATGTGCACATAGAGCACCTGTAGCGCACCGGCAAACTCTTCTCCCCAGACAGCGTCCAGCAGGTAATTGGTCGGCAGGACTGTCCCCACATTCGCCATGAGGAGCCGCAAGAGCTCGAATTCCTTCGGAGGCAATTCGATCCGCATACCGCGCGCATGGACCGCTCGAGCTTGAGGGTCAAGTGCAATGTCTCCCACCACAACCGGTTCGTCCGCGGGAGGCGCCGGCTCGCGTAGTACGCGCCTGAGGACCACGCGGATTCGAGCAATGAGTTCGCGCATGCGAAAGGGCTTGACGATGTAATCTTCCGCTCCAAGCTCCAATCCGGCCACCACGTCCGTTTCCAGATTCCGCCCCGTGAGGAAGATGATAGGCACTTTCATCTCATGCTGCAAGAGTCTGGCCACGTCAAAGCCACTTCCGTCGGGGAGGCCGATGTCCAGCAAAACCAAATCGGGACGGTCCCGCCGCGCGTACGTGAGGGCCTCCTCGGCGCCTTCCGCCGTCGTGATGGCGTAGCCCTCCTGCTCCAAGCGATATTTCAGAGTGCGGCGGACGAATTGCTCATCGTCCACTATCATAATTTTGGCCATTATTCTAAAGTCTTGCCACTTTTTGAGGCGGGTCTCCGAGTCATTCGTGGACTCGATAAACCTGCCACCGTGCATAACGGCATTTTTATTTTACCCCTTACCGAGACAGTGTCAAAGCCGCCTGTGAGAGCCACCGGAATCCGGCGGATCACATTCCTGCGAAACGTTGTTGCACATATGAGCGAGAGGGGGGCGAGAGACTAGCCGGCCTGTTCTTCGCGCGACCAGTCCCGCGGTATGACGAAGATGGTGCCATCCATCTCCAGAACCGCGAAATTGGCTTGCTCCATGCGCTCGTAACCGAGCATGAGGAATATGACAGTTCGGAGACTCTAATCGTCGTCCACGACCAGGATCTTGACCGATGGAATACGAGACTCGAAGGTGCAACCGAAAATGAGGGGCTCGGCGCCGTGCGGGGTCAGGGGCTTGCAGACGTGGATCAGGTGCACCTGCGATCCTCGGGAATAAAGTTGCAATTTCCGGTGTAGCGAAGGAGAAGGAAATGCACCCCAAACGACTAACCGCCGGCAATAGGCAGGACCAGTAGCATGTCATCGCCGTCATTCAAAGCAGTCTTCTGGCGATCGGTTTCGGCGATGAGTTTATCATTGACGAAAATGCTGTAATAGCCCTTCGGTTCGACCCCAAAAAGCTCACGATGGATGCGAGGGAATTGGTGCGCGATTGCGTCGAGCGCTTCTCCCGTGGTTGCTTGCGCAGAGAGCTCGATCAATGTGCCTCTGACGCCGGCCAGATCTCGAAGGGAGCCCGCGAATCTTACGGTTACGTGCATCCTGCTTTCCTTATGAACTCGTGCTCACCTACTTTTAGCGATGCATGGTTCTCTACAGAGCCTCAAGTACAGCAGCAATGCCTTGGCCGCCGCCAATACACATGGAGGCGACTCCGTACCGCTTGCCTTGGCGACGCAGCTCGTACAGCGTCGTTAAGGTGAGGCGCGCGCCGGTGGCTCCCAGGGGATGGCCGATGGCCAGCGCGCCCCCGTTGACATTAAGGCGCTCCATATCCACCTCGAGCTCTTTGGCCACCGCGAGCACCTGCGCCGCAAACGCCTCGTTGACCTCGACCACTTGCATGTCTTTTAGTGTCAAGCCGGCTTTGTCGAGGGCCTTGCGGATCGCGGGGACGGGCCCAAATCCCATGATGTCGGGATCGACACCTGCGCTGGCCCATGAGACCAAGCGGCCGAGCGGCTTGAGCCCACGTGCCCTGGCCCTATCCATGCTGGTGACCATAACGGCGGCCGCGCCGTCCACAATGCCACACGAGTTGCCGGCTGTGACCGTGCCATTCTTTTTAAAGCGGGGAGGAAGCCTGGACAATCCCTCCAAAGTCGCATCGGGGCGCATGCCCTCGTCCTTGGCAAACAAGGCGGAATTGCCCTTGCGATCTTTGATAGATACCGGGATGACTTCATCGTTCATGTGACCCTTGTCCCAAGCCACCTTGGCCTTTTGCTGGCTCATCAAACTGAATTCGTCTTGCTCTTGCCGCGTGATGCGGTAACGGTCTGCGAGGTTCTCCGCCGTGATGGCCATCGGCAGACCATTGTAGGTATCGGTCAACGCGGACCAAAGCGAATCCTCAAATTGGGTGGCGGCGCCGAGGCCAATGCCCCAGCGCGCGCCTCTCACCAAGTGCGGCGCCTGGCTCATGGATTCGGTGCCGCCTGCCAGGACAAACTCGGCCTCCCCGAGGAGAATCATGCGAGCTCCGGTGACAATCGCTTCCTGGCCGGAACCGCACAGGCGATTGGTGATGAGCGCGGGCGTCTCTTTCGGAACGCCTGCGCCGAGTCCAATGTGGCGAGCCACATAGATCGCATCAGTGCTGGACTGGACCACGTTGCCAAAAACCACATGGTCGATCCAGTTCGGATCCACCCGGGTCCGCTCCAATGCCGCCTTGGACGCAATGATGCCAAGGTCGGTTGCGCTGAGATCTCTGAGACTTCCTCCAAACGCGCCAAACCCTGTGCGGACCCCTTCTAGTAAAACAATATCGGTGGACACCTTCGCCTCCTTTGCGGTGGGTAACCGGACCATTTCGTGATTTGCATTTGCCTAATCGGCGAATGAGCGAAAAAGAGAGAAAACTAGCCGAAACCCTGCAGTATGGAGTTTGTAGCAGCGAGGTTGCATCGCCGCCGACTAACGCTTCGGTGAGAATAAAGTCGGGTGCCATGTGGAGAAGGACCTCGACATACGCGTTGAACTCGAGAAAGAGGTCAAGGAGCGATTCAACAACGTGCTAGAAAGCAGTGATGTGAGTCATCGTGTCGTTCGAGTCTGTGTTTTCTGGTCTGGTTTACCCCGGCACGCGTCAGTTGAATAGCTATAAGGTTTGATGCCAGAGTCGTCGGTAATCGGTAGTTAGGCGACGGCGATCAGGACGAGGCCGACAAGCATGATCGCAGCGGCGATGACCCGGATGGGCCCAAAGCTTTCCTTGAGTAAGAGCCAGCCGAACAAGGCGCCGATCACGACGCTGGTCGCACGCACTGCCCCCACATAGCTTGCCGCCGTAATGGACATGCCAATGAGAGCGAGCACGTAGCTCCCGATGGTAGCGACACTGCCGATCACGATCCAAACCCAGTTGCTCTTCCATTCAAGCCATGTACTCGATCGGTTCTGCTGCGACCATACAAACGGCGCATACCCCACGGCGATTCCGCCATAGACCCAAGCGTTATAGACCAGCGGCGCAGCTGATGCGACGTTTAGCTTATCCAATACCGTGTACAGCGACACGCAGAGGCCGGCCAGGAGGCCCCACTGGGCAGGCCGGTGGGAGAGCGCGGCCAGCGGCCTGAAGAAAGAGTCCAGCGCCGGCAAGCTCGCCAGGTAAACGCCAATAACCAGGAGTAGGATGCCAACGTATCCGAGGGTGGGTAGGCGCTCGGTCAAGAAGACGGCGCTCCAAAGAGCTATGAGCAGAGGCGGGGAACCTCGAGCGATGGGATACACTTGCGACAAATCGCCGGCGGCGTACCCGCGAGTGATGGCAATCACGTACACAATTTCAGCGGCCAAGCTTACCGCAAAGGTTACCCAGATGTCTCGCGGAAGGCCAAGCCAGGCCTGAGTGAGCATAAAGGCGGTGAACCAGGCAGCGCCTATCGTGACGCCCCACCACATGAATGCGGAAGGATCGCGGGCATATTTCGCGAGCAGGTTCCAGGCGGCGTGCAAGACGGCCGCGATCAGAACGACCAACAGGGCGGAGAGTGGCATTACTTTGTATGATACTCTATTCGAATAGCTTCTTTATTGCCTACCTCGCCCCAGCTCCTCGATCCACCAGCCGACACGCGCTGGAATCCAGTCTCTCAGAACGTCCCAAGGGACGAGCATCTCACGTGTAACGGCAAACCGGCGCGTGAATTTCCAGGACGGGACAAAAGCGCGCCGTTTGAGATAGGCAGTTGCCAGCGCGTCGCGCTCCGGCGTCTTGCCGAGGCGACCACGGAACAATTCAGTCTCCAGGACGCCTTCCTTCCCTGCCTCGGGCCCCGCAGAGCTCTCTGCCCATTCGCGAATCTCTTCGAAAGGCCCGGCTGTCGCCGCCATGGCGTGTTTCCCGGGCTGCGCCAAGAGGACGGGATGGGTGCCCTCTAGCGGCGGCCGCCCGTCGATCTCGATCGGCCCGTACATCCCATGCCAGCTCGCCTCGACCGCTATGACTTGGTCCTCCTGATTCACAAAAGCCCAAGCGTGTTCCAGTTCGTACAAGTGGCCGATGTCCCAGTCCCACCAGAGCGCATATTCAATGGCCCGGTGGGCGGGATAACCGGGAGCGATCCATTCGACACGGCGCGGCGGCACAAAGGAAGGCGAGTCGCCTTCCTGCTCAAAGATGGCGTAACCGGCAAGGAGAAGATCAAAGGGCTCTAGTTCGTCGGCGAGGACGATGGGAGCAAAACGAGCGGCGAGATCGAGGTCGGAAGGGTTTTGGCTGCATACCGGCAGCAGGTTGCCATTCATATTCAGGTGATTTTGTGATTAGCTGATTGGGCGATTTCCCAATTGCCCCGCCAGCGCGCCAAGGGAAACGAGGCACATTACTGGGGCCTTGGCCAGGTTGTTGCCTTCTTGACAGCGCCAGACGCGGTCGGCAATCGGTCGCAATGGTCTATTTTTCGGGTTTTGAAGGGGGCTGCTCGATGCGGCGGGCGGTAATAAGACCCCAATCGTCTTTGTAGCCTGTGACTTCGTAAAAGCCCGCAGTTTCAAGCATTCCGCGATACTCACCAAAGGTATAAGTGTCCCCTTCCAGACTAAACAGAAGCATTTCCACAGCCTGAATAGGAACTTCGCTCGGGCCACGCCGGTCCTCATCCGCGATAGGCGCGTTGATCACGATCATGCCGGACGGAACGAGCGCTTCGTAGGCA
The DNA here is from genome assembly GCA_023489485.1 of Chloroflexota bacterium. Classification (GTDB taxonomy): domain Bacteria; phylum Chloroflexota; class Anaerolineae; order UBA4142; family UBA4142; genus JAMDCU01. Next base: position 18,955 of record JAMDCU010000105.1, read on the forward strand.
TGGCGGAAAGAGCCAATATTCTGTTCCGGGCTGAGATAGTTCGTGAGATTGCGAAGCAGGACGAGGTCAAAGCTCTCAGGCTTGAGCTCAGGATTGAGCACATCGCCGCTCACAAAAGAGACCTGGCTATTGACGCCGGCCGCATCGGCAATCTGCTTGGCGTAAGTAAGAACCATCGGACGATCGAGCGCAGTGACACGCACGCCGGGATAACGTTTCGCAAGCGCGTATGAAACGATCCCTGACCCACAGGCGAAATCAAGGAGGCGAAGGCTCTTTGTACCTTCGAGGGTCACCCCAACTTTATCCCAAAGTGAATTCGCCGATTCGAGCTGCGCTTGCCAGTCCACGAGACTGGAAGCAGCAATGCCGGACCAGGTTGGCTCGAACGCCTCTGTGGTGGCCGCGGGAATGATTGGTTTACCCGTGCGGAGCACACGGCTCAGTTGCCCGCGCGCATCCCAAGTCAACTCCCCGAGCGCGCCGTCCCCATAGTAGGATGGCTTGCCCTTGACCAGGAATGCATCGGCAGTGGGAGCTAAGCGGTACTCGCTGTGCTGCTTCGTCAACAGCCCGATGAAGCAGAGTGCATCCAGGAGCATTCTGGTCCCACGTTCATTCGTGCCGAGCACACGACTGAGCGCCGGCACGGTCCGGTGACCTTCCGCAATGCGCGTTGGGATCTCGAGCTCGATCGCGGCCTTGAGGACGGCGGCCTTGAGAAGCCCAAATTCGATATCGTCCAACACATCGCGGTTTGGATTGTCGTCAACACGCGTCGCTCGATGCGGCATGGAGAACTCCATCGGGATGAGAATCAGATCAGCGACCGGTGTGATTATACATTATTGTGCGACAAATCTCAATTTCGAAGGGACCAAAGCTCGCGCGCAAGGAAAGAGAAGAATACAACAACGTGGGTAGTGAGGAGGCTTTTGCCTCCTCACTACCCACTCATAGATGAGGGATCGAGGATCTGTGAGCGGTGGGTTTAGGAGTCAGCCCACCACGTAGGCGTCCATAGGAAGCTTGTCCCAGTCCGGCTTCCATTCGGGTACCGTCAGGCTGTTCTCTTTGCAGCGATCGGCGACTTCTTGAGCGAATGCCAATCGGACATCGTGATTGTCGCGCTTTTTCAGCCCAATCTCGCGATAGATCTTGTTCTTGGGTGAGTTCGGGCGTCCAAAGATATTCATCGTCCGAATGAACCATTTATTGAGCGAAGCTTGAACCGCATCGTGAGTGGCAGGGTCATCGGCCAGGCGCTTGACCCAATTATCGCCGTGGGCAATATGAAATTTCTCTTCCTTAAAGATCCCCTCAAGCACGCGCGCCCAGGGCTTGTAAGAGGCTTGAAGCGAGTCCTCGAGCTGATGCCCGGCGCCGCGATCCATGCAAAAATTAAACATGCAAAAGTCGACCCATGTATCAATCGGGTAGTAAAAGATGTTCACGCGTTTGTCGTCCGCAGCGCGGCGGGTCCCCAGATCCGCATCGGAATCAGACATACGCAAGGTAAAATCATGCCCGCTCACGTGGGCGTCGACATCTTCACCCAGATTCTCAAGCAGTTTATAAACGACCCGGGCGTGGCGAAACTCGTCCTTGACAATCATGGAAGAAGCAAGGAACTCTTCGACATTGGGAGCCATTTTCACACACGGCACGTAGCCGAGCGCGCCCGCGAGTTCCGAGTCCGCTTGCATGTAGAGCAGATTGATCAGGCTCTCGCGATAGAGCGGACTCATCTGCTCCGGTTTTTCTATTACTTTGGCCGCAGAGACCTCCGCGGCCATTCGCTGTTCTATTTCCTCTGCTTCATCCTCACGCTTGAACTGCGTCATACTTTCTCCTCGCTGCACTGCACCGCGGAGGCAAAGCTGCCTCACGCGTTTGGTCCTAAATCCATATCACGAGGGGCCGGTCGCCCATCCACGCAGGATGCGCTCCAGAGACCGCATCTGCTGTGTCTCTTCTTCGATCAGGCGTTCGAGTTGGATCTTGAGCCCCAGCTCGCCCATGATTTCGGCCTGTTTGACTCGCTCCCTAAATTCGAGAATGCACTCGCGTTCGCGGTCTAAATCATTGTCGAGCATCTGCCTCAGGTCGCGGGTCTCGGATATCTTGGGAGCGGTCAGTTTCGGCAGGCCGCCCAGGTTCACAATCTGGTCCGACAAAAAAGCCGCGTGCTGCAACTCCTCGTCGGCCTCATGTTTCAGAAAGGGTGCGATGCTGACGGCCGACGGCCCCAGAAGCACGGATGACTGGTAAAGGTATTGGAGCATGGCGGACAGTTCGCGCTCCAAATCCTGCTGCAAACCTTCAAGCAGCTTTTGCGTTTTGCGGTCGGCCATGTTCTACCTCCCCGCTCATTTGCCCTTGAATTCGGGCGGGCGCTTGTTCATAAAGGCCTGGACGCCTTCCAGGTGGTCGGCGGTCCGACCTGCGATTTCCTGCAAGAATGCTTCGTTCTCAAGTGCCGACTCGAGCTCGGCGGTGAGGCCGTAGTTGAACGCGCGCTTGGTCAACCCTATTGAACGGGTCGGCCCTTTAGCGAGTTCGCGAGCGAATTCGAGCGTGCGCGGTAAGAGCTCCTCCGACGGAACAATTCTGTTCACAAGCCCCCACTCCAGCGCCTTGGACGCGTCCATCAGCTCATTCGTAAATGCCAGCTCGGCCGCGCGGCCGAGGCCGATGATGCGAGGTAATAGGAATGATGTCGCGGAGTCGGGGGCCAAGGCGATCCCGATAAAGGCCATGCGGAATTTCGCATTCTGCGACGCGTGCCGTAGATCGCAGGCACAGGCGAGCCCCAAACCCGCTCCGGCCGCCGCCCCGTTGACCGCCGCAATCACCGGCTTTTCGAGAGTCCGAATACGCGAAATGATAATGTTGTAGCTTTGGCGCAAGTGAGCGCCGAAGCTCACGCCTCCCGGCAGGCGGTAGCGTTCGAGCATTGGCGCCAAGTCCTGGCCGGCACAAAAATTCTTGCCCGCGCCCGTAATAACGACCGCGCGTATGTCGACATCGCGCTCGATAATCTTGAGCGCATCAATCAGTTCGTTCACGAGCGCATCGTCAAACGCGTTGCTCTTCTCAGGGCGATTGAGCGTAAGCTGAGCGACCCCTTCAGAACGCTCAAAGAGCAGAGTTGTATATGGCATAGCGATTTCCTCAGCGGCCCGAGTTAATCATTCGGGCTCTGACTAGCTTCATGATTCGGGCCCGGCGGAAGGGCTGTCACTCTCTCCGCGTCCGCCAATCAGGGAATGCGCCCGCTCGCGTACCCACAGATTCAGGACGTCCACATTGTCCACTTTGTCGAGGTGTGCGGCAATAATCTCGAGCTGCTGGCGCAAACCAGCCATATCCTTGAAATCGAGCCGGATGGACTGCCGTTTGCGCCAGGCCCTGCGGCAGCGCTCCATCAACTTTTCTCCATTGAAAGAACGCACCTGGCAAGTCGCCGCGATATACCCAGAGGACGCTTCAAGCAGCGAGAGAGCCCATGGCTCGGTGGCCATATGGAAATCGGGAGTGGGCCCTTCAACAATTGTAATGACTTCAGAGTCTGTCGATTCTACGCTCACCCTATTTCCCTTTCCAATGCGGTTTTCGTTTCGCTAGAAACGCAGACATGCCTTCTTTCTGGTCTTCCGTGGAAAATAGCGTGTAGAACAGGCGGCTTTCGTAATCCAATCCTTCACTCAGCGGCAGTTCGTAAACTTTATTGATCGATTCCTTGGCGAAACGCACCGCGATCGGGGGCTTGCCGGCGATTTCGCGCGCAAGCTTTTTGGCTTCCTCAAGATAGAGCTCGCCGGGCACGACGCGCGAAACCAGCCCACGCATCTCGGCTTCCTTGGCGCTCATGCGGCCGCCACTCAGGATAAGTTCCATCGCGCGCGATTTTCCGATGGCCCGCGCGAGCCGCGCTGTGCCCCCGGCGCCCGGGATGACGCCAAGATTAATCTCGGGTTGGCCGAACTGCGCCGTCTCGGAAGCAATGACCATATCGCAGGTCATGGCCAATTCGCAACCGCCCCCCAAGCAATAACCGCTCACGGCGGCGATGATAGGCTTGGACGCGCGGCGGAGACGCTCAAAGTTCCGATTGATCCAACTGTTTTCCAACATCATCGCGGGAGTCGCTGCGCTCATTTGCTCGATATCTGCACCGGCACTAAAAGCGCGATCCGTGCCGTGGATGATGATGCAGTGGATGGCGCTATCGTGGTCGAACTCGTCTACGGCCGCGGCCAGCTCCTCCATTAACGCGCCGTTCAGTGCATTCAAGACCTTGGGCCGGTTTAATTGAATCAGACCGACGGAATCCTCCCTGGAAACGACAATGTTCTCAAGAGCCATGAAATCCCCTTTTGTTCTTAAATGCGTGCCTGTCTTCAACTATTCAACTGGCGCAAGATGGTCTGCTCTTGCAGGTGGCTAATCTGAGCCAGGTGCTCCATCGTATGACCAAAGGCGTGCTCCAATATCCAATCGAGGGAGATCTTGCCATACTCCGGATGAGTCGCCCAGTTCTCCCAGTCCTTTTTCCTCGCACCTCTCAACAATCGCAGGAGCTTGCGGCGACTCGAGCGAAACTCGGAGAGGATGTCCTGCAGTGATTCTTCCCGGCGATAATGATCGCGGTCCCAATCCTCCGGGATATAGTTCGCAACCATGGGATGTTCTTCGACCAGGATTTGCTCCGTCCTTTTCAAAAAGGCCTCTCGCTCCGCATCGCGCACGTGGGCTGCGATCTGGTGGATGGTCCATCCTCCTTCAGCAATCAGGTGATGGATTTCCTCTTCCGGCAGGTGGGATACGTACCAGACATAGTCCGCGCTGCACGTCTCGAGACGGTCGATCAGGCCAGTACGTGTCCGATTCATCTCCTCCCCCGAAGATCGCGGCCTTAGGCCGCCGATTTCCGCGCTTGCAGCAGATTAAGTTCCGCGACCAAAGTGGATGCTTCAGCGGGCAGCAAGCCGCTGTATTCAGCCGTCTCCTGAACGGTTCCGTTCAAAAGGACTATGCACCCGCCGCAAATGCGAATACCGTGCTCCTCGAGCACCTCCATCGCCTCCGGGCTCTTGGCCAGGATGTCATTCACAATGCTGCCACTCGATATAACATCCTCTTCTGCAGGCTCAGACCATTCAATCAAGTCGATCTCGTTTCCTTCGGGATCGAAGAGTGTTGC
>JAMDCU010000105.1:24170-24757 GCA_023489485.1 Chloroflexota bacterium
GCAAGACGACGTTGCCGCCGCGGGTCGAGAATCGGGTCCACCCATCCCCGGCGTGGCTCACGACGAGGCCAAGTTCATCGCGCAGAAAAGCCGTGCACCGGGCCATGTCCCGGACTGGGATTATTGTGCAAGTGCTAGACTCGTTCATTTCAATACTCACAGCTTTTGTCCGCAGCGGCCGCAGAAATCGAACTTGTCCGGCAGCCCTTCCGCCCCGCAGTGCAGGCATTTCTTGCGATATGGGCCCCACGGCCAATCGGGCGAGGCACCCGAGATTTTCACCGCACGCAACGATTCGTAGTCAACGGGCCGCTTTTGTCGAAACGAATCCAAGCCTTCCCTCGTCTCGGCGGAATCCGCGTGCACACTCAGCCAATCCCGAGCGTGCCCGACCGTCATAGACCAGGCGAATTCCTTCCAGAAATTAGTCTGTTGTTTGGTGTAGCGGAACACTTCCGGCATTTTGTGGGTGAGCTTTTCGACCAAGCGGCCGACCGCCGCGTCCAATTGCTCATAGGGAACCACTTCGTTGACCAAGCCCCACTCCATCGCTTTTTGGGCAGAGAGTGGCTCGTTCAGCCAGAGAA
>JAMDCU010000141.1 GCA_023489485.1 Chloroflexota bacterium
CGGCATCCAACTTTTGGAGCGTGGTGACGAGGTCCGCGGACAGGGTGCAGCAAATACATCCGGCGACGAGCTCCCACACGTTCAAATCGAGTTGGCGCATGAGTTGGTTGTCAATGCCGATCTCGCCGATTTCGTTCACGACGATGGCTGCGCGGCGTTCGGATTTGACAACCGCCTTGGCGAGGGGAATAATGAGACTCGTCTTTCCCGAACCCAAAAACCCGGCGAAGAGCAACAGATGCATTCGGGCTCCAGGCGAAGTGACCCGCCGAGGAACTGGGCGAGTCAAGCGAGCCAGAATTTGACATTCACTTTCATATATTATATATATATTTGTGACGAACTGTCAAATCCAGGCACGGTGGAACATGCCGCCAGATACCCAGGCCAAGAAAATCAACCGCGCGTCCTTCGAACCCGCGTATATGCAGCTGGTCCGCATGGTCAGCGAGCAGATTGCCACGGGCGCTTTGCGGCCGGGTGACCAATTGCCGACCGAGGGGCAGTTTTGCACGCAATACGCGGTCAGCCCGATGACGGTGCGCCGGGCCATCAACATATTAGTGGAAAAGGGGCTGGTCAGTACCACCCACGGCCGGGGGACTTTTGTCAAGCCGCTGGATATCGGGCGGGCAACTTTCCGCCTGCAGGAACTCAAGAACCAGTGGACGAGCGGAGAAATCGACGTAGCGCTCCTGGAGGCCAGCATTCAGTCGGCGGACGAACGCGTGGCGCGCAAGCTGGCTATCCCGATCGGGGAGCGGGCGATCTTCATCCGGCGGCTGGTGCTGCAGGGCGAGACGCCCGCCATGTATCATCGCGAATATCTGATTTACGACCCCAGGCGGCCTGTCGTCGAGGACCAACTCCAGATCACCTCGCTCGAAGGCCTGTTGCAAGGGCAGAGCGGCGAGGGACTGCGCCGGGGGGAGTTGAGCATTGAAGCCGTGACCCTGAAGGAAGAAGAGGCCGAACTGCTAAAGGTTCCGACCGGGACGGCGGCCTTTCGCCTCGAACACATCTTCCACGATTTCGAGAACCACCCGGTGAGCTGGGGATGGTTTATTTGTCGAGCGGACCGCTTCAAGCTCACGACCTGCATCGGCGCGGATGCCGATGCCTAGGAGGGCTATGACCGACGAGCAGATCCACCAGGAATTGATCACGCGCCTCGCCGACCTGGACGAGACCTATGTCCTCCAACTCGTCAAGCGCCTGCTGGACGACGGAGAGGATCCGTTACCGATTATAGAAGATTGTGAGCAGGCAATGACCACGGTCGGCGATCGCTATGAACGGCGGGAGTACTATCTGTCCGGGCTGATCATGGCGGGTGAGATCTTTCGCGAAGTGATGGCCCTGACACAGCCTTTTATGGAACAGAGGCTGGCGGGGAATTCCACGGGGCGCATTCTTCTGGGCACCGTTCAGCACGATATCCACGATATCGGCAAAGGCATCTTTGCGATTGCGCTGCGCTGCTACGGGTTTACGGTCGACGACCTGGGGGTGGATGTTCCGCCGCAGCGGTTTCTCGAACGGGTCCAAGCCGATCCGCCGGACATTGTCGGGCTTTCGGGCTTGATCACGCTTTCCTATGACAGCATGAAAGAGACCATCCAATTGATCCGCGAGCATTCCGCCTTGGCTTCTCCCGCGATCCCGATCGTGATCGGCGGCGGAACGCTCACCGAGCGAGTGGCGCACTATGTCGGCGCGGATTATTGGAAGACGGACGCGATGGACGGCGTGCGCATCTGCCAGCAGATCATGCAGAAGCAAACCGCGCGGTCAAGCGAGGCTTGACCCCTCTCTTCGCCCCTCCCCTCCTCTCTATCGTCGAGCCCCGGGGGCCGGCGCACACGCGCCCGGCTGGCCTCGGATAGGACACCTCTCCGGTATATTTTGGATACCTAAAGTGGACTGGCTTGACCCCTCGCCGCCGTATCCTCCTGCGCATGTAACCTGCTATGTCAGGCTGCATCAAATCAAGTAGAACGACGCGAGACCGAAAGGATTTGCAGATGGCCGAGGTGATCGAAAATTGGTAACCCTTTCTTCCAACTTGCTTCCAACCGACGACGGGCAAGCCCCTATGGATCCTTTTTCCGCGGCCCAACGGGTCGACGATGCCCAAGCGCGGCGACAGGGTATTGGGTTCGTCGACGGGACGAGCCCCGGTTATGTGGTGCTGCTGGGCGACGACGCAGCGCGGGCTCCCGGACTGGTCACCTCCTTGGCCGAGCGGCAGATGGTCGTCTTTGTCGCCGAAGACGCACTGGTCGAACCGTTGCGGCAAGCGGGAATCCCCCTCGGCTGGGACACGCGCGTGGTGCCGCTGGACATGATCCGTGCGTTGGGCTTTGTCCTTCGCATCGCGCAGGTCTTTGGCGGGGCGGCCGATTCCCCGGCCGTGCTCCAGTACGCCCGCGAGCGCTTGCGTGGCTTTACCGTTCTACTGGGCGAGCCATCCCCCGAACGCCTAACGCTCGCGCAGTCTGCCCTTCCCTTGGGCTGTCCTCTGTTGAGCACGGCGGACTTGCCGCCGTCGGTCGAGGGATGGAGCATGGAGGGCCTCGAAGGCCGCGCCGCCATCGGCGGCGTGGGGGCCTCTGAGATCGTCCAGACCGGCATCGAGGAACGCGGCTTGCGCGTTCACGTCGCCTTGCCCGAACTGCCCGTCGAGTACGGGTCCGACTTTGCAGGCGAGGTGGTGCGGGACGCCGGGGCGGACCTCTATGGCGTCGAGCTGACGATGGTGGGAGAAGAGGTGGTGGATGGTCGAGTGCGGCTGATCGGGCCGGACCTGGAGGCCGGCCTGACTTATCGCCACCCCTATGGTCTGCTGGTCGAGGTCAGCGGGCACGCCATGCAGCCTGATTTCGAGAGTGTCCTGGAACGACAGATCGAGACGCTGCTGAACGACTTGCACGGCGTCATGCACCGGGGACAGAGAGCTAACGCCCACCTGCGGATCAGCCGGGAGGCCGTTGAACGCGGCTTTAGGCTGCGGCATCTGGGGCAACTCTTGCATGCCCGCTTCCACAATGAGTTCGGCAGCGTCGTCAGCCGCGTGCAGATCACGGTCTTGACAGATCCGGCTGAGGTGGAGAAATTGGCCGCGCGGGCTCAGGCCGTCTATGAGCGCCGGGACCGCCGGCTCGCCGGATTGACCGATGAGACCGTGGATACGTTCTACACCTGTACGCTGTGCCAAAGCATCGCGGCCGGCCATCTCTGCGTCATCAGCCCGGAGCATCCGGGCGTCTGCGGGGCGCAGGATTGGATGGACACGCGGGCGGCCGTCAGCCTCCGGCCCGTCGGCCCCAACCGAGCGGTCGAAAAGCAAGGACTGCTCGATGCCCGCTTGGGTCAATGGGAAAGCATCAACCGGGTGGTCCAGCAAGAGTCCGGCGGCACGCGGAATGCCTACAGTCTTTACAGCCTGCTCGACGAGCCCGGTTCTTCCTGCGGAGATTTCGAGTGCATCACGGCGATGCTGCCGTCCACCGGCGGGGTCATGGTGGTAGACAACACTTTCGCGGAGACGACTCCCAGCGGGATGGACTGGGGCATGCTTTACGAGACGGTCGGCGGAGGCCTGCCCGCCCCGGGCTTTCTCGGCCACAGCAAGCGCCTCCTGCACAGTGGCAAGTTCATCTCCGCAGAGGGCGGCTGGCGCCGCATTGTTTGGATGAACCATTCTCTGCGGGAGGAAATGCGCCCGGAGTTGGAGCGGTTGGCGGCGGCGGAGGGGCTGGAGGGATTTGTGGACAAGATCGCCACCGAGCAAGAGGCGTTGAGCGAGGACGCGGTGCTGTCCTATATGGAGGCGGCGGGACACCCTGCCCTGGGCATGGACCCCATGATGTGACGCGTGGGAGAATATCGGGCGCAAGCCGACCTGGGCAAGCCCATTGGCTTTATGTTGATCCATGCCCCTAACTTCTAGCTCTGAAAGAGTACCCCCCTTGATTAAAAGCGTTCAAAGTCTATAATTGAGGGCGCAGGGTTTTTCAACGTCCCTTTGGTTTTGAACGGTCATGGTCCCCTGCTGAGGAGTGGCAGAAACATGGCTTCCAATGGGATGTTCGTCGTCTTTAACAGTCAGTCTTGGTTTGTACAGACGCCTACGGTATGGCGCGCGCCCCTGCAATGGGGAACGCGCGGCCTGCCGTGGGCTTTTTCATTTCGGAGGAGGTGAAAAAATGCTCTGTCCTTTCTGCGGTAAGGAGATACACGATCACAGCGCTGTCTGTCAATTCTGCGGAAATCCGCTGGCCGCATCCGCCGCCACGCGTCTTCCGGCCAAGATAGGAGACTTGGCTATTCATTTCTCGCCTCAGGAACCTCCGGCGAACAAGCGTGCCACGTCCAAACAGGGCGGCGTCACAGGGGATGGCTTTTCCGTAGACTTTCAAATTCTGGATGACCAAGGCCTCCCGATCGCCTATGATGGAATTGCAGACCTGCATGTCAAAGTGAGCCGGGCCGTCAAGGGCAAGTCCGCCTTGCCCAAGGCGCTATTCAAGACCAAAGCGTCTGTGAAAATCAAAGCCTCCGAGTTTCAACTCGACAGCCGGGGCTACCCCTATTATCACTATGTGTTCTCCGCGCCTGTGCAGCTCAATGCGAAACGGACGAATCCCAGTGTGGATATAGGGATCAAACTCGTGCCTGAAGGAGGCAGAGACCCCTTGTACAGACAGGCAGAAGTATCTGCGCGGCCTCGAGATTGACGAGCCGCTAGGTGACGGCATGCTCGGCGCTATTGCAGGAGATGTGATTAGGTCCGTCTACGAGCATTATTCGATGGCGGCGACAGCGACAGGCTCGGATGTATTGCCGGGGGCATTGCGCACGCCTTTTGCCGGGATATCCCGCGCGAAATTGTGAGTGAGGTGAGACGCCAGCTGCCGGACGAGTTTCTAGAAACCATCGACGAGTTTGAGGCAAGGTACGGCGGCTAGCACGCGCGACGCGCGCCGCACACGGTGCGAGCGGAGTCGCCTCATCTCGGACGAGGCGCGGCATCCCCCCCGGGTCGCGGGGACGCCTGCGGAGCGGGAGTTGGCGGCCAGTCCGGTGGAAACGATCGGATGACGCCGCTCCTTCGACTGCGTGGCCTCCTTCGACTCCCGCCGCAAGTGCAGCGGCGTCCGCTCAGGATGCGGGCCACTCCGCTGCGCCCCGCGTAGGCCCGCGGGGCAGGTGATGCTTTCTTGGCTCCGCTCGCGCCGGCTCCCAATCGGAACAGCATCCCTTGAAACGCGAGTGGCGCAGGAGGAGACTTCCTCCTGCGCCACTCTTTTTCCACTTTTCCTTTGCTCGCGATGCGCTTTTCCGCGCGCAAATCCGGCAACCGGTCCTACAGAATCGACTCGCTCT
>JAMDCU010000061.1 GCA_023489485.1 Chloroflexota bacterium
ATGTCTCCCGCCTTCTAGAACTGCTCGAGGAAACGGAGATCGTCCGCCCAGAAATAGCGAATATCTTCGATCCCGTGCTTGAGCATGGCGATTCGTTCAGCCCCCATACCGAACGCAAAGCCGCTCCACTCGTCCGGGTCGTAGCCGCCGTTGCGCAGAACCTGAGGGTGCACCATACCGGAGCCGAGAATCTCGAGCCAGCCCGTATACTTGCAGATGGGGCAACCGCTCCCCTCGCAAATGATGCATTTGACGTCCATTTGAGCGCTCGGCTCGGTGAAGGGAAAGTGATCAGCATAAAAGCGGACCGGGCGCTCGCCATACATCCGCCGCGCGAATTCCGTCAGGGTGCCCTTGAGATCCGCAAAGGTGACGTTCCGCCCGACCGCCAGCCCTTCGACTTGATAGAACTGGATTTCATAGCGCGCGCTGATCTGCTCGTAACGATAGCACATCCCGGGCAGGATGACACGTACCGGCTGAGTGCCATTCTCTGAGAGGAGACGCATGGCACGAATCTGGCCCGGTGAGGTATGGGTGCGCAGGACGACGCGCTGGCCTGTGCCGGCCACGTAAAAGGTGGCCCAGTTATCGCGGGCCGGATGGAAGGGCGGGATGTTGAGCAGCTGAAAATTTAACTCGTCCGTTTCGATTTCGCGGGAGCGAAAGACCTGGAAACCCATGTCGCCCCAGATGCGATAGATCTCGCGCAGGTTCTGCGTCGCCGGATGCAGGCGGCCCGTAGCTACAGGCCGTCCGGGGAGGGTCACATCCAATGGTTCGGTCTCGAGCGATTCACTCAGCGCCCGCTGCTGGATAGCTCCCACCTTCACTTGATAGGCGGATTCGAGCGCGTTTTTCGTCTCGTTCGCCAATTTGCCGACCACCGCACGCTGTTCCTTGGGAAGCGCTCCGAGTTGGTCCATGGCCGCCGAGAGCGCCCCTTTGCGTCCGAGAAATTTGACGCGCCACTGCTCGAGTTGGGCATCATCCCAAATCGGCTGGAGGGCGCCCAACGCCTCTTCGCGCAATTGATTCAAGCGATCAATCATCTTCTCCTCCTCCTCTACTCCCTGTCCCCCTCACTCTCGCCTCTTTCGGCTATCTTCTTGTTTCATTGGCCGGCTGACGCATGGACCCCGGCCGGTTCCGCCCGCTCGCGGTAATTCCTGAGCGACGGCACGAGCCAGGCCATGATGGCGACGGCAATAATAGTTCCCACGCCCCCGGTGATGACCGAAAGGGGCGCTCCGAGCCACGCCGCGACCAACCCGGCTTCGAGTTCACCCAGTTGCGGGCCGCCCATGAAAAAGATCATCATCACCGATGTCATCCGACCTCGCAAATAATCGGGCGTCGCAATCTGGCGAATCGTGTTCCGCAGAATCGTGCTGACGGTATCGGCCGCGCCGACGCAGGCCAAAAGGATAAAGGAAAGCAGGAACCACTGCGAGGCCCCATACAGCGCCGTGGCCAACCCGTACAAGGCGATGGCCCATAACAGAACAACCCCCTTGTGCCGAACGTTTCCGACGAATGCCACGCCGAGGCCGGCCACGACGGCGCCAATGGACTCGGCCGAGTACAGGATTCCCAACCCCTGCGGCCCTACGTGTAGGATATCTTGGGCGAAGATAGGCAGCAGGGCGGACGCCGACGAGAAAAATGTGGCAAAGAAATCCAAAAGCGCCGTCGAGAGAATAATCGTCGAGTGCCGGACAAAGCTGATGCCTTCTCTTAAAGCTGCCGGCGTCACCCGCGCGATCCCGAGATTCTCCTGCGACGGCGTCCTCATAAGGAGGAGCGCAAAGAGCACGGCGAGAAAGGAGACCGCGTTGATCCAGTACACGGCGGCGATGCTCAAACCTGCGATGACAAAACCGGCGAGCGCCGGCCCGATGATGGCGGCAGCTTGGCTCATCATGTTATTCAAACTGAGCGCATTCGTCAGTTGCTCTCTGGGCACGAGATTCGGCACGAGCGCCTGTCGGGCGGGACTGTCAAACGCGACGGTGGCAGCGGTGAGCGCCGAGAGCAAATAGATCAGCAGGACTGACGCGTGCCCGGTCTCGGTGATCACGCCGAGGAGCGCAGCAAAGATCATCATGGCGCTCTGCGTGGCGAGCAACAGCCGCCGGCGGTCGTGGGCATCGGCGAAAATTCCGCCGACCAGCGAAAAGACGATGATCGGCACGACCCGGACAAGGCCGGTGAGGCCGAGCGCGAGGGCTGAGCCGGTCAGGATGTAAATGTGCCAGTTGATGGTGATCGTCTGCATTGTCGTGCCCGCTTGGGAAATGAGCTGGGCGAACCAGAGCAGACGAAAGTCACGATTCTGCAGAGCGGCAAACGGCGCAAGGCGGGAATCGTTGCCCGATGTCGCTTCGGAGGCAACGTGGTCTTGACTCACGCAGGCTCCGGAGCGAGAAACGTCCCATCCGGTAATCGCCGCGCGGGCCGCACGGAAAGGATCGCATCCCGGTTCAGCGGGCCGTAAATGTGCGGGTAACGCCGGTCCGGGTCGTCGTAGCGGATCGGCGCGCGCACCCGGTCCTTGTCGATGTAGAGATAGTAATGCGGCTCGGGATTATTTTTATAGTACGCCGTGGCGACCTGCGCCATCGCCTCGGCGCCATCCGTGCAGTGAATAAATCCGTCGCGTTCAAATTCGCTCGGGATATAATCGACGGCGGAATCGAGAGCATCGAAATAGCCCCGCGGTGTGAGGTGAAAAGTGAGTTCCATAGTCACGCCAATAAAAAACTCCCGTCCTGAAAGGGACGAGAGCCAGCAGTCTCGTGGTACCACCCTCTTTAGGTGATTGAATGATTGGGTCGTTCGGCGATTGGGTCATTGGGGTGGTCGGCCCGTCGGCCAATCGCCCAATCACCTAATCATCCCGTCACCCAATCGACCAATCCCCTCACTCTGCCGAAAGATCGGCTGTCCCTCTAACGCTGGACGAGCGGAACGCACTAGTCTCATCGCTTACCGATTTCGCACGCTCGGCTCGGGAGCGAATTTCGCCGTCTGCCTCCTGGAGGGCTTGCATCTCAGGGCCCTTCCTCTCTGATGGATTTCGCACGGCTACTTCTCTCCGTCATCGCCTTGGCCGCCATTCCTTCCAGACAGGAGACAATGGCGTTAGCTCCAAAAGCGGAGTTGGTGAAATTATCTCCAGAAATAGAGATTTGTCAATCGCCAGCCAGAGGGGGTGACACCATTCCCATTGTACGCGTCCCCGCCCCGTGTTAGAATCAGACACGCACGGGCTAAAAGCCGCCAAGGAGGCCCGCACAAGCCGTTAGGTGCGCGCGGTGTTTTTGACGTAGCGGAATACCGGCTTTATAATAGGGGGCAGAGGCTTGACGCCGAGCAACATGGCTTGTGATCAACGACGTCGCGAACAACTGATTCGAGACCTGGCACGCCGCGCGGCTGCGCTGCACCTGACTGCTCCGGCGATTTTATTCCTGGAGATGCACAAGCCGTTCGCGTTTACGGGCGCACAGATGCTGTGGGTGGCCCAGCCCCTGCTGAGTCCATGGCTGAATGGCACCACCGTGCGAGACCTCGCTCTCTTGCTCGAAGATCCTGCCAGTGTGGAACAACTGATCAAGCAATTGGAATCAGCAAGACCCGGGTATCCTTGACCTTGAGGATGCATCGGCGAACGTGATCACGACGACGGAGTCTGGTGTCGCGTGGATGCCTTACTGAGCCTCCTCAAATCGACAGTTGGATCCGAACAAGCGCAGGCGCTTGTTTTGTTCCTCGTTTTCCTTCCGCCGTTCTTCTTTGCCTATTGGGCGGTCAAGCGCGGGATGCGCATTACCTTGCGTCCGATAACGGCTTATGAGACGCTCAAGCGCTTGCTGGCTCAGGCCGCCGAGGCCGGCCGCCCCGTCCACCTCTCGCTCGGTATTGCGGGTATCGGTAAAAGTAACACGTCCGATACCATGGCCGGGCTCACCGTTCTGGACTATGTAGCCGATCGCGCCGCGATCAGCGCCAGCCCGCCGATTGTCACTCTTGCGGATCCGACCGCGCTGCCGGTCGCTCAGGACCTGCTCCGCCGCGCCTATAGCCGCCACGGCTATCCGGAGGAATACCAGCCGGCCCGCGCCCGCTTTGTCGCCCCCGACCCACTCCTGGGCACCGGCCAATCGCCCAATCCGGCGCTCTATGCCAGTGGGCAGATTGATGGGTTCCCTTATGCGGCGGGAACCCTACCCCTGCTCGACCCGCGCACCCTGATTGCCAATGTCATGATCGGGCAGTTTGGCGACGAGTTTTTGCTGTTGGCCGAAACGGGCGCCAATCGTCACTTGGAGCAAATCGGCGGAACCAGCACCGTGGGCGTGCTGCCTTTTGTCTATACATCGGTGGCCCATCCCCTCTTCGGTGAAGAGATCTATGCCGGAGGCGCCTATCTCGCGGACAAACCGGCGCATCTAAGCAGCCTCCTCGCTCAGGATATCATGCGTTGGTTCGTGATTGTGATTATACTCGCGGCAGTAGTTCTTAGAGCGACGGGGTGGATATAGATGAGATGGGTGGCAACGGCTGTCGCCGTCGGGGTGGGCCTGATCGTCCTCTTGGCTTTTTTTCTGCGGCACCCGTTATTGAATCCATTGGGCACGGCCTTTGCCGAGTGGACGGTTATCCTTGCGGCTTTTGCTCTGCTCCTCGGACTCGTCAATCTCCTCATGGTCCATCTTGGCCGGGTCGTTCGCCGTAACGAACCGGGCGCGGGCTACAGTTTGATTATCCTTGTCACTTCCGCCGCGGTGATCGCCGTCGGCTTGCTCTATGGCCTGCCGGGCGGCCCGATGCTGTGGATCTTTGACAACGTCTACATCCCTCTGCAGAGTTCGTTCTTGGCGCTCCTCGTCTTCCTGCTCGCGACGGCAGCTTTTCGCGCATTCAGGGCGCGCAGTCTTGAAACGGCCTTGATGCTCCTCGCGGCTCTGATCGTCTTTCTCGGTCAGGTGCCGTGGTTCGGCGCTCTAGCGGACGCGCGAGAGGGAAGCGGCATCCTGCTGGGAGTTGCATTGGGGGCGACTGCAACTGCTCTGCGTTTGATTGTCGGACTAGATCGGCCGTATTCCGAATAAACCAGAATGATATACTGTAATCAGTGCGGGACCCAAAACCGAGATGGAAGCAAGTTCTGCAACAATTGCGGCACGCGCTTGCAGCCGCCTGCCGGCGTCTTGTGCCCTGGCTGCGGAATGGACAATCCTATAGGGGCGGCTTTTTGCTCGAACTGTGGAACGCGCCTCGCCTCTCCGAGCGGTGCCCCGGCCCCGGCAGAGTCTCCCATGGCCCCACCGGCCATAGGACCGACTCT
>JAMDCU010000127.1 GCA_023489485.1 Chloroflexota bacterium
GCTGCAAAGGGTCCAGTCGGCGCATGACGGGACCGAGAATAAAGCCGAGGAAGAGGTCGGCGCCGGTCCATAGGGCGCCGGACAAGACGTGCGTGTAGTTCAGGAGAAAAGTGTTCTGGAATGCCAGCGCGATCACCATGACAACCGGCAGCACAAGCACCCACCAGGTCAACTGCGCCCAGAGCGAGCGGGCGGCGGGCACGCCGGTCGTTCCAGCTTGTGTCGTCATAGGGGCTCCTTTTTTCACTGCGGCAAATCATAGTTCCACGGGCCTTTGCCGTGCCCGAGGTAAATCGTCGGGTACAGATCGATCAGGCGAATCGGAATGACCAGGTTGGCATCGCCGGAGATGTCCTGTTCCTTGATTGTGACCATTTTAGCTTGCCTGCGTCACAAGAAAAGGGCTCTCCGGAAGCCGTAATCATGACCGCGGTCAAGACGTTTAATTCTATACGAAGGGGCTTTCACCCCTCAGCGAGAATAGGAGAAGAAGAAATGAAAACCACGCACAGAATCACCGGTGGGGTAATCTTCTTGCTTGCCTTGCTCGGCCTCTCTTTCGGTACGCCGGCAACGGCTCAGGGGCCGACTGCCACGCCGGCAAGTCCAACGAACACTCTTAGCAGCAGCTCGACTGCCGCGGCTCCTCCTTGTACTGCGGCGGCGACCTTTGTCAGCGACGTCACCATTCCGGATAACACCGTGGTGACTCCGGGCCAGACTCTAACCAAGACATGGCGGATGCGTAACGCAGGTACCTGCACATGGGGACCCGGCTATACATTGGCCTTTCTTTTCGGACAGGCGCTGACCTCGAATACCTCGGTCCCGGTTCCGGTGACCGCCCCGGGCGCCACGGCGGACCTGTCCGTTCCGATGACGGCGCCGACGACCGCCGGTACGGTTCAAGGCTTTTGGGAATTGCGCAGTCCCAGCGGCCTATTCTTTGCTCCCCCTGTGTGGGTCCGCATGCGGGTGGCAAGCGGCGCTCCTGCTCCGGCTCCCACCCTCGCGCCCGGTCTCTCTCCCGCGTCGGGACCGGCGCAAGCTCCTGCATTGGTGGCCGCCGGGACGAACCTTGACGACCCGGCCCGTGCCATGAACTTCGGGACCCCCATCCCGAGCTTGAGCAGCGGGACAGCGGAGTGGTTCCTGTTTAACTATGACAATGGCGGCAACGCCCTTCCTCGGCCCATCGTGACCATTCTCTTGTTGAATGGCGTCACCAACGGTCTCGGCTTTGAGGTTTACACGCCTGAAAGCGTAGCGGGCGGCTGGACCAACAACAAGCCGGTTGGTCGCGGGACCACAGAGATCATCGCCAACTGCAATCAGGGCGGCGTGAACGCGGGCACCTGCCAGACGAACAACCTCAGCTGGACGGGCGGTTTCGGTCTGAATGGGACGTACTATGTTCGCGTGGTCAACAACACCGGGTCGACGATAGTTCCGCAGTTGATTATCGGCGGCCCTGGCCTGGCCCAATGCGCTGGCGCCAGCCAAAGCAGCATCCCGGCGAATACGACGCCCGGTCAACCCTTCGCCCAGGTCCAGTGCCCTGCCCCGGCTCCGGAGACGCCTACCCCATGACGAGAGCAGTTATTGACCTTTGAACTGGTCCTGTTTCACGTGGGACAGCGTTCTCGGGTCACGCCGACCGATCTGTTGCGAGGAGCGCTCTCCACAGACCAAGCCCCGGCAGAGGGTGCGTCTGTGGAGAGCTTGTCTTTGCAGAGGCGGCGCGTCTACGGAAAATCGCCTGGGGAACTGGCCAAGACGATGACCGGAAGAGACCCGGAATCACTCAAAAACAATCAATTATCGAAGGATAAAAGAAATTTGACAATCAGAATCAATCATGCTATAGTCGAAACAGTTCGATCTTGCGTACAGGTTCTGTGTAGGAATCCCTAGCATGGGCGCAACCGTACCCGAAAGCAATCTAATCCCTGCCGAGCGGCACGCCCACATACTGGCGCTGGCGCGTCAGCGCAGAGCTGTCAAAGTTTCCGCCTTGAGCGAAGCGTTTGGCGTTTCCGAAGTCACCATCCGCCGAGACCTGGAAAATCTGGAAGAGCAGGGTTTGCTGGAACGGACCCATGGCGGAGCGGTTCTCGCTGAACGAATGCAGCGAGAACCTTTGTATGTCAAGAAGGATCGGCTCTACCCGGAAATCAAAAGCGCGATCGGCAAGGCAGCTGCCCAGTTGGTCAACGAAGGCGAAACGATTTTCGTCCACAGCGGATCGACGACCCGGCAGGTCCTCGCCCATTTGCCGCATGTGACGGGTCTGAGGGTGATCACCAGTAACGCGGCCGCGATCGCGGAGTTGACCGATCGCGGAGACTCGATAGAGTTGATCGTCCTTGGCGGAACCTACCGCTGGCAATCGAACAGCTTGGTAGGCTCGTTTGCGCTGGCGACGGTCGCCCAGATCAACGCCAAAAAGACCTTCCTGGGCGTGGACGGCATCAGTGTGCTGCACGGTCTCACAACCCCAATTCAAGAGGAAGCCGAGATCGCGCGCGCCATGATCGAGCGTACTTTTGGATCCATCATCGTGGTCGCCGATCACACCAAGATGGGCGTCGTCGCCGAATTCACGACCTGCCCTCTCGCCAAAGTAAACACAGTCGTTACCGATGCGGGTCTTGACGCCGAGTGGCGTGAATCCTTGAAGGAACAAGGGATTTCGATCATCGAGGTATCCCCCGAGTAATTCTGGCTGGTAGAGAACGACACTTTCGCCAAGGGCTAGACTGTTCGATCACAAGGTGAACGAGATTCAAAGATGACTCGTAGCGTCTTGTTGCGGCTCCAACCCTATCTCTACCTTCTCCCCGCGCTCATCATCCTGGCGCTGTTCAACTATTATCCGATCCTCAGCCTCGTGGACATGAGTCTGCACTCGCAGACGCCGAGCCGGCCCGAGGCGGTGTGGGTCGGACTGCAGAATTATCTCACGCTGTTTCAGACCCCGGTATTTTCTGAGGTTCTGGTGAATACCGCGTGGTACGTGCTGGCGACGGTCCCCTTTACGATGCTCCTCGCGCTCGTCCTCGCGGTACTGCTCAATCAAAAGCTGCGTGCGATGCCCCTCTTTCGCGGGTTGTATTACACCCCGGTCATCATGCCCACGGTTGCCGCCGCCGCGCTCGGCTTGTGGATGTTCAACGCCAACAACGGCTTGGTGAACTATTTGCTGCATCTCTTGCAGGTTCAAGGACCCGCGTGGCTGAGCAGTGAGCAGTGGGCGTTAGTGACGGTCATGCTCATCGGCATCTGGAAAAACATCGGGTATTACATGCTGATCTACCTCGCCGGCTTGCAGAATATTCCGGCGAATCTGCTCGACGCGGCGCGACTCGACGGGGCGCGCGCGGTGGATCGTTTTATCTCGATCCTCGCGCCGCTGCTCCAGCCGACCACCTATTTTATCGCCGTCGTCGCGATCATTCAATCGTTCCAGGTCTTTGATTTCGTGAATCTGTTGACGCAGGGGGGACCCAGTAATTCGACGAACGTCCTCGTTTTTTTCATCTATCAGAACGGGTTCGAGTATCTTGATCTCGGGATGGCAGCCGCCATCGCCGTCGTCCTCTTCGGACTCGTGCTCATCACTTCGGGGATTCTCACATGGGCGCTAAACCGCTGATTCTCCGTGCGCTGACGTATCTCGTACTCATTCTCGCGCTGTTTCCCATCCTCTTGCCCATCTATTGGATGATTATCACGGCGGTCAAGCCGAAGGACGAGGTCTTTACCTTCACGCCGGAATGGGTGCCGCACACCGTGGCCTTGTCCAATTTCGGTTTGGCGTGGAACAGCGCGCCGTTCGGACATTACTTTATCAACAGCGTCGTGGTCACAACCGGCATCATATTCTTGCAGCTGGTTACCTCGACCTTGGCGGCATACGCGCTCGCGCGGCTGCGTTTCTTTGGGCGCGGCGTCCTCTTCCTGATCATCCTCAGTGCGATGATCCTCCCGATCCAGATTACCTTCCTCGCCAACTTTGTGACGTTGAAGAATTTCGGCTGGCTCGATACCTACCAGGGGCTCGTGATTCCTTTCGCCGCGAGCGCGTTTGGCACCTTTCTGCTGCGGCAGGCCTTCCTCGCGGTGCCGCCCGCGCTGGAAGACGCCGCGCGCCTGGATCGCTGCACGGGCTTGAGCTTCCTCTGGAACTTCCTCGTCCCGCTCAGTCGTCCAACGCTGCTCGCGTTCACGCTGGTTGCGCTCGTCGCGCACTGGAACGATTATTTCTGGCCCCTCATCGTGACGAATACAGATGCGGTGCGGACGTTGCCGATCGGCCTCGGCATGTTCATCGCTCAAGAAGTCACCACCGATTGGAATCTCCTGATGGCGGCGACCCTGTTCGTCTCCGCGCCGCTGCTGATCGCCTTCTTTGTCGCGCAGCGATATTTTATCAGCAGTTTCATGCACTCGGGATTGAAGGGATAACGGGCGAACGTGCGGCGAGGATCGCTGTACAGAATATTCTTCCAAGGAGGAGAAATGAAACGCATGTATTGGCTGATCGGAACTCTGCTCGTTCTTGCCCTGCTCTTGCCCGCGTGCGCGCCGACGGCGGCGCCGCCTCCGGCAGCGCAGGGGCAACCGACGGCGGCACCGGCCACCGCAGCGCCCAGCCAACCGACGGCGGCGCCCGCCGCGGGCAAGGTCACCGTCACCTATTGGTTTCCCGTGGACCTCGGCGGCGGACTCGCCAAGGTGATGGACTCGATGGTCGCCAAGTTCAACGGCGCGCATCCGAACATCGAGGTCAAGGCGGTCTACACGGGCAACTACGATGCGACGCTCCAGAAGATCCAAGCCGGGCAGCTCGCCGGCAATCTGCCGGATGTCGCGGTCGTCGTCAACGAGCACACTCAGACGCTTGCGCCCCTCGGTATCCTCGAGCCGCTCGACAGTTTCGTCCAAGCCGATGGCGGCAAGAAATTCACCGACCAGTATTTTCCGGCGCTGCTCTTGAACAGCTACTTGAACGGCAAGATGTATTCGCTCCCCTTCCAGCGCAGCGTGCCCGTCCTCTACTACAACAAAGACCTGTTCGACCAAGCGGGCATCAGCAAACCGCCGGAAACCTGGGATGAGATGGAGCAGGATGCGATCAAACTGACGGAGAAACAGGGCGGTCAGGTGAGCCGGTGGGGCATCGAAGTCCCACTCGAAGCGTACAACTGGATCTACTACGCCTTCGTGTACGAGGCGGGCGGCAAGATCATCAGCGATGATCTCAAGACCCTGTACCTCGACCAGCCGCCCGCGATCGAAGCGATGAACTACTGGAACAAGTTGGTGAACACCGATCACGTGACGGCGGCGTACACGCCCTGGGCTCAAGCCTCGCAGGATTTCGCCGCGCAAAAGACCGCGATGGTCATCTACTCCAGCGGTTCGCAAGCCTTCTTCCGCGATTCCGCCAAGTTCAAATGGTCGCTGGTCAAGATTCCCCAGGACAAGCAGTACGGCGTGGCGCCGGGCGGCGGCAAGATCCTCATGTTTAAGAAAGACGCCGCGACCGAAAAAGCCGCGTGGGAATTCATGAAATGGATGACGTCGCCGGAAGAGACGGCGTTCTGGAGCATGAACTCGGGCTACATCGCCGTCCAGCCCGCCGCGTGGGACCTGCCGGTGATGAAAGACTATGCCAAAAAGTATCCCGAAGTCCTGGTGACGGTGGACCAGCTGAAAAACGCGTACTACGAGCCGGGCGCGCCCAACTATACCAAAGTGCGCGACTTGCTGCACGACACGACCCAGGACATTCTGTCCGGCAAAATCAGCGTCACGGACGGTCTCAAGAAAGTGACCCAAGAAGGGAATAAACTGCTGAGCCAATGACCCACGCCCTCGACGTCGTCAATCTCACCAAATCCTTTGGCGCGACGCGGGTGCTCCAAGAGGTGAGCCTGGAGGTCGCCGAGGGGGAGTTCTTTGTCCTCCTCGGCCCCTCCGGCTGCGGCAAAACGACCCTGCTGCGCATCATCGCCGGCTTGGAACCCATGTCGCGCGGCGATGTGTCGATCCGCGGACAGCGTGTGACGGATACACCTGCGGAGGATCGGGACATCGCGATGGTCTTTCAAGATTACGCGCTGTATCCCCACATGACCGCGCGGCAGAATCTTGAGTTCGGACTGAAGCGCCGGCGCATGCCCAAAGCGGAAATCCAGGCGCGCGTCAGTCGCGCCGCCCAGACCTTGGGCATCGACCAGCTCCTCGACCGCAAGCCGCGTCAACTGTCGGGCGGACAGCAGCAGCGCGTCGCGCTCGGGCGCGCCATCGTGCGTCAGCCGAAGCTTTTCCTGATGGACGAGCCGCTCTCGAATCTCGACGCCCAAGTGCGGGCGGCGATGCGCTTTGAACTCAAGCGGCTCCAGCGCGACCTCGGCGTCGCCACGGTCTATGTGACCCACGACCAGGTCGAAGCGATGACGCTTGGCGATCGAATGGCGGTCATCAATGCGGGGCGCATCGAGCAAATCGGCGCGCCGCTCGACGTGTACGCCAAGCCGGCTAATCTCTTCGTGGGGCGTTTTCTCGGCAACCCCAGTCTGAACGTGTTCCCAGGCTCGATCGAGCGCAAGTCCACGACGACGGTTGTGTGCACACCCATTGGCAATTTCGCCAGTGGATCGAATGGCACGCTCGCATCGGCGACTGAAAAGGTGGACGTGGGCGTCCGTCCGGAGAACTTGCGCGTGACCGATCGCGAACTGCCGGGAGTGCCGCCGCTGGATGTGCTGCTGGTCGAGCCGCTGGGCGCGGAACTGCTGGTCTACGCGCGACGCGAGACGGTGGACGTGGTTCTCCGCGTCCCGGTCGACACCCTGCCGCTCGACGCGAAAAAGGTCTGGATCCGTTCCGCCGGCTGCCATCTGCATCTTTTCGATCCGCAGACGGGCCAGGCACTCGCTCACTTTACGGCAGTGGAGGAACGCGAGTCCTAGCCGTGGGTGGGAGAGGACGGTTCAGAAATCCGTTTTCTCGCGAGTCCAACGAAACAAATCGCGCGCACCGGCAGATGGGCGCGCGATTTTTGGAGTCGTCGTATGTTGCCAGAGCAACTTGCACGAATCATCGATCACTCTCTGCTCAAGCCGCAGCTGACGAACCGCGACGTCGAAGCTGGCTGCGCGGTCGCCGCGCGCTTTCATGTCTGGTCGGTCACCGTCAAACCATGCCACCTCGCGCTGGCGCGGCAGTGTTTGCAGGGAACGGACATTCAGGTCGGAACGGTGGTCGGCTTTCCACACGGGAGTCACACCTCGGCGACCAAGGCGTTTGAAACCCGGGACGCGCTCGAGCGCGGCGCCGTCGAAATCGATATGGTGATCGACATCGGCGCGCTGCGGGGCGGCGACGACGGGCGAGTGCGGGACGACATCGCCGCGGTCGTTCAAGCGGCGCGCGGACACGTGGTCAAAGTGATCCTGGAAAACTACTGCCTGACGGATGAGGAAAAAGTTCGCGGCTGCCGTCTCGCCGAAGCCGCGGGCGCCGCGTTCGTCAAGACCTCGACCGGTTTTGCGGCCGGCGGAGCGACACTGGCGGACGTACGGCTGATGCGCGCGTCGGTGGGGCCGCGCGTGCAGGTGAAAGCCGCCGGCGGAATCCAGACCTGGCAAGCCGCGCTCGATTTTGTCGACGCCGGGGCAACGCGCCTCGCGGCGAGCCAGACCGAACAAATTCTCATGGGCGCGCCGCACGAATGAGCCGGCGGGGGGAGTCGGACGGCCGGGCTGGGTCTCCACGCGGTGTCATTCTCGACCTGGATGGCACGGTCTATCTGGGCGAGAACGCGCTCCCCGGCGCCGTGGAAGCTATTGCCGCCCTGCGCGCGTATGGCCTGCCGGTTGTCTTTGTAACCAACAAGCCGCTGGAACCGGCGGCCGCGTATGCGGCGAAACTGACGCGCCTTGGTATCCCCACCGGGTCCGATGACGTGATCACTTCCAGCCGCGTGCTCGGCGACTATTTTGCGCGCCAAGCTCCGCGCGCCCGCGTGTTCGTCATCGGCGAGCCCCCCTTGCAGGAAGAGATGCGCCGGGTGGGGCTACAACTGACGGAAGAGCCGGCAGAGATCGAGTACGTCGTCGCCGCGTTGGACCGTACCTTCGACTATCGCAAGTGGAACATTGCCTTTCGCGCGCTCAAGTTTCACGATGCGCGCCTCGTGGCGACCAACGGCGATCGCACCTGCCCGGTCCCCGGCGGCGAGATTCCGGATTGCGCCGGCATCATCGCCGCGTTGGAAACGAGCTCCGGCAGACAAGTGGAACTGATCGCAGGCAAGCCCTCGCCCCAAATGATTCGCGCTGCCGCCGCACGGCTGAAGGTTCGCCCCGAGCAATGCATGGTCGTGGGCGACCGTTTGGAAACGGATATTGTGATGGGGCGCGCGGCCGGGGCGCGGACTGCTCTCGTCCTGACCGGAGTATCCACGCGCGCGGAAGCAAGGCGACAGCCCAAGCCGCCCGACCTCATCCTGAATAATCTAGGCGAACTGGCAGAGCGATTGATCGAGAACCAACCGCCAGGGACGCGAAGAGCAGAGAGATTGTGACTATAAAGGTAACCAGTCTCAGTTACCGAATGGTGTTGTACTCGACACTAATTGTCAAGAGGGCCTCTTGCGCCTTTTGGGGGTCTTACGGGGAGGTTTCGGACCCGGCCGGCGCTCTTTCTTCAGGTAGTCACGGATAGCTTTCTTGGTAGTCAACCCGCTCCTGCCGAACTTGACCCCTTCGATGTCGCCCCGACGGATAAGCCTTCGGATGAAATCAGGGTAGATCCGCTGATCCGGGACGCCTCAGTGACCGAGATGAGCTTTGAGGCCAAGTCCCTCAGTGCAGGGATTCTTCTCGCCCCCTGGGCAGGCCGCAACTATTCACAAAACATGTTGTGCTCGGTGCGCGATAGTAATACGTCGACTGCGTGCAACATGCTGGAATGCTCCCGAGACGGCAGCAACTGAGGAACGCGCCAGTGCACGAGCAGAAAAATCGATGGTACGCGCCAGATCGGTATTGGATCTTGTCAAGGAGACTTGGGTCCCCAGCGATAGACCGGATGCAACTCAACCGTTTGATCCTCAAGATTTATCACCCAGCGGCCCTCCACCCAAATCTGCTTCCCGACAAAAGGCAGAGGGTTGCGAACCGGGTCAGGATCCGCGTCGCAGGGAAAGGCATTAAAGCGTGTGGCAACGTAGCAAACGATTTCCAGGCGAAGATAGCGCAGCTTACTCAGAAACGTCCCGTAAATAGTCGCCGGGAATTGCAGGTACTTGTCGTACGCCTGGTCCAACTTTAAATTGATGATCGCGCTTCCGTCGCTGTCATCCGCTCCTTGATTGATTGCGGCCTTTTGGACCGTCCCTGTTACCCGAATGCAGCCCGCATCGGTGAGAAAGCGGTCTTTGGCCCACACGAACTCGTCCTGATCGCCTGGCTTACAATCCGGGACAATCGGAAGGTGCGCCAGCCACGGATACGGTGTAATGGTCGGAGTCGGCGTAACAGTCGGCGTGTTGGTCGGTCGGGGTGTGTTCGTGATCATCACAATATAAGGAGTGGTGGTCACCAGTATCCGCACCACCTCCGGCGTGATTACCTGTGTTGCCGTTGGTGTGGTTGTCGGCGGAGTGGGCGTGGCCGGGGCGACGAAATCGCAAGCGGGCAAAGCAACAAGCAGTATGGCTAGCCAGACAGCAAGGAGGGTCTTTTCCGTCAATTGCCAGTCAAGGGATTGGGCCACCGATTTGGGCATGCGCCTCTCCTCCGCTGCTACTCTTCAGGGTAGAATCGGCTTGCGGTCTTCCCCTGATAGGTGCCTTTGTGGGAGCTCGACTCTCGCCAACCGGTTCTCATTACGAGTGGATTGTAACAGAAGGAGAGGAGCGGGTCAAAAAGTGGAATCGGCCAATCTGAGAGAAACGCCCGCACCAGAGACAGAATGCAATGAACTCAGATGGTGGCTATCTAACCATCGCACCAGGGCCGCGAGAATCTCAAGTTAGAATGCCGTGACGGACTCCGAACCGGCTTGCCGCCTATGGTAGCCATGCCGCTTGGGTTGTCCACCGCCGAATCCTCCATTCACCTGAGATTGTTGGTCGGGTAGAGCATGTGGACCTCAAGGTCAGTTTCAGGCATTGAATCCGTGACTTGACTGGGGGCAATACCCCTAGAAAGGTCGTGAGACTTTAACCTGGCGTTTACCTAAATTTAACCTGCTACCTATTGACTTGGCAAGGGCGCAGTGTTATATTCAGCTCTGGATATCTACCCCGGACAGAGACAAATCCAAGGGAACCTGCGGTCAGTCGCGGGTTTTTTTGGCCTCGATTTTCAAGCCGCTGCACGATTGGTCCATATCAAAGAGGAGCGGACAGACGGTCGGTGGTTCCTGTCTTCGTTTGTGCGTCATTCATTGCATTAGTGTTGAGCGCCTGTCGTCCGGCGCGCGTGCGCGTCGGCGCTAGGTGCTTTTTGATTCGTGAAGAAAGCCAAATCATGAGTACGCGACGCTTGCTGGACTTGTCAGTCGAACCTTCGTTCTCAAAAGTTGCCAAACTTCAGTCAATGAGAAGACAAAGTAGGTGAGGCTTTCCAGTCGAAGTCGGCGCTTAACCAAGTACTAATGGACATTCATTCAATCGCACCAGGAACAGGAGAAGAAGTGATGTCAAAGCACAGCAAGCATGTCCTAGGCGTTGTGCTCGTCTTGGCTCTCGCGATCATCGCGGCATGGAGCCATGGGACTGCGCGCGCCAATATCACTCAGAGTCTGTACTTGCCTCTTGTGATGTACAACAGCGGCAGTGCAACCAATTTCGTCGAGGCGGATATTGACGAACCCCTATCGCTGGACCCCGCCTGGGACTATGAGACCGCGGGCGCGAACATTATCCAGAACGTCTACGAGCCTCTTGTCATGTACAAGAGGGACAGTGTAACCGATTTCGTCGGCGTTCTTGCCACGGATTGGAAGACTTCTGCTGACGGCAAGACCTGGACGTTTACGATCCGCAAAAACGTAAAGTTCCACAACGGCGACACCTTTCAGCCGAGCGACGTAGCCTATAGCTATGTCCGCGGCTTCATCCAAAGCCAGATGGGAGGTCCCCAGTGGATCATGCTCCAGCCGTTCTTTGGTCCGACGGTTTCGTTCGGTTTCCTTGATACTAGCGTCAGGCCGGGGGACAAAACGGGCGATGATGTCGTGAACTCCCTCTATAACGGCAACTTTGTCGCCGCGTGCCAGGCGGCTCAGAGGATGATCGTGGCCGACAACACCGCCGGCACCGTGACGATGACAATGCCGGCTCCCTGGGGCCCCTTCCTCCCCTCGATCGCGAATGCGTGGGGTGGTATCATCGATCAAAAGTGGGCTGTCGCCCAAGGCGACTGGGATGGCAATTGCGCGGACGCGCAGAAATTCAACGATCCCTCGGCCGCCAATGATCCCTTGTCCAGCAAGATGAACGGCACCGGTCCCTACATGCTCTCCCAATGGCAAAAGGGCAACCAGATCACGTTGACGGCCAACCCGAACTACTGGGCCACGCAACCGCTGTGGACGGGCGGCCCCTCCGGCGCCCCGAAGATCAAGAACATCCTCATCAAGATCGTTCCCGACTGGGGTACCCGCTTTGCCATGCTGACCACGGGCGGTGCCGACACCATAGACGTCCCGAGCAACTACTATCCGCAGGTCGATCCCCTCGTCAAGCAAGACTGCGACCCCGCGGGCACCGGCCAATGCACTCCCGTCAATGCGAACGGCTTTTTGACTAGCTACCAGAACATGACTCAGCTCTCCCAGGACACCATGTTTTTCAACCAGAAGGTGAACACCACGGGAGGCAACTCCTTTATCGGTTCCGGGCAGCTGGACGGGAACGGTGTGCCGCCGAACTTCCTTGCGGACCTTCACATTCGTAAGGCGATGGTCGCGTGCTTTGACTACGCCACGTTCCTCCAGCAAGCCCGCAACGGCCAAGGCATCGTCCCGAACGGTCCCGTCATCCCCGGCGAACTGGGCTACGATCCCAACGGACCGGCTCAAAAGTTCGACTTGGCGACCTGCCAGAGCGAATTTGCAGCCGCGGCGGGTGACCCGGGTTTGGCTGGCTTGTCCAATAACGGCTTTTTCATGGACTTTGTCTACAACACAGGCAACTCGAATCGCCAGTCGGCCGGCCAGATTCTCGCGGCCAATGTCGCCAAAGTGAACCCCAAGTTCCATATCTCCGTCATCGATGAGGCGTGGTCCACCTTCTTGAAGGACCAGGCAACCAGGCGCTTGCCGCTCTACATGCTAGGTTGGTTGGAAGACTATCACGACCCGAACGACTGGGTGATGCCTTACCTGAGCAGCGGAGGCACGTACTCCAGCTCGCAGAGCTTTGATCCCACCCTGCAAAACCAGCTGGACAGCCTGATTCATCAAGGTCTCGCCACCACCGACCCGGCCACCCGGGCCCCGATCTATTCGCAGTTGAATGCGCTCTCCATCCAAAACGCGCTGGACATCTTCGTAGACACGCCCATCAGTCGTCGCTACGAGCAACAGTCGGTTCAGGGTTGGTTCTTTAACCCGATCTATCAGAACGGGAACACGACCTACTATTACGTCCTGAGCAAGGGCCAATAGTCGCGAGCCGGTGAGCCCAACAGGGGTCGGGGCCTCGCCCCGACCCCTGTTCACTCCGCCCGAAATGTTGGTTGGAAGAATAGAGGGACTCGATAGATCGCGAAAAGCTGAATGCGGCTGGCCGACCCCGGCGGACCGTGGGTCAGCCCGGCGCGGCCGGAGGCGGGAATGCGCACCTCTTCGGTCCCGAAGGGGTGGCCGTCGATTCCTCGGGCCGCGTTTACGTCGAGCCTAGCCTCCTCCGAGCGATCACGGCAAACTGGGCGGAGAAGGATTTTGCCTTTGTCGGGATTGGTGATAGAATAGCAATGTAAGCTGCTTTTTGCCCCTGATCGTTCGCCAACAACGTGTTCCCACTCCAATTCCGGAGCGCAGAGATGGGGGCGTACGAGACAGCGCCGTCTCTACTATGTGCTATCTTCGCAGATGTCCAAGCACCTGCCGTTTGACGCGCGTTCGCGTTGGCGGCAGGTTTTTGTTTGCCGGGGGCCGGCGGCTCCGGGATGAGACGTTTTCCGACACCGATCATTCCGTTGTTCCTAGCAGCAGTGTATCTGCCGCCGGTGGCAAGTAGGGTTTCCGTGACTCTTCAACGGTTCGCGCGACAGCTGCACACCTAGCCCTAAAGGAGTCCCCGATGAAAATCAAGTCAACGCTCATCGTCGTCCTGCTCTCACTTGCGTGGGGCGTCATTTCTTCGACCGCAGCGCTCCCTCTGGCGGCGGAGACCCCTGCCGCCCCGGCGGTCTCGATCACTTCCACCTATACCTCTACGCCGCCGCGGATTGACGGGGTGATTGATCCCGGCGAATGGAACCTTGCGAACAAGGTCAGCTTCCCCGACGGGTTTGCTACGGTCCTCAACGACGGGCTGCGGCTCTATGTGCTGCTCGACGTCACGGGCGACACATACCCCGACACGGGCGACTATTTCTGGCTGACCTTTGACGTAAACCGCGACTCGGCCATCACCCCGAACGTAGATGTGAATTACGGCACCAGCCCCAGCAATGGCAACATCCGGTACCAGTACTATCTTGGGGCAGGGAGCTGGACGGGGCTGCAGCCGAACACTTTTTCGAGCAGAGCTTCAGGTTTCGGATGCTACTGGGCAGATGGAACATTCTCAGTGACCTTTGCGCCTTTCACTTTTCAGTGCTCAAGACACCGCGTGTGGGAACTCGCGATCGACCTGAGCGAGATCGGCACCTCCGCCGGCAGCAGCGCGCGCATGGGCGTCCGCGCGGCTTCGGTAAGCCCCGCATTCACGGACGACACACCCGCCAACTTCTCTTCGAGCTTTAGCAATTTGATCAATGTCTCGTTGGCGGCTTCGCCGGGCTTTACGGTCGCACCCTTGTCGGGCGCGAATGTCGGGTTCGAATCCAATTCGATCGAAGTGACCCAAGCCGTGCAGAACCGATCGAATACCTTGCCGTTGGTCGCCGGCAAAAGCACGGTCGCGCGAGTCTATGCCCTTACCACGAATGTTCCCAGCCCGCAAACAGAAAAGGTCTATTTGTATGGCAGTGTTGGCGGAGTGGATCTGCCCGGTTCGCCGCTTGCCACGTCGCAATGGGCTCCGACGGTAATTACACGTTCATCTCTCGACGATACGGCCAACTTTGCGTTGCCGAAAAGTTGGACCATGGGCATGGTCACCTTCTCTGCCAAGAGCGTCGATTCTTCCAATCACAAGGCAGCCACCACGCCGTTCAATTTGACGTTTACGAGCAAAGCGGTGCCCACCTATTGGGTCGTGCCCATTAACACAGGCACCAGCAGTTCGCCGGTGGTCCCCTCCAATGCGGAGATTGCCAGTCAGGAGAGTTACCTGAAGGCGGTGTACCCGCTCCGCGACGTGAACTTTGTGCAGAAAAGTTGGACGGTCGTGGGACCGACGACGGTGGGTGATACGATCGCCGCGCTAAACAATTACTACAACGCGACTTTCGTCGGCTGGGCGATATCGTTCATCTTTACCGGCAAGGTGCCTTTTACCCTGCCCGATCAAATCTACGGGCTAACTCCATCGGGCGGCGGTATCTCCGATCCGGTCTGGATCGGCGGCGCGGGGCGCGTCGCGCGCGGCTATCGAGGCTCCTCGCTCGAGGGTACGATGGCGCATGAGATCAATCACAATCTGGACCGCTCCGTCACGGGCACGTGGGGACATCACGTGCCCAACGGCTGCGGCGCGGCCGGTCCGGATCCGAATTGGCCGTATGCAAACAGCAACGTCAACGAAGTCGGCTTCGACACGCGATTGCCGTGGTCTGCCAGTGGCACGACTCACTCCGTCGTTCCCAGCACGTATCCTGATCTCATGTCGTACTGCCAGTCGGGGAATCTGCCGACCAAGTGGATTTCCCCATACCGCTGGACGAATCTCTACAACAACTTTGCAGCCGGGTCAGGTCCGCTGGCGGCGAAAGGGGTTTCTGCTGCGCAGACGGTCTATTACTTGTCCGGGAAAATAAACCGCGATGGCACGGGTACGCTGAGTCCGGTATTTGTGCAGCCCGGCATTTCAACGCCGAATCCGAGTCAAGGGGAATATATTCTCCGGCTCGTGAACAAGAGCGCGGGCACCTTCGACGTATTCACCTTCCCAATCGCGTTTCTGGACGACCCCGAGGAGCCAGTCAACACTGCGTACTTTAACTTCCAAGCGGCACTGCCGAGGGGATTTGACCCCGCGGCGTTGAGCAGCATCAGGCTCATGCGGGGAACGCAGGTCTTGGACCAAATCAATGTCTCGGCGCATGCTCCGACGGTGAACATCACGGCACCGACGGCTGGGGCGGAGTGGAGTGGAACCCAGAACGTGCAGTGGACCGCAAACGATCTCGACGGCGACCCCCTGACCTTTATGGTGCTCTACTCTCCCGATGGCGGACAAACGTGGCTCCCAGTTGCCGCCAATGTGCACAGCACCAGCTTGCCCGTGGATACTGCAACGCTCCCCGGCAGCACGAATGCCAAGTTCCGGGTGATTGCGACAGACGGGTTGAATACCGGTCAAGCCGATTCGGCTATCTTCACCGTCGCGCGGAAACCGCCGACGGTGGCGATCACTTTACCGCATCCGAACGACGTGGTGCCGCCGGGGAATCCCGTGATCCTGCAAGGGGATGCGAATGATCCGGAGGACGGCGCACTTCCTGAGACTTCGATCATGTGGAAAGAGGGGAGTGCGGTCATTGGCAGCGGTCGGAACGCGAGCGTGGTGCTCTCACCCGGCAACCACACGATTACGTTGGCCGCCTTCGACAGCGACGGGAACCTAGCACAAACAAATGTTCAGGTGTTGGTCGGGGCCCGATTGTACCTGCCCTACCTCTCTAGGTGAGGCAAGGAAAGGATAGCCCCGTGTAAAGCTGACCCGTTTCGTCTTGGCGCGCTGCAGGGTAGTTGAGCTTGCGCTTGGATAGGACCGACAGCCGCCGCCCTACGCGTGCGCTTGGGGCGGCGGCTCTCTCTTGGCGATCCAAAGAGGCGAAACGAAGCTGAATATATTCAAATTGTAAGCTGCCAGCGGAAAATGCTCAAGCGTTGGAAGAGGGTCCGGGACCAATTCCTTGAGCTCGTATTTCGTGTCCATATGCCGGTAAACTGCTTCCAGCGACTCGGCCACGTCATGCCGGTGCAGCCGCCTGGCGCCAACGTATAACAGGGTTAGTTTCCGGAAAACGAAGCGGCTGTCGCTCAGGAATGTTGCCGTCAGAGCCAAGAGGCCACCAGAGCGAGCCAGCGTGGCGAGCGCCTCCATCGCTCGCTCCGTCAGGCGCCAGCTCCCATCGTCTAACACTTGTTCGGTCAGGGCAAGAATCGCTCGCTTGCCTGGAATAACAAAAACCAGCCTCTTTCAGGCTGGTTTCGAAAGCGGGTGATGGGATTCGTCGCCTCACGAGGCGCACCCACGACATCCTGCTTGGGAAGAAAATAATCTCCGTCTATTCGACGATTTTCAGCCAACCTTTCGGAGCCTCAAGGCGCCCCATCTGGATGCCTGTCAGAGTATCATATAACTGTTGCGTAATCGCTCCCATCTTGTCCATTCCGGATGGGAAGCAAACCTCTTCGCCGTGGTTGACGATTTTGCCCACCGGCGAGATCACCGCCGCGGTACCACACAATCCACATTCGGCAAAGTCTTGCACTTCTTCAAACGCAATTTCGCGCTCCTCGGTTTCCAGCCCAAGGTACTCTTTGGCGACATAGAGCAGACTGCGGCGCGTAACCGAGGGCAGAATGCTTTTGGATTTGGGGGTGATGACTCGGCGATCTTTGGTCACAAAGATGATATTGGCGCCGCCCGTTTCTTCGACCTTGGTCCGTGTCGCCGCATCCAAATACAGGTTCTCATCGTACCCCTCGTGATGGGCCGCCATGAGGGCGTGAAGACTCATGGCATAGTTCAGCCCGGCTTTGATATGGCCAGTGCCGTTGGGCGCCGCGCGATCAAAATCGCTGACCCGCAAGGAAAGGGGGCGGGCCTTGCCCTTAAAGTACGGACCGACGGGTGTGACAAACACACGAAATTGATACTCATCGGCGGGCTTGACGCCGATGACGGGATTGGTACCAAACAAATACGGGCGAATATACAAAGCGGCCCCTGACCCATAGGGCGGCACAAAAGCAGCATTCGCTCTGACCGTCAGGACGACCGCCTCGATAAATCGGTCTTGGGGAAAGGGAGGCATTTCCAAGCGTTTGGCAGAAGCCTCCATCCGTTCGGCATTCAGCTCTGGGCGAAAGAGGACAATGTGATTGTCTTGGGTCGTATAGGCTTTCAGCCCTTCGAATATAGTCTGCGCATATTGCAGGACTCCTGCGCTTTCATTGAGCGTAACGGTAGCCTCTTCGGTCAAAACACCATCGTCCCAGGCACCGTTCTTGAAATTGGAAACGTAGCGCTTCCCAGTCTGGATATAACCGAATCCGAGATTCGCCCAATCGATGTTTTTCTTTTCCATGACAGACCCCTTGAGCCGAAGACGGTATTTGTCGCCTCTTTCAAGAGACAACGCGGCTCTGTACCATTATAGGCTAACCGTCTCCGTCGTCAAAGCGACGTAGAAGAAAGACTTTTTGTCTGGACTCTATTTTCCGAGTAATTCTCGGAGGTATGCCTGCTCGAGCATTGCTCAGAGTCACGGTGCCTGAAGGCGGCGTAGATTGGACGTCAAGCCATTTACGAAGCTTTGTTTCTAATAGCGTTATGGAGGAGCGGAAAACAAATGCACCAGCTCGAAACGGCTGGTGCATGTTGACGTGAGAGATATGCTCATTCCACCCACTGTGCTGCAGTTTCCCCGAAGCTCGTCTTCCCTCACTTGCTCCGAGCGGCGAGCCATTTCTTGAGTGATTCCGGACTCTCCCCCGAGTGACGGCCTGCCAAAAGACCGGAAACGCTCAGATCCTCGTCGAGGTCGGACCAATGGATGATCGTACCGTCTCCAATAAGCTCGAAATGGTGGCGCTCTTCAGGCTTCCCGTACCACAAGCGGGGATACCACGCGAGAGGTACTATGATCGTGCGACCATCCGCCAAGTCGACGGCGAGAGAGTCGTCTGTCAGCGTGACCCTGGTAGCGCGCGCTTCTTGAATTTCAATGACCGAAGAACTCATATCATCGCTCCAAAAGCACCTTTCGGTTCACATCGACCAAGTCGGTGATCTTGTTCAGCTCCGTGCGGTTAAAGCCGCCTGCATTCTGCAAGGCAACAGGGTCCAGCCAAAACTTGGCGACCATCTTCTCCCGCCGCACATGGACGCGAGGGGGCTCGCTATAATCAATCGAGACGAAGAAGAAGCGATAGGGTCCAATGACGAGAACTGTGGGCATAAGATGCGTCTATCGTAAAACCAAACAACCAGCCGGCATCGGCTGGTTTCTGCGGGGCC
Organism: Chloroflexota bacterium; assembly: GCA_023489485.1. Classification (GTDB taxonomy): domain Bacteria; phylum Chloroflexota; class Anaerolineae; order UBA4142; family UBA4142; genus JAMDCU01. The sequence goes on from JAMDCU010000127.1 coordinate 18,605, forward strand.
AATGCCCCGGTCATCAAGAGCGGGTGATGGGATTCGTCGCCTCACGAGGCGCACCCACGACATTCTGCTTGGGAAGTAATCACCAGGTAGTATCCCGGCAGAATTTCGTCCCGCTCGATTGCGACATTCTGTGTCCCGATTTCCGACTACGACATTTTCCGAGGCAGAATGGCGTGTTTGGTTTGAACTTTGTATCCATTATAGTCATGCTCTGTCACTTGTCAATCAAGCCACTTGGCCACTCCCGATCTAGGCAATTACGGCAACCCGGGCGAAGAGCGAATTTGCCTTCATCGGGATTGGTGATAGAATGGCAACGTAGGTTGCCCTTTGCCTCTGATCGTTCATCTACGACCTGCTTCCACTCCACACGAGGAGCGCAGAGATGGGGCGTGCGAGACAGGGTTGTCTCTACTACGCGCTTTTCTCGCAGATGTTAAAGCACCTGCCGTTTGTCGCGCTTTCGCGTCAGCGGCAGGTGCTTTTGATTTATCTGGGAAGGACAAGGTGAAATGACAACTCGGCGATTGGGCATCCTCCTGTTACTGGTGCTTGTAACGCTGCTCCCGTCGCCATCTGCAGGCTTAGCTGGAGCAGCAATAGAGCCACGGCGCCATCCGGTTACGCTTCCTCGGAGCGTGCCAATGGGCACAGCAACGAAGGTTGCTGCGGGGGCATTCCACACTTGCGCGCTGACAACCGGAGGCGGCGTCAAGTGTTGGGGCGAAAACAATCACGGTCTGCTTGGTGATGGCGGAGGCGGAACGCCCTGCGGGGGGATTTTTGTCTGTCGCCCCGCTCCTGTAGATGTGGTCGGTCTGGCAAGCGGAGTAAGCGCCATAGCAACGGGTCACGGTGATACGTGCGCTCTCACAACCGGAGGCGGCGTCAAGTGTTGGGGCTGGAATACGGCCGGGGAGCTAGGTGACGGAACAACGACAGATCGACCCACCCCCGTAGACGTAAGTGGGCTAACGAGCGGAGTGACCGCAGTTACAACTGGAGGCCTGCATGCCTGTGCCCTCACCTCAGGCGGCGGCGTAAAGTGTTGGGGGCTGAATTCCTTTGGTCAGCTAGGGGACGGAACAACCACAAACCGTCTCACGCCGATAGACGTGGCCGGGTTGACAAGCGGGGTGACCGCGATTGATGCAGGTGAGTATTATACCTGTGCCCTCACCTCAAGCGGCGGCGTAAAGTGTTGGGGGCTGAATTCCGATGGTCAGCTAGGGGACGGAACAACCACAACCCGTCTCGCGCCTGTAGACGTGACAGGATTGACCAGTGGGGTGACCGCGATTGCGACCGGCGGGATTTTCGCGATTGGCGGGCATACCTGTGCGCTGACGACGGGCGGCGGCGTCAAGTGTTGGGGCTGGAATACGGCCGGGGAGCTAGGTGACGGAACAACGACAGATCGACTCACCCCCGTAAACGTGAGTGGGCTCTCCAGCGGCGTTAGTGCCATTGCGACTGGTGAATTTCATACCTGTGCTCTCATGACAGGTGGAGGTGTCCTATGCTGGGGGAGCAATGACTATGGCGAGCTGGGCGACGGGACGACAGTCGAAAAGTTGGTCCCAAATCCTGTTAACGGTCTGAGTAGCGGTGTGGTCTTCATTGCCGCAGGCGGATTTGACACCTGTGCGGTCACGTCAGCTGGCCAGATCAAATGCTGGGGAGAGAATGATTACGGCGAGCTAGGGGACGGCACAGGCACGTCGAGTGGTATTCCTGTAGACGTCGTGGGATTCGGCGGAGCATGCTTCAATTTGACAACTAGTGTCAGTCCCGGCGGCGGTGGCACCATAACCGCGAATCCCCCTCCCAACTGCAACACTGGTTCTGGTTGGGATCACTACACATCCGGCACAAACGTGGCCCTGACTGCAACGTCGAACTCTGGCTACGCATTCAGCGCTTGGAGCGGGGATTTAACCGGGAGTACCAGCCCATCCTCGGTAGCAATGACAGCGGATAGGACCGTGACAGCGAACTTTACTTCGGCAGCCTACTCCATCGCCGGCCAAGTGACTGGCAGCAGCGGCTGTATCTCCGGCGTATCTGTTTCCGATGGTGCTGGGCACACAAGTCCGCCTAGCGACACCTATGGAAACTATGCACTGAGCGGGTTGGCCGCCGGCACGTACACGCTGGGCGCGGTCAAAAGCGGTTGTAAGTTCTGGCCAAATGCCCAGCCTATTGTGCTCTCGGGCGATGCAACCCAGAATTTCTCCGAATGGACTCTCGGAATTGGCAAGGTCCCCGTCTATCTGCAAGGTGACCCGTCCACGCCATCGACATTGCCCTGGCACCCCCCATGGTACAATCAGACTCTCCTCGGCTATGCGAGCGGTGATACCTACGACACCGTTGGTCGGTATGGCTGTGCGCTTGCAAGCTACGCAATGATTCTTGGTCACTATGGGCAACTCTATTCCCCGCCGCTCCAGACAGACCCCGGAGATTTGAACGCACATATGCAGGGGCTGGATCCAGTTTCCTTCGAGCAGTACGCTTGGTCAAAGGGAGTGAATGTTTTCCAGAGCGGCGTAGGACCGGCCAACGACTTTACTGGGTTGCACAGTCAGCTCACCAAGGGGGACTTGGTGATGCTTCAACTTGGCGTTTCCGGTTCGCCGACTCGTGTTCACTACGTGGTCGTCACGGGTGAGACTACCGTCCACAATCAGGCTACCTATACCATCAATGATCCAGTGTACGGCCAGGTCACACTTTTGGGCCGGTACGGCAAGAACGATTTTCAAGCTGCTTACTACTATATGCTTGGCCCAACCACCTTCAACCGATCTGCCGTAGAGATTTCCGCTCACTCGCCCGTCCAACTTCTTGTGACCGATACCCAAGGACGCCGAGTAGGCTACGATCCGAGAACGGGACTATCCTATAATGAAATCCCTAATGCCGGATATGTGACGGGCGCCATTGCCGGTCCGGACGGAAACACACTTCCCGAATTCAAGTACGTGTTGATCCCCCAACCATCAAGTTCCTCATACTACCTCCAAGTCATCGGAACGGGGACTGGAGGATACACAATCGACGTAATCCAAACGGATTCTTCCGGCAAGGGCAGCGTGAGCCGTCAGTCCGGCACCGCACAACTGAACTCCGTCTACTCATACACCATCCGCGCAGCCAGTGCGCTGTTCCTGCCGCTCATAGTGCGCTGAGCAACGAATCATGAGGGCCAGGGAGCGCTCCCTGGCCCTCTGCGGTCCCAAAGTGATCCTTATAGTCGCCCGAGGCCTGCTGCCTCGAGGAGTTCGTTGGTGGTTTCGATCAGTTTCTCTGCTTTAGTCGATTCGAGTACAAGGGCGACGCCCAGGCGAATGAGGATTTCGCGCGGGACGCTCTCCCGCTTTCCTCGCAGAATTCGCCAGATATTAGCCCCATCTACGCCGTTGGAGTGGCTCCGAAGAGAGGGACGGTAACATGTATCTCTGGGCAGTAGCCAGGCTCCCATGGACTGCTAAATACCGGAATTGTGCTGTGCCCCCAAGATTTCTGCAAGACCTGGGAGCCGCAACTCTGAGAATGTGATGGCGCGTTCTGCCTTACCCTCGTCCGGAACAGGCACATTTCCCGCCCAGACAGGAAGGGGACGAAACAACCCTGCCAGAACCGCGCCTTTGGAGATATCGGCAAGCGGAATGTGCTCGAAACTCGTGAGCATCCCGGGGACGAGTTCCCGTGGGTCGTATTTCGTGCCCGTATGCCGGTAAATCGCTTCAAGCGACTGGCCCACGTCCTGCCGGTGCAGCCTCTTGGCGCCATCGTATAGCAGGGTTAGTTTCGGGTGAACAGACCGGCTATCGGTCAAGAATGTCGCCGTTAGGGCAAAAAGCCCCCCGCTTTGAGCCAGCGTGGAGAGCGCCTCCATCGCCCGGTCCGTCGGCCACAGGTCCCCATCTTCCAACACTCGTTCGGTGAGGGCGAGCACCGCTCTCTTGCTCCCTGTCTTTTCCAACCCGAGAACGGCGGCCACTTGGACGGCGGGTTCGCGATGGTGCAAACAATAATCTCTCAACTCCTCGATGAGGTGCTCGTCCAGACCAACGGTATTGCTTAGGCGCTCCGTGAGTTCGCGTTTGGCTTTCCGATCAAAATCGACGACACATTTTCCCGCTCTCCTCGTGGCTGACAGGGTTGGTTGCTTGAAGACTTGAGCCACCAAGATTCAAGTGGGGTTCGGAATCAGGCCATCTGCCCAACGAAAAACACCAGCCTTATTGGACTGGTGTTTCGGTAAGGTCCCTGAGGGAAAATTCTCGTTCGCATAAAGCCGCGCCATGCTAAGCCTGCTCATTCTTGCGCAAGGCGTCGTCAACCTCGTCCCCATGCGCATCAGCGTAGGCCCACGCGGCCACCAGATCTGAAGCATGGAGTGTGGGATAGTTCTCCAGGATCCTGGCTTCGCTCCAACCCAGGCGGCGATAACCTTCGAGAGCCCAAACCGGGATCCGGGTGTGCGTAATGCACGCCTCGCCGCCCGCGACGCCCGGCGTCTTGTCAATCCCGGGCCATGCATGAGTCAGGTCGAGCGCGAGCCGCCTAAGCAGCTCTGCCTTTTCAGCCGTACTCAGAGCTTCCAGTTGCGCTGCGATTTCTTTCAGACTCATCGATCCTCCGAAACAAAACACCAGCCCGGTCGCTGGGGCTGGTGCAAACGGGCCCCTCTCAGGGATGGAGGTTTCCGCTCAGCCATTCCTCAACTCTCTGAAGGAACACCTCGAACTCCATTGGCGGACAAGTTTGGTGCGAGTCAGGGTCCTCGAAGGGATGAACATGCCAAGACGTTGTGTTATCCACGCCATATAGGCGGACCGTGGACCTGATCAGTGCGAAAGAGGTCTTGCCCGTAACTGCATTGTAGAACACGTCCACGAACAAATCGGGGCGAAGGTCGGCGCGAACCTTGACCAGTACGTTATCCTGGATGCTGACTGAATACGATTGAACGATCGGAGACGCCTGGCACGCGCCAGCGACGCGAGTCGCGAATTCTACTGCGTCTGGGGCAGCCACTGGGCGGTTTCCTCCAGCTTAGCTTGCCGCGTGATTAGCCCCTCCCATTCCAAATAGTCCTTCTCCACCTCATAGGTATCCTGGTGAGGCACTTGGCCTGTGTCCCATCGTTGCTTGAATGCCGTAAAGTCCATCTGGTACTTGTCTTCAAAAACCTTGCGTTCCGCCGCGATCTTTTCGAGGCGATGCTCCACCGTGTCCCGGAGAGCCATCCACAGAGCCACTTCAAAACGGGGTTCGCCCGTCAAATCGGTCAATAGCCTCAACGCGTTCTTGGGAACCTCTATCGTCATGCTTCGCCTCCGAGTACGAGGATTGCAACGCGAGTCGCTCCTATCAACGAATTTGGATTCAATGACCGAAGGGACTCGTAACTAGAAAACAAACAACCAGCCGGCATCGGCTGGTTTCTGCGGGGCCAATGCCCCGGTCCTCAAGAGCGGGTGATGGGATTCGAACCCACGACATTCTGCTTGGGAAGCAGACACTCTGCCAACTGAGTTACACCCGCGCTGTGCCTAAATTATAGCGGATATCCCCCCCTACGTCAAGATTGAAA
>JAMDCU010000128.1 GCA_023489485.1 Chloroflexota bacterium
GCGTTATGCTTGCGATACCATTCGGCGGCCTGCCGATGCAGGCGCGGGATGCCACTCGCAAGCTGCCGCTGCAGTTGATCATAAAGAGTCTCGGCGAACAAATCGTGATAGCGATACCAATTCGGCTCCTCCAGCCGGACGAGGAATAAATTCTCTTGCCACAAGTAGGCGAGCATCTCGGCGCCGTCGGTTCGCCCCGTCACGGCATCGCACAAGGGGCCGGTGAGGTGTTTTAGAATGGCCGTCTCGAGCAAGAACTCTTGGACGGAAGGAGGTTGGCGATACAAGATGCTCTCGATAAAGTATTCGCGCAGATAACTGTGCGCGCCGGTGAAAGCCGTAGAGAGCGGCTGTCGGTCTCCCGATTGATTCAGTGCGAGGGACGCGAGCGCAAGTCCGGCGGCCCATCCTTCGGTGCGCTTGATAATGGTCTGCATATCGCCATAGGCGAGGGGATGCGCCTCGGTGTGCTGCTGCAAAAAGCCGATTCCCTCCTCCAGGGTAAAGCGCAAGTCCCCAGTCTCGAGCTCGGTCACCTGCCCGCGGGCGCGCAAATGCCCCCATGCCAGAGGCGGTCTATTGTGACTGGAGATGACGAGTTGCAGCGCTGGCGGTAAATGTTCCAGCAAGGTCTGCAAGGAAGCGTGGATGTCTTTGTTTTGAATGTGCTGATAGTCGTCCAGGATGAGGCACATCCGGGGCGGAGACCCGGGCGCTTCGCTGGCTTTGACGATGGCATTCGTCAAAGAGATGACAATTTCCGATAGGTCCGCGGACGAGGGGGCGCGCAGATGAGGGGGCAAGTCCTGACCGAAGCTGAAGTATACCGTCTGTAAAGCCGCGGTCACCGTCGACCAAAAGCGCAACGGCTGGTTATCGTCCGCATCCAGAGAGACCCACGCGACCGGCATGCCGCAGGTCTGCCGCCATTCGTTGAGGAGCGTGCTTTTGCCAAAGCCGCTGGGCGCAACGAGCAAGGTGATCTGACCGCCGATGCGCTGTGTGAGACGCGGCCGGGCGACGAGCTTTTGAGGGAGTGCAGGCGGACGGACTTTGGTGAGGGACAGGAACGAGAGATCTGCCTGAGCGGGTTCGGAGATCGGCGCTGCGACCAAAGGGTGTTTCAGCGCATCCACCCACTGCACGGGATCGGTGACGCCTGCTAACCCCGGATGGCCATTCTGTCCGGCCAAGCCAGCGCTGACCTGCTCAAGGTGCTCCTGGGTTAATTCGGCCGTTTTCCCAAGATAGGCCTTGCACAGTTTGCCCGCGCGCCAACGATAGGCGTACCAGTAGGAGCTCGCTCGCCTCGTCTCACGGCGGGCGCTAAAATGTCCTGTGCTCCCTTCGAAGGTGAACGCCGGATGATCGGCCAACCAGGCATACCATTCCGGCGAGCCCACACGAATCTCGTCGGAAATGGCCAAGCCCAGGTCGCAAGCCGCGAGAAGATCGTTTCGCACGATCGGCCGGTTGCGCGTTGGCATTCTCCCTCCTTCCCCGAGCGAGCTGCCTTACCCAACAATCCGTATTGTACCCCTGTTGGGTAAGGTGTCAACACTATCTATCCCCCGTGATGCCCGCTAGAAACCACCCTGGCGCGCTCGGGGTCAGAAAAATCCCCCGAATTATCGATATACATCGGTGCATTTCTGGTTTATGCTAGCATCCACGAGATCTATCCCCCACACGCCTTCGCTTGGGCAAGGCGGCGCTGATCATTTTCGTCCATGATGTTGGCCGGGACAAGCCATAGTCGTTAATAGACTGCGACCCACCGTCGCGTTCTCTGCTAGGAGGCAGAAGACATGGAAAAGCGCTGGCTCAAGCACTATGAACCGGGTGTCCGTGCCCACCTCGACTACCCAAACGTCCCCATGCAGCACTTTCTCGAAGAGGCGGCGACCCAGGTCCCCGATGCGACCGCAACCATCTTCGGGGGGATGCTGGGTCCCGAACTGGTCGACGCCAAGCTGTCGTACAAGGAACTGAACGACCTGACCAACCGGCTGGCGAACGGCCTCGCCGCGCTGGGCGTCAAGAAGGGCGACCGCGTGGCGATTTATTTGCCTAACTGCCCCCAGTACGTCATCTCTTATTACGCCATCTTGAAACTGGGAGCGATTGTCGCGCCGAACAATCCGATGTATGTTCCCCGCGAGCTGGAATTTCAGCTGAATGATTCCGGCTCGGAAACCATCATCTGCCTCTCACGCCTCTACCCCTACGTCCGTATGGTGCGGCCGAACACCAAGCTCAAGAACGTCATCGTCACGAACATCAAGGACTATTTTCCCCCCAAACTCAAAGCGGCCTTTGAGCAGTTCGTCGAAGAGAAAGAAGGGCACCGCGTGACCATCGCCGCGGATGAGCACTGGTTCCTGGACGTGGTCAACAATGCGCCCGCGACGCCGCCGAAGGTTGAGATGAAACCCGAAGACACGGCGGTGCTGTTGTACACGGGTGGAACGACCGGCGTGCCCAAAGCGGCGGAGATTACCCAGCGCAACCTTGTCGCGAATGCGATACAGTGCAAGGAGTGGGTGGCGAATGTGCAAAAAGGACCGAGCGAGGGGTCCATCGTTGCGCTGCCCCTCTATCACTCGTACGCGATGACGGCGTGCATGAACAATTGCGTTCTGCAACAAACGTCGATGATTCTCATTCCCGATCCGCGGAACCTTCCTCACCTGCTCAAGTCGATTGACTGCCACAAACCGACCTACTTTCCGGGCGTGCCGACGATGTACACCGCCTGCCTCAACTTTCCAGAACTGGGTAAGTACAACCTTGGGTCCCTCAAAGCCTGCCTCAGCGGAGCGGCGGCGCTGCCCGTCGAGGTGCAGAAAAAGTTCCAGGAGCTGACCGGCGCCCACCTCGTCGAGGGTTACGGGCTGAGCGAAGCGACCCCCGTGACACATGACAATCCGCTCTTTGGCGACAATCGCATCGGCACCGTCGGCGTGCCCTTTCCGGACACGGACAGCAAGATCATGGACCTCGAAACCGGAGAGAAGGAACTGCCGCCGGGCGAACCGGGCGAGTTGGTCGTCAAGGGCCCACAGGTCATGAAGGGCTACTGGAACAAGCCCGAAGAGACGCGGCTGGCGCTGCGCAACGGATGGCTGTACACGGGCGATATTGCCACGATGGACGAGGATGGGTATTTCCGGATCGTGGACCGCAAAAAGGACATGATCATCGCGGGCGGCTACAACATCTACCCACGCGACGTGGAAGAAGTCCTCTACCAGCATCCGAAGGTGATGGAAGCCGCCGTCGCGGGCGTGCCGGACCCCTATCGCGGTGAAACGGTCAAGGCCTACGTCGTGCTCAAGCCGGGCGAGACGGCGACCGCCGAGGACATCATCGCTTTTTGCAAGGAACGGCTCGCCGCGTTCAAACGCCCCACGATCGTCGAGTTCCGCGACTCGCTGCCCAAGACGCTGATCGGCAAGATTCTGCGGCGGCAGTTGGTCGCCGAGGACCAGGCGAAGGCCGCTCAGGCCGCGGGCCAATCCGGCGGCAAAGCACCGGCGTAGTTGCTTCATACCCCCGCACCGAGAAAACATACCTCCGTCTCAGAACGCTCAGGGAGGGAATGAATTCGGCGTGACGCCTCGCATGCATTCGCGAGGGCGGCGGCCAGGGGCTCGGGGGCTGCAAGGCCCCGAGAATCCCCTCTTTCCCTCTCCCCCAAGGCTTTTCCTTGGGGGAGAGGGGAGGGTGAGGGGGAACCGCATCTGTGAAGGGGGCCGCTTTTTCGACAAGAACGCGATGAGGATCATCTCGACTCCGAGTCTAGCGGCCGCGCTAGCGTGCCCATCGCCCCCTCACCCTACCCTCTCCCCCTTCGGGACAAAACCCGTCCCGAAAGGGGAGAGGGATTGAAGGATGATGGGGAGTGGCATCCACAAGCCCGTTCTGCAGTCCGTTCGCAACGTGATTCGCGTTGCGGCTCCCGAGGTGGGAGGTGGTGGTGTTCTCTTCGGTCGTGTCCCTCTTGGAACTGCCCTGGGCACAATTGATTGTGAACGGGCTGGCACTCGGCAGCCTCTATGCCTTGACCGCGTTCGGCATCGTCCTCATCTACAAGACCACAGACGTCATCACCTTCGCCCAGGGTGAGACGGCGATGTTCTGCTCCTTTATCGCCTTTACGTTCCTCACGACTCTGCAATTGCCTTTTGTCGTCGCGTTCCTTTTGACGTTGATCCTCGCGGTCATCCTCGGCGCTCTGATCGAGCGCGTCATCCTGCGCCGGGTCAGCACGGCGACGATCATCAACCCCGTGATCGTGACCGTCGGGCTCGGATTGATCCTCGTCGGCGTCGCCGGCGCGGTCTGGGGCTATGAAACCCGCGCCTTTCCCGCTCCGGTCTCCGGTCCGCCGCTCCGAATGGGCACCGTCGTGTTGAGCCAAATGAACGCCCTCATCCTGGTCGTGACGATCGTGCTCATGATCGTTCTCTTTGCCTTTTTTCGCTACAGCCTGATGGGCATCGCCATGCGCGCGGTCGCCCAGAATCGCGTGGCGGCCCAGCTCATGGGCATCCATATCAATCAGATCAATGCGATCGGCTGGGGATTGGGCACGGCGCTGGGCGCGGTCACAGGTATCCTGATCGCGCCGCTGAATTACTTGGACCCGAACATGATGGGGGATGTCGCCCTGAAAGCTTTTGCAGCGGCGGTCCTGGGCGGATTCACGAGCTTGCCGGGTGCCGTGGTCGGGGGACTCGTGCTCGGCATTATCGACAGCGTGGTCGGATTCCAAGTGCCCGAGCTGCGCACGACCATCGCCTTTCTGCTGATTGTGGTGGTCCTCGTGATTCGTCCGGGCGGCTTGCTCGGAACTCACCAGATCAAAAAAGTCTAGAGGTTGCGCATGACCCTCCGGCTGCCACTACAGAGGCCGCAAATCGCACTCTCCATCCTTGGGCTGGTCGCGGCATTCCTTCTGCCGGCGCTACTCGGGTTGATTCCCGGCGTCCCACTGGGGTACGTTCTGTACCTCATCTCGCTCGGGTTGGTTTACGCGATCGTCGCCCTGGGCCTCAATCTGCTGTTCGGTTATGCGGGTCAATTCTCGCTGGGACACGCCGGCTTTTTTGCCATCGGCGCCTACACCTCGGCCATCCTCACGTCGCAGGCGGGCGTCCCCTTTGTGCTTGCACTCCTGGCGGCTGGGTTTGTCACCGCAGGGATCGGCTTTTTGCTCGGCCTCCCGGCCCTGAGACTCTCGGGCCTCTATCTCGCGGTGGTGACGCTTGGATTTGGACTGGCGGTTCCGCAACTCATC
>JAMDCU010000008.1:0-1682 GCA_023489485.1 Chloroflexota bacterium
TTGAGCGTGTTGTCGGGGTTGTCCAGCCGGAGCTTGACCGCAAAGACCTGCGAGGCGCGGTCTTGAACCGTCTGGACGTTCTTGGGGGTGAATTCGGCCTGAGGTGAAATGAAGATGACGCGGCCGCTATAGACGCGACCCGGGAACGAGTCCACGGAGACGCGCGCGGGGGAATCGAGATGCACTCGGCCGATCTGGTCCTCAGGGATGTAGACGGTGAGGGTCAGCTGTTTGGGATCGACCAGGGTGAAGGCGGTCGTGCCGGGCGCGATCACCTGCCCGATTTCTATCGTCCGCTGGCTGACAAGGCCGGCGGCGGGCGCGCGCAGTGTGAGCTTGTCCAGGTGGGTCTGTGCGCCGTCGACCGCAGCCTGCGCTTGCGCAACCGCGGCTTGCGCCATCGCGAGGTCCTCTTTCGTCGAGCCCGCATAGAGGAGATCGCGGGCCGCCTGCGCTTGCGCAACCGCGGCATCGGCTTCGTGGTAACGCGCCTCGGCTTGATGCACCTGGGCGGACATCTGGAGCGGGTTGGCCCGCACGGCGAGCAAATCGTCCAGCCCGGTCTGCGCGCCGTCGCGCTGCGCCGTGGCGGCGAGCACGTTTTCTTGAGCGGCCTGGACCTGGAGATCGAACGAGGTGTACATCGTCTTGCCGAGGTCGGAGCCGTCGCCCGCGTATTTGGCGCGGCCCGCTTGCGCCTGGTTGACCTGCGCCTTTGCCGCTTCGATCTGCTGATTGGTCGTCGCCACCTGTGCCCGCGCACTCGCGATCTGGGCCTCCAGGTCTTGGGGATTGTTCAAAATCGTCAACGCATCGTCCCAGGCGCGTTTCGCGCCGTCGCGCGCGGCGAGCGCTTGAGCGACGGCGGCATCCGCTTGCGCCTTGTCTTCCGGCCGCGCGCCGTTGCGCGCGAGGTCGCGGCGCGCCTGCGCTTGCGCAAGCGCGGCCTTGGCGCCCGCTAGATCGGCCGACGCCGACACCGAGTCGAGACGAGCGACCACGGCGTTTGCAGCAACGGAATCACCCTCATGAGCGACCAGTTCGACGACCCGGCCGCCCACTTCCGCGGTGACCGCGAGCTCTTCTCCCTCGATCGTCCCCGAGCCGCTCAATTCTGCCGAGGACCCGTGAAAGATATTGGAGGGCTGGGCGAGATACCAGGCTGCCCCGGCGAGGACGAGGACGAGCAGGATGACGATTGGAATGAAACGGCGTCGCGACTTCATCTGATTGCTGCCATAATTCCCTCTACGACGGCCAGCGCGGCAAGGACGAGAGTGAGGCCGACCGCCCAGAGGATGAGCCACGGGATGTAAATGGGCAGCCACACGGACTGCCAATGGGACAGGATATTAGAAAGAGCTTCGCCATCCGTCGACCACAGGCCGCCATAAAGGTTTGTAATAATGTCGTCGGTGCCGGCGGAAGCGGGCCCGACGACGACCGGATAGAGCACGGTGAGCGAGAGGACCAGAAACAGGATAAGCCATCCGGCCGTCAGCCAGCTCGCGAGCGGCTGGTGTCGAAAGACCCAAAGAAACAGCACGTGCACGAGCAGCAGGATGGCGACCAAGAACTCGATTCGTCCGGTCCAAAACAGGATCTCGGCGAGTGTGCGCATGGATGGCTCTAATTGTTTTGGATGCGGGCGGTGCGCAGGCTTTTCAAGGGCACAACCTGCA
>JAMDCU010000008.1:1692-23962 GCA_023489485.1 Chloroflexota bacterium
CTGGGGAGAGGGGGACCTATCCGTTGATTTTACTCCCGGATCACTGCGTCCGCACCCATCCCGGGCTTGAGCGCGTGGTCCGACGAGTTGTCGATCTTGACTTTGACGCGAAAGACCTCGGTCGAGCGCTGGTCCTGGGTCGCGATATTCTTGGGCGTGAATTCCGCTTGCGGCGAAATAAAGCTGACTGTGCCCGTAAAGACGCGGCCGGGGAAGCTGTCCACGCTGACATCCGCATGCTCGCCGAGGGCGACGCGCCCAATGCGGTCTTCTGGAATGTAAATGGAAAGCGTGACCGTCTCCAGGTCGGCGATGTGATAGACGGGGCTGCCCGCCGGGGCCATCTCGCCCAAATGAAGGAGGCGCTCGACAACCAGGCCGTCGTGCGGGGCCTTCAGCGTCATCTTGTTCAACTGGGCCCTGGCCGAATCGCGCGCGGCCTGGGCCTGCGCGACCTGGGCCTCCGCGGCCGCGATATTCTCCGGGCGCGTGCCGGCCTGGACGGCGTCAAGCTTGGTCTGCGCGAGGCGCACCGCGTTGTCGGCCGTGTCGAGTTGGGCACGCGCGGCGTCCACCTGGGCGTTGAGCGTGAGAGGATTGGACTGCATCGCCAGGAGGTTTTGGACGTCGGCCCGGGCGCCGTCCCGCTGCGCGGAGGCCGTGTTGAGGGCCGCCCACGCGCTCCACTCTTTGCTCGCGGTCGCCGCGAGTTGGTTGCGCAGGTCGTCGGTGCGGATGTTCAGCCGTTTCGTGATGACGCCGTGGGGCGTCGGAATCTCGACCACTACGCCGTTCTCGACGTCTGCGAGAGTGCGCGAGTAATAGTCGCGTTCGAGAGTGGCGGCCTGGGCCAGCCGCGCGGCGGCGTTGACGCGGTGTTCCGCGGCGGCAAGGGCGGCCTGGGCCGCGTGGATGCGAGCGGTCAGGTCCTGCGGATTATCGCGGAGCGCTGCAGCGTCTGCGAGGGCCACTTTGGCGCCGTCCCGTGTGGCGGTGGCCTGCGCGAGCGCAGCCCGAGCTTGGGCAATCTCTTCAGGACGGGCGCCCGCTTTGAGTTTTGCGAGATTGGCTTGCGCCGCGGCAAGGCTGGCGTCCGCCTGCTCGACTTGCGACGCGAGGAGCGCGGAATCCAGGCGGGCGAGCACCTGGCCGGTATGGACCGTATCTCCTTCGGCGGCATCCAGCTCCATCACGCGCCCGGGTACGTCGCCGGCGACCATATAGTCATCTGCTTCGATGTAACCGGAGCCGGACAGGGCATTATCGGAAGAGGAAAAGCTAAAGGAGCCGCGGAGCAGGAACCAGGCCGCAGCAATCACGAGGGCGAGCAGGACGGGAAGAAGGACGAGCGGTGGTCGTCGGCGCATAAAGATCGGGTCAGCTTGCCGGATTGGGTTCGCACCAGCCGGTGGCGATGAAATTCGGGACTAGACCTTTTGTTCAGTGTGATGAGCCACGCTGGCCGCGGGTGGGCGCTTTTCAAGCGCGGGAACGAGATTGAGGGCCGGCTCTTTGAGGCGGGCGGTCGTATGCTTTACGAGCAAGCTGCGTGTTTGCAGATACCGAAAGCCCATGTCTTCGAGAGGGGCGCGCAGGCCACTCTCGTACTCGCGCACGCTGCAATAGATGGGGCGGCGCGGGGCGGCCCACAAAAGGGAGACGGCGCAGCGAATCAGGACGTCGGCGGAATCGTGGTGGTCGGGGTGCAGCCAAAAGCGCAGCCAGTAGGCCTTGCGGCCGCGCTGGATGCGGACGGCGGCGGCGAGATCGTGGCCGGCATAGAGAACATAGCCCGAGCCCCGGGCTTGGTCCCACCAATCGCCCATCTTGCCGGCCAGCCCTTCCGACGAGAGCATGCCTTCGGCGATCTGGACAGGTCGCGGTGTGATCTGGCCATAGAGTCGCAAGAGGTTCCACGCATCGTGGGCGCGCTGGTGGCGCAGCATGTGATTCTTGCCCAGGTTGTCCGGCTTTTCATTCAAACGGTAAATATCTTCGTGGGCATAGGTCGTGAATCCGGACTGGCGCAAGACATCTTCGCCGCCGTCGCGGCCCAACAACTGGGCATAGACGCGCTGGCCGCCGCGGTCGCCGACGCCGCGGGCCGCTTCGGAGAGCAGGCGGTACCAGATGGAAACGGCGTCGCCTTTGGCATCCAGGGTGGGCGCGATGAATGACACGTCGGCCTCGGGACAGCGCTTGCGGAAGCGCATCTGTAAAAAGCCGAGCGCCCGGCCGCGCCGCAGAGGAGGGTAGAGGATGATCGTCTCGGCGCCGACAGCACTGAAGGGCCAATGCGCGAGGAGGGCGGCCTCCAGGGGCGTGTGCGGCCAGAGTAACGAGCGCTCGACGTCCATCTCCACGCCGTTGCGCTGCAGTTGCTCGACGGATGCCAGGTCCTGAAGGTTCAGCCAACGATTCACTGGATGTCCAAAATCCTCCCGCAGGTATTTTACCGCAAGAAAGGCGAAAACACAAGGGTTATGCGATTTGCGATTGGGCGCGGTGCCCTTCAGGCCGATCCGTCATTGCGAAGCTTCGTCCGCCAGGGTTTGAATGGGCGAAGCTGTACCCGTGGGCTGTACGGGCGCAATCTCCGCGCCACGCCACCAAGGCCGCGCAGCGCGCAAGCGCGCCCTCGACGTGCCACATGCTCTTCAGCTCGTGTAGAGCTCGCACACGCCGCTTTGTGTTATAATCGTCACATGAGGATGGAGCCGAGGTGCTGCGGGAGGAGAAATGCCGAAACCCGAACGTCCCTTTAATTCGCGCGCGTACGGCGGCCAGTTAGAACGGGAATTGATTCTCGGCGGGATCATTATTACGATTGTTCTCGGCGGGGGGCTGATTGCATTCATCTGGGGCGGCCAGGCCTTTTTCGCCGCGCTCGCATGTTTCGCGCTTGCGCTCGGCGTCGCCGCCGTCATCTGGCTCGTCCTCAAGGGAGTCGAGATACTCGGAAGGGGGTGAGTTCCCTCTGTGGAACAGACCATTTCCCTCGCCGCTTTGAGTGTGGGTAGGGCTCGGCGCCAACAGCGCCGAGCCCTACCCACATCAAAATACAATCTCCCTCTCCGCTTTTGCGCGCAGGAAGAGACCTAGATGGTAGAGCCGGTATCCGTCTCGGCGTCGGGAGCGAGGAGGGCGGCGAGCACTTGCTCCAGCGTCACCTCTGTCGAACCTTTAAAGGGGGCGAGGCGGCGATAGATGACCGCGGCCGCGGTATGGAAATCGCCGGGGATGCCCGCCTCCCGAAAAGTGGTGGCAATCTCTTCCATTTCCCCCGAATAGCGCCATGCTCTGGGCGCGGACCGGCATACGCGCGCGGCGACCTGGTCGGGGAAATCGGCCTCGTCGCGGCGCCACAGCCGGTACAATTCGTGGCGCACCCCCAAGCTTTCCGCAGTCCCGAGGATTGCGGCGAGGAGCGCCACGGACCCCTTGTTATAGGCCGAAAAGCACATCTTGACCGCCGACGCCTGTCCCACCGTCGTTCCGAGCACGCGTGTCATCAAGGCGCCGGCGGAAAAACAGGCGGCGACCTCGTCGACGCGTGGTCCGGAGAGATAGAGCGTGGTGCGCCCGGGCTCTTGCGTGACTCCGCCGATGATGCCCCCGTCGACAAAGGTGATGCCCGCAGGCGTCATGGCTTGAGACATGCGCACGGCGCGCTGTGGAGAGATGGCATTCGCGTCGAGGTAGAGGCCGGTAAACCCGGCCGCGGCGACCTGGTTTGCGACGGCTTCGGCGGCGTGGGGAGGGCAAATGCTCACGAGGAATGAGCACTCGGCGCAGAGATGCGCAACGGTCTCTGCGTCGACGAGACCGAGTTTCGCCGCGCGGTGTTGAGTGTTCGCACTGCGCCCTTCGGATGCCCAGTAGACATGGTGGCCGCTTTTCAGTGCGGAGGCGGCGAGGAAGGCGCCCATCTCGCCGGGATGCAAGATACCGATACGCTCTGATGTCATTGTGTCCGTCCTTAGCTCGTCACCCGGCGGGCTTCGATTACGTTCGGCAGGTGGTCAATCTTGTTCAGGATGCGCGTAAGTTGGCCGGCGCTCGAGATCTCTAGCGTTGCGGTGATGACGGCGATGTGGTCCTTCCGCCCGACGACGGCATTCGTCGACGTCATGCTCACGGCTTCCGCGGCGACAATGCCCGAGATGTCATGCACCAATCCGGACCGGTCGAAGGCCTCGACGCGCACGAGCACGGGATAGACCGCCTGCTGGTCTGTCTGCTTCCAGTTGATCATGATCAGCCGCTCGCGATCCGTGTCCATCTCCAAAATGTTCTTGCAGTCCCGGCGGTGGATCGTTATGCCGCGGCCCCGCGTAATAAAGCCGATGACGTCGTCGCCGGGGAGCGGGTTGCAGCAGTGCGCCAGACGCTGGAGCACATCCCCGACCCCCTCGACCGTAATCGAAGTCTCGGGCGCCTTGGGCAACACGGGCGCCGGGGGCGGCTCTTCGACCGGCGTCTCGGTCTTGGCCCGTTCGGCCTCGAGCAGCTTGACGCTGATCGTCGTGAGGCTGATATCCTCGTGGCCGATGGCTTCGAGAAAGTCGTCCACGGTCTTGAAGCTGAAAAACTTGGCGATCTCTTCCAGATTGCGCTGGTCGAGGCCGAGGCGGCGCAGTTCCTTGTCGAGCAGCTCGCGGCCCTCGGCGATCGCTTCGGTCCGCTCCTGGTGCTTGAACCATTGGCGGATCTTTTGCTGGGCACGGACGGTGCGCACCAGGCCGAGGCCGGGGTTGAGCCAGTCGCGGCTCGGGCCGCCCTTTTTGGCAGTGAGAATCTCGACCCGGTCGCCGGTCCGGAGGCGGTAGTCGAGCGGCACGATCTTGCCATTGACCTTGGCGCCGCGGCAGCGGTGGCCGACCTCGGTGTGGACGTGATAGGCGAAATCGATGGGCGTGGCGCCTGTCGCCATTTCGATAATGTCGCCTTTTGGCGTAAAGACATACACCTGGTCTTGGAACTCGTCCGTCTTGATCGAGTCCACAAAGGTGCTGGCGTCGGAAATGTCCTTGCGCCATTCCATCAACTGCCTGAGCCAGTTGATCTTGTTCTCCAACGCGGCGTCGTGGCGCAGCCCCGCCTCTTTATAGCGCCAGTGCGCGGCGATGCCGTATTCCGCGATGCGGTGCATGTCCGCCGTGCGGATTTGGACTTCGAGAGGCTTGCCCGCCGGCCCGATCACCGCCGTATGGAGCGACTGGTAGAGATTCTCCTTGGGCTTTGCAATAAAGTCGTCAAACTCGCCCGGGATGGGCGTCCAGAGGCTGTGGACGACGCCGAGGACGACATAGCAGTCGCGCAGATTCTCGACGATGACGCGGATGGCGCGGATATCGTAAATCTGGTCAAAGTCCCGGTTCTTGCGAACCATCTTGTTATAGATGCTGTAAATGTGCTTGGGGCGCCCGCTGATTTCAAGGGGCGCAATCTCGTCCTGCGCCAGATGGTCCCGGAGAATGGTGATGGCCTGGGCGATATAGGCCTGCTGGTCGTCCTTGTCGGCGGCCAGGAGCGCTTCGATCTCCTGGTACCGCGTCGGCTCCAAATACTTGAACGACAGGTCTTCCAACTCGCGCCGAATGTTGTAAATGCCGAGCCGGTTCGCGAGGGGGGCGTAGATTTCCATCGTCTCGCGCGCGATTTTCCTCTGCTTGTTGGGCGGGAGCGCGTAGAGGGTCCGCATGTTGTGCAGGCGGTCGGCGAGCTTGATGAGGACGACACGAATCTCTTCGGCCATTGCCAGGAACATCTTGCGGAGCGATTCGGCCTCTTCCTGCTCCATGCCGAGGCGGAGTTGGGAAAGCTTGGTGACGCCGTCTACAAGCTTGGCGACGTCCTCGCCGAACTGCTTGCGGATCGTATCGAGTGTGACGCTCGTATCCTCGGGGACATCGTGGAGCAAGCCGGCGATGATGCTGTCCTCGTCCATGTGGAGGTCGGCGAGGATGCCTGCGACGGAGAGAGCGTGGGTGATGTAGGGGTCGCCCGTCGAGCGGGTCTGGCCGTCGTGGGCGCCGCGCGCGAGCTCATAGGCCCGCTCGAGGCGGGTCGCGTCGGCTTCCGGATTATAGGATTGGACTTGAATCACCAGCTCATGAATTTCCATTGGCTCTCTTAATCATATAATTCTACTCCAACGGTATTCTTTTGGCAAGCAACACGAAACAGGTTTGGAGCACGCTTGGAACGATGCTATAATGCCCGGGCATGTCAAAAGGAGAATGAAATGCGCTTGGTTTTCCGAGCGACACTGTTCCTCCTGCTCGGTCTGCTCGCCTTTTCCCTGATGGTCCCCCCGATCGCAGCCGCCCCACCGGCCGGCACCCCCACCACCTATACCGTTCAGGCCGGCGACACCCTTTATTCCGTGGCTGTCCGCTACCATACGACCGTCGCCGTGCTCAAGCATTTGAACGCGCTCAAGAGCGATCTCCTTCAAGTGGGACAACAACTCATCGTCCCCTCGTCGGACCCTTCCGAGCCGGCTCCTCCTGCCACCACTCTCCCTTCCGCTCCAGCCCCTTCCGGTCACAGCTATATCGTCCAGCGCGGCGATACGCTCTCCCGCATCGCCCTCCGTTATGGCACGACGGCACGCGCCCTTGCTGACCTGAACGACATACATAATCTGAACCTGATTGAAGTAGGCGATGCCCTGGCCATCCCGAATAGCTCTACGCTTGTCACACCCGGTTTGGTCTTGGACCCTCCAGCGGCGCACCAGGGAGGGACGGTGATGATAAAAGTGACCCAACCGGACCTCGTGTCGGTCTCGGCCAAGGTCAATGGCGAGACTATACCATTTACGCACACGGCGGGCTATTTCTATGGGCTGGTCGGCTTTTCACGCTGCGCCAAGGTAGGATCGGTGCCGCTGACGGTGACCGAGACCGATGCGACAGGCAAGACGACAAGCGCAAGCGCCAAGATCACCGTCGCCGCCACCGCGTTCCCGGTCCAGTCCGTCACGATCCCCCCCGGCAAGGAGGCTCTCCTCGATCCGGCCCTGGTCAAGAAGGAATCGGACGAACTCAACGCGATTGTCGGCCAGTACACGCCGGTGCGGCTTTGGTCCGGTCCTTTTCGCATGCCGGTCTCGGGGGGCATTGTCTCGTCCTATTTCGGCACCCGCCGCTCGTACAACGGTGGGCCGGTGGGCGCCTGCGGGCACGAGGGGATGGATATTGCCCTCGACGGCGGCATTCCGATTTACGCGGATGCGCGCGGGCGCGTGGTCTTTGCCGGACTGACGCAGGTGCGCGGGAACATGGTGGTGCTCGACCATGGTCTCGGAGTCTTTTCCGCCTTTTTCCACCAGTCGGAGATGGACGTCAAGGTCGGTCAGATGCTCGAGGCGGGCGACTTGATCGGCAAGGTCGGGACGACGGGCCTTTCGACCGGCACGCACTTGCATTGGAGTATTTGGGTCAATGGCGTATATGTCGACCCGGTGGAATGGACAAAGACACTAGTTCCGTAGAGAGATAACAGACAACAGATGACAGATTCCAGAGCGTATGTAATGCATCGGGCGCTCGCAAAAGACCAACCCTGGTCTGTTGTCGCCCGTGGAGTTCACGGGTGTCGTCTGGCATCTGTCGTCTAGCATGGAGGTGGCTGTGGAACTCAAGACGGTGCAGATTGAAAAACCGGAAGATCTAAATTTCATTCTGGGCCAGGCGCACTTTATCAAGACGGTCGAGGATATTCATGAGGCGCTCGTGACGGCGGTCCCGGGCATCAAATTCGGGCTGGCGTTCTGCGAGTCCTCGGGCGCGGCGCTCGTGCGCGCGAGCGGCACGGACCCCACGCTCGTCGAGCTGGCGAAGAAGAATGCGCTCGCGTTGAGCGCGGGTCATACTTTTATTCTTTTCCTCGGCGCCGGCTTTTTCCCGATCAACGTCTTGTACGCCGTCAAGAACGTGCCTGAGGTGGTGAACATCTATTGCGCGACGGCCAATCCGGTCGAGGTGATTCTCGCGGAAACCGAGCAGGGGCGCGGCATCCTCGGCGTGATCGACGGCGTCAAGAGCAAGGGCGTCGAAGACGAGTCCGGCGTCGCGTGGAGAAAGGACATCCTGCGCAAGTTCGGATACAAGTTTTAGGTTACCGCAGAGACGCGGAGGTCAAACATGCTGCCCATTCACCCATCCACCTTTTCCATCGTCGCATGCGATCCGAAAGCCAAAGAACTGGGGATTGCGGTCGAGTCCAAGTTTCTCGCCGTCGGAGCGATCGTCCCCTGGGCGGCGGCCGGCGTCGGCGCGATTGCCACCCAGTCCTGGGCGAATACGTCCTACGGCCCGCGCGGGCTGCGGCTCCTGAAGCAAGGGGTCACGCCGAAACAGGTGGCGGCCAAGCTCACGTCCGGTGATGAGCATGTCGACTTGCGCCAGTTCGGCATTGTGGATGCGCGCGGCCGCGTCGCGACCTATACCGGCAAGAGTTGTTTCCAATGGGCGGGTGGTCTGACGGGCAAGAACTATGCCGCGCAGGGGAATATCCTGATGGGCGCGCAGGTCGTCGATGCGCTCGCGCACACTTTTGAGACGACGGAAGGCGATCTCGCGAGTCGCCTCCTCGCCGCGCTCGCGGCGGGCCAAGCCGCGGGAGGCGACCGGCGTGGGCAGGAGAGCGCGGCGCTCCTCGTCGTGCGATCCGGAGGGGGTTACGGCGGATACAACGACCGCTACATTGATCTACGAGTCGACGATCACCCGCAGCCCATTGAGGAACTGAAGCGGGTGCTCGATCTGCACCGGCTGTATCTCGGCAAGACGAACAAGGCGGATATTCTCCCGATCGACGAGGGGATCGCGCGCGAGCTGCAAGAGATCATGCAAGCACGCGGATTTTACGCCGGGCCGATCACCGGCGGATGGGACGAGCCGACCGAGTTGGCCTTTCGTGAGTTTGCGGGGGTAGAGAACCTGGAAGACCGCTTGATCGAGGGCAAGCATATTGATCGCGTGGTCCTGGAGTTTATTCGAGAGCGGTTTGGGCCGCAAGTCACAACGCCGGCCTAATCACCCAACAGCCTCTTCAGCGTCTCCACGGTATCGGTCTCTTCGGGCGGTTTGTCGTCGCGCAAACGGACGACGCGCGCAAAGCGGAGCGCGACGCCGCTCTTGTATTGCGGCGACGTCTGTACATTGTTGAACGCGACCTCGGCCACGATCTGCGGCTTGACCCACACGGTCCCCCGAGTCTCTTTCACCTTGAGCGCGAGCAAGCGGTCGGTGAGCGCCTTGAATTCGGCGTCGGTGAAACCCTTGAAGGTCTTGCCCACCTCGAGCCATTCGTTCGTCTCCGAGTCTCGCGCGGCGAGATGCACGTTCGAAAGCCAGCCGGTTCGGCGGCCGTAACCCCAATCCGCGGCGACGATAACCAGGTCAAGGGTGATGATAGGCTTGATTTTCAGCCAGTGTTTCCCGCGCTCACCCGGGAGGTAGGGAGACGCGAGAAGCTTGGCCATCACCCCTTCGTGCCCGGCGTCCTGCGCTTGCTTCAGAAAGGCTTGACCTTCGGCGACACTCTCCGGCACACGTCGTTCCACGCGGGCGATTCCGCCCGCGACCTCTGTGAGCGCCTGCCAACGGGCCGCGTTCGGCCGATCGATGAACAGCTCGCCGTCCCGGTAGAGGCAGTCGAAGAGATAGAGCTTGACCGGGATCTCGCGCTGCATCTCTGCGACATCACGTTCGCGGCCGATCCGCCGCATAATGTCCTGGAACGGGCGGGGCCGCCCCTCCGGCGTCAGCGCAATGACTTCCCCTTCGACAATCGCATCCCGCGCCTTGATCTCACGCCGCACCTCGTCGACGATCTCGGGCAGACTGTAGGTCAATTCGGCGAGACTGCGTGAGAAAACGCGAATGGCATCCCCGCTCTTGTGGATCTGCACCCGCGCGCCGTCGAGCTTGTATTCGAGCGCCGTCTCGCCCAGAGGCATCTGAGTGAACGCATCCGGAATATCCACAGCACTCTGCGCAAGCATCGGCTTGAGCGGATGCCCGAGGGTCGGTTCCAGGTGTCCCAGGCCTTGTTCGCCTTGGACAAGCGCGGCCTCGGCGACCTTTCCAACATCGCCCGTGAACTGGTAGGCCCGGCGGATGGTCGCACCGGGGATGCCTGTGGTCCGGGCGAGCGCGTCGAGGAGCGTGCCTTCGTTCACGCCCACGCGCATCTCACGAATGAGGTGCTTGACGATGTATTTCGCTTCGAGAGCGGAGGCGCGCTCGAACAACTCGCGGAGCCGCGCGTCCTTGCGCTCGCGTGAGCCCGGGCCGGACAGGGTCGCCAATTCCTCATAAGCGTGCCAGACCTCGTCGAGGGTCAGGGGCGCCCCCTGGCGCGTGTGACCCGCCTGGCGCAGAATCTTTTCGACGGCATCGCCGAAATCGACGGCGCCGTCCACCCTGGCAAGCTCGCTTGTGCCGATCGTCTGGGCGACGACACGTTCGATCGCGGCGCCGCTCACGTTGAGAATGCGTGGGTCGCCCTCAGAAAAGACCCGGCCGATCAAAAGGCGCGCCGCGAGCGCGATCTCGCCCGACGGCAGCGACTGCAGGTAGGCGCCGATCAGCGCCGCATGCTCCAGCTTCTTTTTGGTCGCGGCGAGACGCTCTTCCAGATCGGCCAATTGCTCAAATGTGTTCATCGTCCTCCATGTTACCACAAGCGCGGGCGAGGCTCAAGTGTAGAGTTCCATCGGGTGTATTTCAGTTTCGGGTGAGATTGCTTCGCTCCCTACGGTCGCTCGCAATGACGAGTTGCCCCCGATCTGAACCGCGCTCGTTCCCTCGGCAATGCCGTTCATTTCCCTTCGCCCGCACGTTATAACAAGCGAAAAGCAAACGCGCAGTCGAATAGCATGCAGAATCTCCGGTGAAGCGGTAATCTCGGGTCGCGCATGGCTGGCCGCGCTTGCCATGGAATTACAGAAAGGAGTGCGGGATGCCTAGTTTTAACCAGGTCAAAGGCTTGGCGGCAGTTACAGTGGCGGAAGGCAAGAAGCTTGGGGAGGTTGAGCAACTGCTCATAGACCCCGACGCCAAGCAAGTGAAATGGCTTTTACTGCGTGAAGGTAGAGTAGGAGGTACGCACCACTATGTCGCGGCCGAGGCGGTGCGCGCAATTGGCCCCCATGCCGTCATCATAAACTCAGAAAGTGACGTCAAGACGCCGGCCGAGGCTCCGGAGGCGGAAGACCTGTATCAGGCCAAACGCTTTGTCGTTGGAAATAAACTCGTCACCGACAAGGGCAACTATGTTGGGAGAGTCAGCGATTGCGACTTTGCAGACACTCTCAAGCTGACCGATATTCGAGTCAGCACGGGGATATTTGCCAAGCCCCTCTTTATCCCTGCCGAACAGGTAATGACGATAGGCAAAGACGTCATGATCGTCGCCGCCAGCGCGATCCAAAATCCCGAAAAGCAAGAACAAAAGCAAGAACAAAAGCAAGAACAGCCGGGATAAGGTCCTCAGTGACTTGTGGTATAATGGGCATGAGGCGTAAATCCCCACCGTTTTTCGTCGCACTTTTAGGGTAACTCCAAGAGGGACCATGTCTCCCCGTCGAGCTATTCCTCAGAAGAAGAAAAAGAGCGCCCTGCCGCGATGGTTGGTCGTCACCGCCGCGTTGGTCGTTGTCGCCGGTGTCGTCATCGTCGGCGTTGATCTATTCTCCAAGCTGACGTCGGCTCCCGTCCCCCCTCCGACCGGCGTCGCCGAGAGCGGCAGGACGAAAGGGGACCCGAAAGCCCCTATTGCATTTGTCGAGTTCTCTGACTTTCAGTGACCTCTCTGCAGAGATTTTGCAGCCGGCGCGGAGCGCCGTATCGAAGAAAACTATGTCAAGACCGGTCAGGTCAAATTCACGTACAAGTACTATCCGGTTGTGGATATTATCGGGAACAAGGGGGTGAACGAGTCGAACTGGGCCGCCTACGCGGCCGAGTGCGCGAACGACCAGGGCAAATTCTGGGAGTACCACGACAAGCTGTTCGAGGTCTGGTCCGGCGAGTTTGCGGGCACATACACTAAACCCAAGCTCAAGCAATATGCGGCGGACCTAAAGCTCGATACTACCGTGTTCAACCAATGCCTCGACACGGAAAAAGACAGGGCCGCGGTCGATGCCGATATTGCACAAGCCAAGCAGTTGAACGTATATGGTACGCCCATGTTCTTTGTGAACGGGCAGCTGTTACAAACGGGGGGTTCGCTGAGCTATGCAATATTCTCACGCGCGTTCGATTCGCTGCTCAAGTAAATGGCAAGCGTCACGCAACAAGAGCCGGCAGACCTTTTGGCCCGCCGGCTCTTTTCTTTTATAATAATTGTATGAAAAGACAAATGGACCCGAGAGTAGTGTTCTTTTTCTTGTTCGTCGTCTCGGGTCTGCTCGCCTGCACTTCTTTCAATCAACTCATCGGCTTGAATCAACCGACATCACTTCCTCTCGTCCTGCCGGCCGGCCCCCTGGAAAACCCCAGCGGCCCGGTTGAGGTCAACCCAACGCAACAGCAAGTCACGGGACAGCAGACCCAAATCGCGATGCAGCAGACTTTCGTCGCGGCACAGCAAACGCAGGTCGCCGTCGAAGGCACGCCGACCTCCGAAGCTTGGTCGACCGCGCCGCCAATGCTCCCGGTGCTGCCCACCGTTCCTCCCCGCCCCACCGCGACGTCACGCCCGCCCACCGTTCCGCCTCCGCCCCTGGCGCCAACCTACCACGATATCGTCAACTTGCACACGCAAAAGTGCATCACGGCTCCGACCGACCCGCTGGCCAACAATGTCCCGGTTCTCCAGGCGACATGCGTCGGAGCGCCGAATCAAATGTGGAAATTCGTGTGGACGGGCGATGGTTATTATGAGGTCGTCGTCCAACTAAACGGCAGGTGCCTGGACGTCGAGAACAGCCAGACCAATGACGGCCTGGATCTTGTCGAGTCCAATTGCGCGGGAAAGCCCAGTCAACGCTGGCGCCTCGCACCGGCGGGAAGCTATGACAACATCGTGGCGCACTCCCAAGCGGCGAGCCACAGGGCGGCGCCCATTGCGAAGGGCAGCTATTACCAGCTAGTCGGTCAACACGGCGCCAAGTGCGCAGAGGTTGCGGACTGGTCGCATGATGAGGGAGCACATATTATCCAGTATTCGTGCGCGAGCACGAATAATGATAATCAACTGTGGACTCTGCCATGAAGGGATTGGCGAGCCGTTCTTGAGCCTCCTCAGAGCCTCATCCCTTGATGGAGCCGGCGAGCAATCCGCGCGCAAAATACTGTTGGAGCGAAAAGAACACCACCAGCGGCAGAAGCATCGAGATGAACGCCGCCGCGGTAAGCACTTGGTAATTCGACCCGTAGGAATTGACCAGGTTGCTCACGGTCACCGTCATCGGGGCGACGCGCGGGTCGCCACCCAAATAGATCAACGCGACGAGGAGGTCGTTCCAGACCCATAGGAACTGAAAGATGGTGAGCGATGCCAGCGCCGGCACGGAAAGGGGAATGACGATGCGGAAAAAGATCTGTCTCTCCGTCGCCCCGTCGAGCCGCGCGGATTCGAACAGGTCTTTCGGCAGCGACTGGAAGAAATTGCGCAGCAGGTACACGGCCAGCGGCAAGCCGTACGCGGTGTGCGCGAGCCAGACGCCGGGGAAAGTTCCCGTGAGATGTAAAGTGTTGTAAAGCTGCAAAATGGGAATGAGCGTCATCTGAATCGGCACCACCAGCAGGCCGACCACGACGATAAAGATCCAGTCACGTCCCGGGAAATTCATCCAGGCAAAGCCATACGCGGCAAAAGATCCGATCAGAATCGGCAGGATCGTCCCGGGGATGGTAATGATGAGGCTGTTGATGAAACCCTGCCCCATCCCGTTGGCGGTGAGGACCTGAATATAATTGTCCAGGACAAAGTGATAAGGAGGAACGAGGGCTGTCCACCAACCGGATTGGGAAATAGCCTGGGCCGGGCGAAAAGAGCTGACTAAGAGTCCCGCCGTCGGCAGCAACCAAAGCAAGCTGACGGCGACGACAATAATGTTCAAGGGAGCCTGGAGCAAGACATGCACCAGACGCGCGGCGTCGAGACGTGGATGTTCCTCCTCACGTGCGGCTGGTTGGGCAGGCCGGGCCTCAGGTCGGACCTTCATTTGAGGGTGAGTGGTGGAATCACTCATCGCATTCCCTCCTCTTCGCGAAAGCGACGGATATTGAACAGCATGACCGGCACAACCGCCGCCAACAGGATCACGGCGAGAGCGGCGCCCCGCCCGAAATCTTCAAAGTGAAACGCCTGGAAATAGAGTGCGTTGGCGATGACGTCCGTGTTGAAATTGCCGCTCGTCATTACGTAGACGACGTCAAACACCTTGAGGATATTGATGATCATCGTCGTCGCCACCACCAGGATCGTCGTACTGATCATCGGCACGAGCACCTGCGCGAACACCTGGAACTCGTTCGCTCCATCCACCCGCGATGCTTCGAGAATTTCGGCATCGACGCCTTTGAGGGCAGCCGAGAGGACCACCAGGCAAAAGCCGGTCCAGATCCAGACGTAAACGGCGACGAGCGCCCAGTTGTTCGTCGTCTCGTTCTGCAGCCAGGTGACCGGCTGAAAGCTCGCCAGGTACAATAGGCCCAGGCAGAGTGCTGCGATGACGGCGCCGACGATACTGATCTGGCCCCACGTGTCGTGCATCATGGCATAAATGAAGGAGACGACGGCGGCGAGCGCGAGGACGAGCTGAATGACGACGACGAGCAGTGCCAGGTCCGATGGCGTGATCTCGCTGACGGCTTGGACCGCGCTCGCGAGCCATCCTACGCCAAGGATGGCGAGAGGAAAGATGATAATGGCGAGAGCGCTGAGCAGAAACGTACGTACGCGGACGAGGGCAATCAGGAATGTAACCAGCGCCACGACGCCGGCGATGGCGCCGATCCAGAGGAGGACGACATGGTTCGCCGCGGCCCATCCGCCAATGGTGCTCAGCATCGCATTCAGGAGCCCGATCTGGGGAATTCCCGGTGGCTGCCAGTCGTACATGAATTTCCAGATGACGCCCGCGCCGACAAACGAGATGGCCATGGGCATAAAGATGGCCGCTTTGGCAGCGGATTCAAATCGCACCCGATCGGCGAGGACGGCGAACACCAACCCGAAGCCAACCGTCGCCGTGGTCCCGACGATAATCCAAAAGAGGTTGTTGCGGAGGGCGAGGAGCGGGGACTCGGTGGTGAACGCCCAGATATAGTTGTCCAGGCCGACAAATCGCGAGAGACTGCTGTTCATCAGGCTTTCGTAGACGGTGACGATGACGGGGTAGACGAGATAGCCGGCGAGGATCAAGAGCGCGGGCCCCACCCACAGCCAGGACGTGAGCGACCTTCTCCGTTGAAACAAGCGAAACCTCCCACTTGACGATACCGAGGGGCAGTCTCTTTACCAGGAGACTGCCCCTCGCTACGAAGAGAAACCTTTACTTGTATATGCTCTTGGCAGAGTTTTCTAGCGAGTTCAGCGTCGCATCCACCTGGCTCGGGTTCTGTGCGAACAGGAGCATCTGTTTCCACCATGCTTGCTGCATCGCCGCCGGCATCACATCCCCGGCGCCAAAGCGGCTGACCTTGGCCGTATAGAGGTCTTGGGCGACCGCCTTGGAGATGGGGTCCGGATAGGCGCTCAAAGGCACGCTCCGATTCACGGCGATAAAGCCGCCCAGCTTCGCCCACGTTTCCTGAGCGGGAGCGCCGGCCAGGTAGGTCATGAACGAGCGGACCGCCGGAGTATCGTGCATCATGACGAGCACGTCTGCCCCGATGGTGACCGAACCGGCATACTGGGAGTTGATCGTCGGGAAGGGGAAAAAGTTATAGCCGGTCACCGCTTGGAGTTTCGGGTATTGGGCGGTGATAAAGCCCTGGGCGAAGGAACCGAGATAGTCCATGTAGGCGGTGGGGGGATTGGTGTACATTGGGTAAGTGCCGTTCACAAAGTTGGTGGCATCGACCCCCTGGCCGCCCCCCAAAACGTAGCCCTTGGTGCCCAGAATCGTCCCGAACAGCTGGAAGGACTGTTTGATGCAGGCATCAGTCCAGGGGATGGTGTGGGTGACCCACTGGTCATAGACCGTCGGACCGCAGTTGTTCAGGACGATCTCGGACATCCAGTCGGTGAGCGGCCATCCGCTCGCCGCGCCGTTCTCGGCGGCAATGGAGAAAGGCGTCTTGCCATCGGCGACCATCTTGTTGGCCAGGGCCATCCATTCAGTCCAGGTCTTGGGGACGGTGTAGCCGCCGGCGGTAAAAGCCTGGGGATTGTACCAGACGGTTTCCTTGTTGGCGGCCCGATAAAAGATGGCATAGAGCTTGTTCTGGTAGCTGCCCAGATTGATCCAGGCGGGGGCATAATCGGTCTTGACCTGGTTCATGTTCATGAACGAGTCCAGCGCGATGAGATGGCCCTGGCTCGCGAGTTGCTGCATGAGGGCGGGATTGGGCAGAATCGCGATATCCGGCGGATTGCCGCCCTGCACCCGGGTGGTCAGGACGGCCGTCAGGTCTCGAGTGCCCTGCCAGTCGACGACCCCACCCGTCTGTTTCTCCCAGACGCCATAGACTTTTTGAAAGGCGGTCAGTTCGCTGCTGCCCCAGACGCCGAGTACGCTCACGTGCTGCCCGCTGAGGTTGGCCGTCGTGGCGGCGGTGGTGGGCGCACCGGCTGAGGCACTTGTGGCGGATGTCGTTGGAGCGGTTGTGGCCGCGGTCGTTGCAGCAGTGGTGGCAGCAGTGGTGGCTGCCGTTGTCGGGGCGGTGGTCGCCGCGGTCGTGGCGGCCGTCGTCGCCGCCGCTGTGGGTGCTAAAGTCGGTGCGGCGGCTGGTGCACATGCGACGGCGACGAGCGCCACTAACAGCAGGCCGGCTATGATCAGGCCGGTGCGTTTTTGGATAAACATTCGTACCTCCATAGTGATACACGAGTAATACATGGGTGCGGCTTGGCGAGAGCCCGCGCGCGAGCCTCGCCAATTGACCGGCCGGCACCCGCAATTTGATGCGTCGAGTAGAGTGTCACTTGCTGATTGAAGAACAAACCTCCTTTACTGCCCCGCGAGAGCGGCATTCGCCTTGTCTACGGCAGTTTTGAGCGCCTGGGCAGGGGTCGCCTTGTTATCGGCGACGGCCGTCATGGCGTCTTGGATATATCCCCGAATGGGGTTCCAGGCGGCCGTCGTCGGCTCGGTCCGACCGTACTGCAGCCAGTTGAGCGCATCCCCATAAAGCGGGTTGGCCTTGATGTAATCGGCGAGGGCATTCCGCGTCGATTGGCGCGCAGGAAAATACGCCGTCGCCTTGACCCAGGCTGCGTCCGGGCCCGTGCCCATCAACCATTTCAAAAAGACGAATGCGGCCCGCTCCTTCTCCGGCGACGTCTTAAAGATCGTTACGCTCGGACCGTAGAGGTCCACGACAGGATTTGGCGTCGTGTGGGGATAGGGGGCGATGGCCCAGTTCTTGACCTTGCCGGCATCTTTGATCGCGCTGGCGTAATACGGCAAGCCGGCCGTAGAGCCAAAGGTGAAGGCAACCTTGCCCAATGAGAAGTCGGTTTGGTCCTGAAAGGCTTTGGAGATCACGATGGCCTCGTGATTCTTGAACAAGGTATCGATCAACTGCAGGGAGGCAAGCCCGGCCGGACCGCCGAACTCGACCTTCTTGTCGTCCGGGCTCAACAGATTCCCGCCTCGGCTCCATACCATGGTCGCAAAGCGCGAGGCGTCCGGACTCAGTTCGTGGCAGTACTCATTCGGGGGCTTGCTCACTGCCGCACAGTCCTTCAGAAATTCGTCCCAGGTTGCCGGGGGCTGGTTAATTCCGGCCGCCTTGAGCAAGTCGGCGTTATAGAACATCACCTCCATGCTCCGCATAAAGGCGATACTGTAGACCTGATTGCCATACTGCGGGTAACGGTCGATGAAGGTCGGATAGATGTCTTTCAGGTCGGCCGCCGTAAAGCCGATCGTCGGATCCTTCATCAGGCTGTCCAGCGGAATGACGGCGCCGGATTTGATATAGTTGGACACATCGTTCTGATAGGCGATGGCAAGATCAGGCGGGTTGCCGGCGGCAATCGCGGCGGTCACTTTTTTGAAAATGTCGCTATAGGTCCCCTGATACGTCGCCGTCACATGAATACTAGGATGTGAGGCATTGAACTCATCCACCAGTTTGTTCAGCG
Organism: Chloroflexota bacterium; assembly: GCA_023489485.1. Classification (GTDB taxonomy): domain Bacteria; phylum Chloroflexota; class Anaerolineae; order UBA4142; family UBA4142; genus JAMDCU01. The sequence continues at coordinate 19,975 of JAMDCU010000008.1, forward strand.
CCGTCTCCTGAGACTGGCTCTGGCCGTGCCAGAACGAAAGTTGGACCACACCGGTCGTGGTTGGCGCGGAGGTGGCTTGCCCGATCGTCGGCGCGGCCGGAGGTGTTCCGGTCGTCCCGGGCGCGGGCGTGTTCGTGAGCGCGGTCGGTGCCGCGGGGGTCGCCGACGAGTTGGGCGTCGGCGTCCCTGCGCAGCCGGCGACAACGGCGGCGAGGGCGAGCACAAAGACGATTGCCAAATACCTTTTCATGCTTTATCAACTCCTTTCACATGGCCGCAGCTGGAAAACACGGATCACTAGCCCCGCAGGCCCACCGTGGCGATACCTTCGATGAACCAGCGTTGGAGCAGCAAGTAAACCAGGACGATGGGGACCACGCTGATCGTGACGGCGGCAAGCAGCAATTGCACCTGCGTGCCAGCATCCGTGATGAACGAGGCGATTCCCACTTGAATCGGGCGCATTTGAGGGCTGTTGGTCACAAGGAGGGGCCACATGAGAGAGTTCCAGCTGCCGAGAAATGTGAACAGAGCGCTCGTAATGAGCGCGGGCTTGGATAAGGGAACGACAATATCAATCAAAAAGCGGAGATGGCTCGCGCCGTCCAGCACCGCGGCATCGTAAAGGTCCTGCGGAATCGACCGAAAGAATTGGCGCAGGAGAAAGACGCTGAACGCGCTGCCGCTCCACGGAATAATCAAGGCCTGGTATGTGTCGATCCAATTCAGGTCGCGCATGAGAATAAAGTTGGGCACCAGCGTGACTTCAAAGGGAACGATCATCGTGGCCACCATGATGAGGAATAGGGCGTCCCGCCCAGGAAATTTCATCCGCGCAAACGCATAGGCGGCGAGGGTCGAGGTGACGAGGACTCCGAGCACCGTGGCGACGCCGATGAAAATGGAATTGGCAAAATAGCGGGGGAAAAGTCCCACCTGGTTCCAAGCGGTCACATAGTTGGAGAACAACCAACGCTTGGGCAAAATGTCCAACCCGGCAGCGGCTTCCGTATAGCCCTTCAGAGAGTTGAGCACCATCCACACAAATGGAAAAAGAGCCGACACGGCACCGGCGATCAATACGAGATGAAGCAGCAAATGCCCCAAATCGCGGCGGAGTCGGTCCGCACTGGGCAGCGCGCGTCCCCGCGTAAACGTCATCTTTCCACTTTCAACTTCTATTTCAGTACTGAACCCGCGCCCCGAGGGCTCGGAAATTGACGAGGGTCAGGACAAGGATCAATATCGAAAGCAGAACGGCAATCGCAGAAGCATAGCCGTAATTCGCGTACGTATAGAGCTGATCGAACATAAAGACGGTCAATGTGCTCGTACTTCCGAGCGGGCCGCCGAGCGTCTGCGCGGCGGCCGTGTTCATTGCAAAGATCTGATTAAAGGCTTGAAACGAGGCGATGACAGAAATGACGACGACAAAAAAAGTGGTAGGCGTGAGCAAAGGAAGCGTGATATGGCGAAACAGCTGCAACGCATTCGCGCCGTCAATGTGCGCGGCGTCGTAGAGCTCGCCTGGAATGTTCGTCAGGCCGGCGAGAAAAATGACGGTGACGTACCCTAACGACTGCCAAATCGTAAAAATCGCGACGGCAATCAGTGCGACGCTCGGGCCTTGCGCCCAACCGGGAAGCGAGACGCCCACCTGGGCACCCATCACTTGGCCGATGCCCGAAGGCTCGATGAGCCAGCGGAGCGGCGCGAGTCCAATGCGTTGAAGGATCAGATTGGCCACGCCGCTCTGCGGATCGAACACCCATGCCCACACGATCGACGAAGCGACGGTGGAGATAACATAAGGCAGGAAATAGATGGTGCGGTAGATCCCCCGGCCGCGGATCGGTTGGTAAAGCAGGTACGCGAGGACGAGCCCGAGGACGAGGGTGGCCGGTAGTGTGAGTGCGACGTACCAGATCGTTACCGAAAGAGCATTCCAAAAGTCGGCGCCCTCGAGTGCACGAATATAATTATCCAGACCGACGTACGTAAAGCGGTTGATCGCGCCCGTGTGTAAGCTGATATAAATCGCATACAAGACGGGAAAGATGTGAAAGGCCGCGATCAGGACAAAGGCGGGCAGAATGAACAGAAAGGCAGTCCATTCCACTCCCCGCCGAGAAATATGATTTCGAGTGGTGGCACGGTCGTGAGCCATCCGCTCGAGCGAGGCGAACCCCGACACCGGCTCTCCCTCCCTGGTCCCCAACATGGGCACTTGCTATTCTGTTATAACGTCGAAAGCGGGGGATAATAATACTGTGAGAATTTTCTTGGCTCGCCATTTGCCCTTCCGCAGAACCGCCCTATAATGTCCGGCAAATCGATACTGCGGCAGGGCACTGGTGCCAAGACTCGCCAGCCTCTCCAGATATAAAGATGTAAAAGCGGCGTGCGTTCTTTCCGGGACCTGTTGAATAACAATCAACGGGAGGCGTGCTATGCAGCTGGAAATCATCTCGCAGGAGCCTCAAGGCAAGCTACATCCGACGCCGATTCTCTTTATCCACGGCGCGCGGCACGGCGCCAGGATTCTTGAATAATGGATACCGTCACACCGAGCACCTACGATCGCATCGCAGACAAATTCGCAGCCCGCACAGCCGAGATGGGCCCCGACCTCCTACACGCGGCGGAAGCATTCTTGGGCCGCCTGCGCCCTGGCGGTCGCGTGCTCGACATCGGCTGTGGCGCGGGCCGCGATTCCCTCTGTCTGAAATCGCACGGCGCCGCGGTCATCGGCGCAGATCTCTCCACCGCCATGCTTCAGTTGGCGCAGTCCAAAGGGTTACGAGATCTGTCTCAGATGAACATGCTCCATTTGGGCTTGCGCGCTCGGTTCTTTGACGGCGTCTGGTGCAATGCTGCGCTTTTGCATTTGCCCAAAGAGATGGCTCCGCGGGCTCTCGTAGAGTTCCAGCGCGTGCTTGTTCCCGGGGGAATATTCTTTGTCGCCGTGCAGGAGGGGACCTCCGAGGGTTACGAGCCGGTCAGCTACGTGGATGAGCCGCTCCAGCGCTTTTTCTCGCGCTATCAAGGCGAAGAGCTTGAAGCCATGCTCAAGCAGAACGGATTCGACGTCGTCGAGCACTGGACGCACGCCCCCCTCGCTCGAACCTGGCTCTACTTTCTCGCGACGGCAAGGCCCGAGCCATAGGCCAGGGCCACCATCGAGATGCTCACAACTCTGTTCCGTTCTATAGTAATGGAGCTGGCTTCCGTAGTGGAGCCAAGAGGGTTGTCATAAGGGCCACTGTCTACGCTGAGACCCAGGGTATGGGTTCAAGCGAAAGATAGGGTTTTCACCCATTGATAGAGGAAAGCTTTCATCTTATACTGGTTTCAGTCGTAGGTTGGCTGCATCTCTTCTTACACTGGATTACGGAGAGGTAGTTATGGCATTGGGTATTGGAGAACGTGCACCGGAATTGAGTTTGACAAGTCACCTGGGGCAACAAGTCAGTCTGAGCGATTTCCGCGGGTCGTGTAACGTCGTCCTCGCCTTTTTCCCGCTGGCCTGGACCCCGGTTTGAACAAGCCAGATACCGTCCTATCAGGCCATTCTCGACCGGTTTGAGAGGATGCAGACCCAGGTCCTGGGTCTCAGCGTAGACAGTGGCCCCTGCCTCAAAGCTTGGGCCGACAGCTTGGGAGGCATCCGTTACCCGCTCCTAAGCGATTTCTATCCACACGGCCAGGTGGCACAGGCGTATGACGTCTTGCGTCCTGAAGGCTATGCGGAACGCGCCCTCTTTGTCATCGATAAAGAGGGTATCATCCGCTATGTGGATGTGCATGATATCGACAAGCAGCCGGACAATGACGGATTGTTCCGCGCCCTGGCCGGGCTCGAGCCTCAACTGGCCGCAGAGGTCTGGAAGGACGAGTTCCTCGCCGAGCCGGAGCCGACGGGAGACGTCGTCGTCTACTGCACCCCTTGGTGCGATGATTGCCGCCTCGCTCGAGGCTATCTCCGCGA
>JAMDCU010000100.1 GCA_023489485.1 Chloroflexota bacterium
TGGGGTTGCTGCTAAACGCCGCGAGGACCTCGTGGATGGACTTGGTATCGTAAAGGGGAGCGATCAAGGGCTGCTGGATGGTTGCCGTCCCATCGTAAGCGCGCGCGTCGCTCCATGTTTCCAAGTAATGAGACTCGGGAATGTGCCACTGACATAGTGCAGTAGTTTCGTCATCGTAGAGGCTCATGTGAACGCGGAAACGCGCCTTGGGCAGCAGGCCGGGCAAGTTCAAGTCCGCGGGCGCGGTGTAGGCAGGGTTCCCCCCGAGAATCATTAACACATCCACCTTGCCCGCAGACAGATCGGCGGCCAAACCACGGAGCGCCGCCATTTGATCCATGGGATTCGCTTCCACCGGCGCGGCGTACGTCACGGTGGTGCCCACGCTGCCGAGGGCATTGTTCATGGCATGCGCGAGCGCGTGGACAATCGGAGGCTGCGCCTCGCCTGCGATGACGAGACTGTTCCCTCGGTGTTGCTGCAGGTCCCGCACGAGCGCGGGGACCCACTGGCTCGGGACTCCTGGCGGCGGCTCGGCCGCCGCGACGCTCTGAAGGCCCACTCCCCGCGCGATCAGCCGCGCGAACAGTTCGATATCGCTTGCACGCATCGGCAGGCGATGATCTGCTTTCGCGCCCGTGATCGTCGGCGTGCTCTCGACGACATACAATCGATTCATCGAGGCCGGCGACGATGTTCGCAGCGGATCGACACGGCGAGTGGAAAACTCGCGCGCGTACCTCACGCTCCCAGGCAGCTCAAAAAGGAAATCTGCGTCGAGCGAGAGAATGACGTCCGCTTTATCAAAGTGGTAGATGGTTTCGACGTAATCGCCGAATGCCATTTTGGCCCCCGCACGCGCATGGTCGCGGGTGGCCGGCTCGTACTGGAGCCATTTGGCCGACGGGTAGCTCTGGAGAATGGAGCGCATTTGATCCGCGAGCGTAGGGGAGGTGACCGTCTCTGTCAAAATTCTCAGGCCCGCTCCCCCTGACGACTTTTGGGCGCTGATCGCGCTGCCGAAGCTGGTGAGAAAATCGGCGTGCGTGCTAATCTGCCCATTGTTCGTGATCACCTGCGAGCGGTCCGGGTCATAGAGCTCCAGAATGGAGGCCTGAGTAAGATTGTTTGTGGCGCCCAGGCTCGCCGGGTGATCGGGATTGCCTTCGATTTTGGTGGGCCGTCCCAGGAAGCTGGCGGCGAGGATGCCGTTCGCATAGCCGCCGAGCGTCCAGGCGCTGGAGTAAAAGAGCGGCCTGCCCGGCACGAATTCGAGCGGCTGCTTGACGTAGGGGACAATCTTTTCCGCAGGTCCGACGCTGCAGGCGCTCAATCCGGCAAGTGCCAAGGAAGCGCCGAGAACCTTTAGAAATTGCCGGCGATCGAGCGAGCGCTCCCAGACAGCGGCGTGGCGGGGGTACTCTTGGCGCATGAACTCCTGGAACTCGGGTGTGTCGGCAACCTCATCCAGGGTCCGCCAATACTCTTTGCCTTTTGCGTTGGTCAGTCGAGCGCGGATGGAAGCAAGATCGGTTTTTTTCTCAGTCATTGTCAATGGCTCTAGAGCCGCAAGACATCCAGGCGCGGCGCACGAAATGTCGACCGCTCTACCCGTTCTCTATTACCGGTGACACGTTGTGCAATCCTGGTACGTCTTGACGTGATATTGATGGGCCAGTTGTCGACCTAGCTGTTCCTGGTTGGTTGGCGGCTGATACGCCATGTTAAAGACTTGATCGAGCGGTCTCAAATAGGGAATCGGGTTACGGTGGCAGTCGATGCACCATGTCATTTGCAGAGAAGTTGCCTTGTACATGAGCGGCATCTGATCCACGGGTCCGTGGCAAGTCGCGCACCCAATCCCTTTATTGACATGAATGCTGTGGTCGAAATAGACGAAATCCGGGAGCACGTATACTCGGTTCCAGACGATCGGGGTATTGTTCGCGAAGCTATCGCGGACGGGCTGCAAAACAGGGGCGGTTGTCCAAATCTGCGAGTGGCAGTTCATGCAGATTTGAGTGGCGGGGAGGCCGGCGAAATCCGAGGTCTCTACATTCGTATGACAGTAGCGGCAGTCAATTCCATCATCGCCGGCATGATGCTTGTGGCTGAAAGGGACTGGCTGTTCGACTATAGTGCCTTGCGCGGTGACAAAAGGGGAACGGACAAAAACGAGCGCGGCCAGAGTCAGTACGCCGAGGAAAAGAACGCCGCCTATGATGCTCACTCTGGAAAAGGTATTGCTGCTACGATGAAAGATCTGTGGCATGTCGATCTCCAGGCAAGTTGCTAGCAGCGGGGGAGAACACCGAAAGGACCCGCACCGGAGCCCCCGTTGTCCCGCTCTGCGCGGCGCCGCGCAAGGCGTCCAACACTACAGTTACTATTCTAGAATATGAAAGTATTCCTTGTCAAGGGGGGTAGCTCTGTGACGGAACGCCTTCGGCAAAATAGCCCCGGGCGGTTCGCCACGGATTTCGCGCATGATGCGGCGCTATCCGTTCGAACGCGCTAGTCGACGGCCAGCAGAGCGCAAGAGGGCGGCAAGGCGAAGAGAGAGAGAAGGGGGATCGGGATAGGTCAGAATAGTCTGCCGAGTCTTTTTCCTAAATTCCGGTGCCGGTCGAGATTCCGCGAGCTGTTCCAACGCTGCAGCAACCTGCAAGAGAGGCAACAGTTCTGCCGCACGGGCGGGATACCTGACCGAGCAGTCAACTGCCGAAATCCGGCGGACATGAAGCTCCCGCAAACAATCGTCCAGAATTACGTCTAAAGGTAGCTCTGAACTTTCCCGGCCGCGCTTGATTTTTGAAATGCGCGGACGCGTCACGATCGTAGGCATCTTACACCTCTTGGAATCCCCCTGCCGATGGGCAGGTCCTCTCCTCAGTGCGGTAGCCTCTAAACGCCCGGACAGAGGATCAGGCGCGGGAGCGCAACCCGTCGATGAAATGGGCCTGAACTCGCTGTCTGTTGCAGCGATGAAGGCTTGGATCGTGGCACAAGGCGGGCAGTTTGCAAATGCGCTGGCGAAAAGACACCAATCGCTTGTCGTGCGCTCTAGTCCACCCTCTTCGTGCCCACACACGTGTCAGTGCGTATAACGAACTATGGTTTCGGATGTTACGGAAAGCCTGCCGCGATCCGGCCTACTTTGGTCCCCAAGTACGGTTACTCCGACCGCGATAGGGTCTAGAATTGTGGCGCTACCTAAAGGCGCCGAGTCCACGCGCGCACCGGCATGGTTGCAGATCGCGAGCCCCGCGCCCGTCGCCGGGCTCAACCGTGGGCTGCCACAGGACCGTCCCTGGGATCGCCGTATGGCTATAATTTCGCCCAAACCATGTGTCACCACACAGTTGGCTCTGGATCGTGCTTCGCCGTTTGTTCTTTTTGGTCGCGCGGGCGCGGGCACCTGCCGCGAATTTCCGACTGACCATATTCAGAACTCGGCGAAGTTGATTCGCAGGCCTCGCATACCAAAAAGCGCATGGCTTCGTTAGACAAGGTAGGTCAAGCGGCCGGACCTGCGGGGCCGCAGACAAGAGGTCCGTGCCGATGAACTGGACCGACTTGCCGTTTCGGAACAGTCGTCTCTTCAAGGAGCGCCGTATGGAAAAGACAGTCCTTACCGCGTCAGCACTCATTGGCAACAACGTCAAGAACTCGAAAGGCGAGAGCGTCGCCAAGATCGAGGAGTTGGTCATCGATCCAGGCACTGGCCGGATCCTCAGTGCCGTTCTGTCCCGGACAGATGCGACGCGAACGAGCGGCATGTTCTCTACGGTTCCGTGGAACGCGTTAACCCTATCCTCCAGGGACGGCACACTCTACCTGGATATCGACAAGGGCGAGATGGAGGCGCGCTCGAAGAAACAAGTCGTCGTCTATACCTCTTCGATTTACAGAGGGATGGGAGAGGATAGAAACTAGATTCGCTCACCCTGGGCGAGGGCTTCGCTTGTTCCTATGCCAGCAGACACTCCGCGTCCGGCATTGGCCATACCCGGTGGAGTGCGTCCAGTAGGCACACCCCATTTGCCTATCTCCCAGAAAGGAGATTCCAATTTCATATGCTGGGGCCCGTTCTCTTCATTCTTTTCCTTCTGCTCCTCCTCGGAGCAATACCGGCCTGGCCCTCTAGCCGCAAGTGGGGCTATTTTCCAACGGCAGGCCTCGGATTGATATTAATCGTCATGCTCGTCCTCCTATTGTCGAGCGCGGTCTAGGTCTGTTTATAGACGAATACCCGGGTTACGGGCATCGAAAGAAGGAGGGAATCATGGCCCGTGATTTGACCGAACGCATCGAGAACAGCCTGATCAGAAACAAGCCGATAAACGGACTGGCTCAAGCGGTCCAGCAAGTGATGAACAGGCTCTTTCTCAAGTCGCCCCTCCGGCCCATCAAAGTCTTTATGAATGGCACCTGGCTCGAGCATCCACTCCACCCGTTGCTTACCGATATTCCCGTCGGCGCCTGGACACTCGCCATCTTGCTAGACCTGATCGCGTTGATTTTCGGAGTGTCGAGCCTGGGACTGGCGAGCGCCATTGCCGTCGGGCTTGGCATCCTTGGAGCCTTGGGCGCCGCCGCCACGGGTCTATTCGATTGGATGGATATCGATCGTCCCGAGTTGGCGGTGGGTATCACACATGCGGTTATCAATATTGCGGCGACGGTGCTCTTCATCGTGTCCTTCGCCATCCGCTGGACGGGGGATTGGACTATAAGCCTGGCTGCCTTTATCCCTGCCGTGATTGGTTACATCGTGGTCTCGGCCGGCGCCTACATCGGCGGTTCCCTGGTTTATCGACAGGGGGTGATGGTCAATCGCGATGCCCATCAGCAGGGACCGAATGAGTATGTCCCTGTTCTCGCGACGCAGGACCTACCAGAAAACCGCCCTGTTCGCGTGGACGCGCAAGGCCAGCCGGTATTACTTGTTCGCCGCGGTGAGGAGGTCTATGCCATCGGAGCGGTATGCTCCCACTATGGCGGTCCGCTTGAGGAAGGGCAGCTCAAGGACGGAACGATCGAATGCCCGTGGCACTATTCGCGCTTTCGCATCGCCGACGGCGGCGTCGATGCCGGACCCGCGACCGCGCCTGTGCCTGCGTACGAGGCACGTGTCGTCGACGGTCATATCGAAGTACGTGCAAAGGAAACAACGGCCTAGCGGGCCGACAGGGCGCATCGGCTAACGCTTGTAACTATATGCGCGGCCGTGCGTTTTATGGATTGAAGTGAGCGGCGCCGGCCATTGGGCGGGCTATTTTAGAGACATAAGGAGTTTGCATCCTATGGGTATTCTTTCGTGGATTATCGTCGGACTGATCGCCGGCTGGCTGGCCGGCATGGTGATGCGAGGCGGCGGATACGGCCTGGTCGGTGACATCATCATTGGCATCATCGGCGCGCTGATCGGCGGCTTTCTGGCCTCCGCTGTCTTTGGCGTCGCGAATCCAGTGAACGGCGTCAACCTCGTCAGTATTATTGTCGCCTTTATTGGCGCCGTCATCCTGGTGGCTATCCTCAGAGCGGTGGCTCGACCCGCACGCATCTAGCACGGCGCGCGGCAATTCCGCGGGGGAGATTCGCGATCCCGAGTCTCCCCCATTCACGTTTGTGGGGGTCGTGTTTACCCACTCTCTTCACACTCAAGGGAATCTCTGAAAGGAGGCACATCATGCAACGAGCCCGTGATGTAATGACCGCAGCAGTGATTACTTGCCCGCCCGACACATCGGTCGCGCAGGTGGCCAAGTTGATGCGTGACCGTAATCTCGGCGACGTGTTGATTGCGGAGGATGCCAAGGTGGTCGGCATTGTCACCGATCGCGACATTGCGGTCCGTGTCGCCGCCTCGGAGCAAGATCCGGCCGAGGTGCCGGTCAAGAGTTACATGAGCAAGCATTTGATCACTGGCCACCCAAGCTGGGATGTGAACAAGCTAGCGAAGACAATGGGCAAACACCAAATCCGGCGGCTGCCAATCATCGAGGACGGCATGCTAGCCGGTATTGTCTCGCTCGGCGATTTGGCGCTCAAGCACGCCAAGCATCCGGTCGTCTCTAGGTCGCTCAAGGAAATCTCCGAGCCGGGCTCCATCCATCGAATGCACACAGGAGGACGGCTCCGCGGACTTGTCCGCCTGGGACTGGGGCTTGCGGCGTTGACCGGTGTCGCGCTGGTCTTTTCGTCCAAGACGGGCAGCAACGTGCTGCATCAGATCGAACAGAGTAGAGGGTTTGACAAGCTCATGGAGGCGGTTGAGGAAGGCCGCGCCCGCCTCTCCGATCTCACTTCATAGCGCGCGTGCCTGCGACATAACCAGTCGCACAGGCTGCGCGGCATCCGTGTGACGCGTCGTAAGAACGTGCGTTACAAGTCGTGTGAGTTCCAGAGGAGGTTACAATGCCTACAGGAAGCAAATCCAAATACTCGCCGAAGCAAAAACGAATGGCTCACGACATTGAAAAGGGCTATGAGCATCGCGGCACATCCAAAGGAGAAGCCCAGAGGCGAGCTTGGGCAACAGTGAACAAAAAGTACGGTGGCGGAGCGAAGAGCGGTTCCGGAGGCAAGTCGAAGAGCACGCCAAAGCGTAATCACAATAGTCACTCACGTTGAGGCAGTGGATGTACTAAACAGGAGCAAGTATGGACAAGGTGGAAAAGAGCATTGAGGTGAACGTCCCCATCCGTACCGCCTACGATCAATGGACCCAATTCGAATCGTTTCCCAAGTTTATGGAGCACGTCGAGGTGGTCAAACAGCTTGACGACAAGCACCTGCTCTGGCGGGTAAAGATGGGAGGCAAGGAAGAACAGTACGAAGCACAGATTGACGAGCAAGTTCCCGACAAAAAGGTCTCCTGGCACAGTGTCACCGGCGCCGTGAACGCGGGGACGGTGACATTCAAGCCCGATGGGGACAAGACGCGGGTCACACTTCAGATGGAGTATGAGCCGCGCGGGGCGGTCGAAAACGTCGGCTCCGACCTGGGAGTGGTTTCCAAAGAGGTTGAAAACGACCTCAAGCGCTTTAAGGAATTCATCGAACACCGGGGCACGGAGACGGGCGCCTGGCGGGGCGAGATTCGCGGCAGTCGGGTCGAACACTAGATTATCGATCGTCCATCGCAACTTGGCATCTGATGGGCGGGGGAAAGTTGCCTCGCCCATCAGTCTGCTTAAAGGAAATCAATCGAAAACAGTTCAAGGGTGCCGCTGCGCGGCCCATCCACAACCGCACGGCGGCGAATTCAAAGTTAGAGGAAGTGATATGAGAAGATTCCTGATAATTGGAGCAGTCGCCACGCTCGCCGTGATCGCTGCCGCCTGCGCTCCTTCTTCGAGCCCGAGCGGAACTAGTACACCAAGCAGCGCACAAACACCGGTGGGCGCCCCGTCGCTCGCGCCGACCACATCTAGCAGCGGTTCACCCACCTCGAGCGCCGTAGGCTCGCCCACGACCGCGGCAACGACTGCCCCAACAGGCGCCGCAACCACCGCCGCAACCACCGCGCCCACGACTTCAGCAACGACGTCCGCAACTACTGCGCCCACGACCGCAGCAACCGCAGCAGCGACGAGCAGCCCCGCCGCGGCTCCCAGTGGCTCGACCGCGGTCAGCCCGAGCATTCTGGCGGTGGGTCAAAACGCCACGCTCGGTTCGTTCTTGACCGACAGCAGCGGCCGCACGCTTTACCTCTTTACGAAAGATACCACCAATACGAGCAACTGCAGCGGCAGCTGCGCTCAGATCTGGCCGCCCTTCACCCCAGCGGGCGCATCGGCCGCCGCGCCTAGCGCCACCAGCGCCGCCACTCCCCAGGCGAGTGGAACGACGACCACCGGAGCGAGCATCGATCCGACCCTGCTCGGAACCATCACGCGCAGCGATGGCACGACGCAGGTCACCTACAATGGGCACCCCCTGTACTACTATTCGGGCGACACGGCTCCCGGCGACACAAAGGGACAGGGGCTCATCGGAGCCTGGTTCGTGGTTTCGCCCAGCGGGAATCCCATCCAGACGGGCGGGGCGAGCGCGGCTCCAGCAGGCGGCGCGACCCCAGCGTCTACGCGAACCTACTAATCAGCATGAAAGCCTCATAGCGTAAACAACGCGGCCCTGGGTCGGAACCGTTCCGACGCAGGGCCTCGTTTTTTCAGAGCAGGACTTTTAGACCGGGCTTTCAGAACGCATCTTGGCCAAATCCGTTATATCACGAGAAAACCCATCCTTGGAACCTGACGAGCAAAGCTTGACCTGTTGCGGGAGCTTTCCCAGAAAGGTGGTTCAGTGCGGCCTTTTGCACCGTACCGCTGGAACCTGGCGAAACCCATTCAGAACTCGGTCGAAGAAAGAGAACAAGATATGGCTTTCGAGAACAAACCTAAAGCAAAACCGCCGGACATGAAGGTGCCGGACCAAAACAGATTCGGAATGACCCAAGACCGCGACACGGCCGAAGGAGACGAGATACACAAACAAGTCGAGGACATTTTCGAAGAGGCACAGAACCTCGATTATGGGCGTGCAGACCTAGAACGGACAATGCGAATACACACGTCAGCTCGACCCGAGCTTTCGGGCGGCGACATTGACGCGGATTGGGAACAAGCGGATGCCGCCGAAGAGGTTGTCGGCGGTGAGAACCCTACGCCGGATGAAAGTATCGTCGAGGAAGAGGGGGCCGGGGTTGGGCTGACTTATCAGGACGATGAACCGCTCGATGTCGAGGACAAGGTGGCGAAGCGTGATCGAGAGCCCTGGGAGCTTAACCCCGCTTCTTCACCGGATTATGCGGAGCGGGTGAGGGAGGAATTCCAAGAGCCGCATCCACCGCCACCGGCGAAGAAGGCTCCAGCCAAGCCGACCAAAGGTCCGGTCCGGGCTAAGCCGAAGGCAAAAGCCCGCGCCACGCGCACAATCAGCAAGGCGCGGAGCCGAACGGCCCGCAAGGGGACCGCTCGGCGAGCAGCCGCCAGACGGCGTTAGCGGCCATCTGAAGGCACAATAAACCGCATCTATCGGGCACGAATACAAACCGCCGTTGCCGGGTGGAATTCTGAAAGGAGATGAAGAATGCCAGCCATTAGCGATCTCGGGACTGCGATAGTGACGTCCCTCGCTCTTGCGTTATCCATGATAGCGGAAGCGATTCCAAAAATCATCGGCTTTATCATCATTCTCATCATCGGCTGGATCGTTGCCTCGCTGATTGCAGCGGCCGTCGCTGCCGTCTTGCGCGCCGTTCGTTTCAACGATCTGGGGCAGCGCTCGGGTTTCAGCACGTTTATTCATGACATGGGATTGAAAACCGATCCCTCCGGCGCCATCGCGGACTTGGCCAAGTGGTTTGTTCGTCTGATCACTCTGGTAGTCGCTTTTGACGAACTGGGTCTGACCGCGGTGTCCCAGATTCTCAACCAAATACTCGCCTGGCTTCCCAACCTCGTCGTCGCCCTCGTCGTCCTTGTCATTGGCGGCTTGATTGCCAACTTTCTGTCTGACCTCATCCGAGGGTCGACCGCCGTTTCCGGTTTAGGCAATCCTAGCTTTCTGGCGCTGATCGCCCGCTATGCCGTGTTGGCCTTTGCCATTATCGTCGCCCTGAATCAAATCGGCATCGCGGCTACACTCGTGGATACGCTGTTTGTGGCGGCAGTGGGCGCCATTGCCCTCGCCTTGGGGCTCGCCTTTGGTCTCGGCGGCCGCGAGACAGCCGCGCAAATGTGGCGCGAATGGTATCAGCGCAGCCAGCAGGTCGCGCCACAGTTGCAGCAAGCCGCCGCAGCGGCGGCAACGCAAAGAGCTGCGCAGACCTCTGCACAGAGCGCGACTCAACACCCGTTGCGCCGTGCGACCGATGCCGGCCAGCCGTCGCCCGCCGGTCCGCACCCGCTGCGCCGAGCAACGGATGTGGTCTAGGATCGCTTGTCTGGAGCAAGACGAGAGGCATCCGGTGGAGCGGGAGCAGCACTCCCGTTCCGCCGGCTTCATCTGTAACCCCTCCACTCGGGCAATTGGGGTGCGATTGCAGATGGCATCGTCGGGTCAAGGTGACCGGGGCCGCAGGACAATATGACAGACGTAAGATTGGGGACGGGGAGATATGCCGTTGGTTGAGGTAATTGGTTTTCATGGCCAAAGTTATCGATACTGATTCTGCACATAAAACGCACGCCCCTGAGACGACATGGGCGAGTTACTGGCCGGAGGCACAACGCTGGCTCGTCATTGCCTATACTATCCTGGCTACCATCGCACTGGGAGCATTGTCTTTCGCGGCGCATAACGCGCCGTACTTTTCGTGGGACCTCACCGCGACTCGTGTTGTGCAGTCAGTCCAGGCCGGGTGGTACAACGTACTAATGCAAGCGGTGGGCGACCCCGGTTACCCACCACAAGTCTATGCACTTGTCGTCATTATCATTCTCGCTCTTTACCTGACCGGATTCAAGTGGGAGGCGATGGCCGAAGTCTTTGCGACAGTAGGCATCGGCGCCGTGGGCTTGCTCATCAAGACTCTGGTGAATCGCCCGCGGCCGTCTCCGGATCTCGTCCATGTCATCGCTACGCTGGATGCCGGTAAGTTGAGCTTTCCAGCGGGACACGTCGAATCATATGTCGCGATCATCGGGTTCCTCTGGTTTATTAGCTTTGTGCAAGCGCGGAATCCGTGGGTCCGCTCGATTTCCCTCTTGGTTTTTGGGGAAATGATTGCTCTCATCGGCATCTCCCGCGTCTACACCGGCGAGCATTGGCTGAGCGACTCGATTGGCGGCTATCTTTTCGGCAGTATCTGGCTGGTGCTGACCATTTGGTTTTACAATTGGGGCAAACCCCGTTTCTTTCTACGGCGCACCAGAGCCAAGGAACCGATCAAGGAAAAGGTCAAAGCGGGGCAAGAAAAGGCCACGGAGGCAGTACAAAAGCCGGTTATCACTTGGCGGCAGAGAGTCGCGCAGGCAGGTGTGTTCGTATCGAAATCGTGGCGCCATTACCGCGCTGCCATCTTTCAGGGTTATCTCGTTCTGGCGATTGTGTTCTTTGCCGTATTGGCTGTCCTCGCACACACCATCGCGTATTTTGCCTTCGACGTCGTCATCACGGATGAAATTCAACGTATAACTCTGACTGGGTTCGCTCCCCTCATGCTTTTTCTGAGCGACCTTGGATTTGCGCCCCAGGTGGACGTTATCTCCGCGCTCGTCATTCTTTTCTTGTACGTGACCGGTCTCAAGTGGGAGGCTGTAACGACCTTGCTCGGCGTCATCAGCATCTCTCTCGTCGGCGGCATTATCAAGATTGTCGTGCAAAGACCTCGCCCCAGTCCCGACATTGTGCATGTTCTTACCCAACTACGGGACTATAGTTTTCCCAGCGGCCACGTGCTCTACTTTACCGTTTTTTACGGTTTTTTGCTCTTCCTGGCTTTTACTTTGCTCAAACCTTCTTGGAGTCGGACCCTACTCATCATTGTGTTTACCGTCTTTATCGGTCTGATCGGAATATCCCGAATCGATCTGGGCGAGCACTGGCCAAGCGACGTGTTTGCCGCCTATCTGCTCGGGAGTGTATGGCTTTATCTCACGGTCTACGTATACCGTTGGGGCAAACCGCGTTTCTTTGCCGATCAGCCGGTAGCAAAAGGCACAGGCATGGATCCTCACCCTCCCCTATTACCAAATGGGGAGAAGAAATGACTTGATTTACGCAAAGAAAGGGCGAGTCCCTCCCATTGGCCTGACCGAAGCTCTCACAGGACCAGGTATTGCCGGACCGGGGCTATTCGTTAAATCAAGTGAACATATTCAGGTACAAGCATCGGAAATGATTGGGTGAAAAATGGCAAAGGCAGCTAGCGATCTGAAGAACGCGAAAGATAAAACGCAGCATACCGCACGAGAGGCAGCGGGTAGTCCATGGATGGAGCGTCTCGTTCGTGTTGGGTATGTTGCGCGCGGGCTCGTATATCTTATTCCTGGAGTCCTGGCGTTCGAGCTGGCGTTAGGGCTTGGAGGCGCTGCCGTCAATCCGACCGGGGCCATCGAATACCTGGGAGGGATGCCTTTCGGCAAGGCCTTGCTCATTCTGATGGTCATCGGCCTGCTCGGTTATTCTCTCTGGGGTCTTGTCCGGGCCATCTACGATCCCTTCCGTCAAGGAGACGATCCTGAGGGATTGGCCAAGCGCTTTGGCTATATCGTGAGCGCATTCGGATACATTGTCATCTTGATTGCGACGATCCAATATCTGCAGGGCGCAACAGTTACCCAGAATAACCCTCAAGACTGGACGGCCAAGCTGATGACTTTGTCTTTTGGACGAGCGCTCGTGGGGATCGTCGGAGCAGGGTGGCTGATCGGCGGATTGTACCAGGCTTACCGAGGGTTCACGGCCGATTTGGCTCCCGACTATAACCTACAAAAAATGAGCGGACAGGAAAAAAAGCTCGCCATCGACATAGGGCGCTTTGGGCTTGCCGGACGGGGCGTGGCCTTTGCACTGATCGGAGTGTTTCTCATTCAGGCCGCCGTTTTTGCGAACGCCGGCCGAGCCAAGGGTCTGGATGGTGTGCTCTTGGATTTGTCAAGCCGGCCATATGGGCAGATAATCCTGGCCGTAACGGCTCTTGGTCTCGTCGCGTTCGGCGTCTTTTCGATTCTGTCTGCTCGCTGGATGAGGATAAAGTTACCTCGTCGGGGACGCTGATTTCTCTTTTTCTTCTCGTATAGAAAAGGTCGATATGGCACCGAATGACAAGTCACCGCGCAAGCTGCTTAAGCAGCTCAAGGAAGCACAGTCCAAGCACGAGATCCTACTGGCCAAAGTGGAAAAGACACGGGCCAAATTGGACAAACGCACGCGCAAACTGCAGGCTCTAGAGACCAAGATCGCCAATCTCGAGCGGCGCACGACCGAGCCCGAGAAAAAACGCCTCGGCCAAGCCCGTGCCGGCAAGGATAAGCTGCGCCGGGCCCGGCTCATCTTTAATCCTGATTCCGGGGTTGGAACGGACAACTCCAAACGACTCGTAGAGATCGTGGGACGCCTACGCGAGCACGGCATCCTCGCCGGAATCGGTTTGAAGACTTCTGGGAAGGCCGCACGCGAACTAGCCAAAGAATCGGTCGAGGATGGAGATGACTTGATAATCGTCGCGGGCGGCGATGGCACGATCGAAGAGGTCGCTTGTCAGCTCGTCGGGAGCAAGACGACTCTCGGGATTATTCCCACCGGCACTATGAACAACCTGGCCCGGTCGCTCGGGGTCCCGCTCGAAATTGAAGACGCCTGTGCCATCATCGGCATGGGAGTCACACGGCAGGTTGATGTCGGCCACGTTCTTTCGGAAAACAAGCCCCAAATCGAGTACTTTTTGGAAAGCGCGGGCGTGGGACTGAGCGCCATCGTCATCCCCACGGGGCATGCGCTAGAAAAGGGGCGTTGGAGCGCGCTGCCGCTCGCCATGCGGAAACTCTTTGACACGAAACCCGCGCCGATCGAGGTCGAGCTTGACGATGGGCAGGCCGTTCACGCCTATTCACAAATCGTCACCGTCTCAAATGCACCGATGATGGGCAGGAACATCATGGTGGCGCCGGATGCCAAGATGGACGACGGCTATTTGGACGTTGCCATCTATGACGGCATGACCAAAACGGACTTGCTTCAGCACTTTATGGCCGCTGCCAATGGGACGCGCGTCGAAGACGCCAAGATCAAGTATTATCGCACTCGTCACGTCCGCATCAGCGCGAACGAAGAACTGGATGTTAACTCGGACAAGGACATGATCCCGGCGCAACGCATCCTCGAAAAAGCGGTCGCACGCGGGGAGAGCGCCTTCGGAAGCAGTCCGAGTGTCGGACCAAAGGAGACGAGCGAGATCGTGCAGCCGGGGGGCATCAAGCAATATGTTCTCGAAATTGAGATAGTCCCGCAGGCACTCTCTGTGATTGTCGGCAAGGGTATTGCACTGACGCTCCCCGTCGAGGCCGTTCCTTCAGTGCCGCCTCTCTCCGGTCCGCAATCCGAAAGACCGGATTCGGGCAACGGGCATAACAGCGATCTCAAGCAGGCGGAGGATGCCCATTAGGGCTTGCCTGAGTCTCTCCCCGAGCGGCTCGCGAGGTAAAGAGAAGTGACGATCGCGAGTGTCGGTGACGCTTGGCCGTCCACTCTAGCACCGAAAGTTGACTTTCGACATTTCTCCTCGCAAAAGGAGAACGTGTTGGCGCTCTCTCTCGACATGTCCCCGTCAGAGGCAGGGCGAGCCATCCTCGCGTTTCATTGGAACCAGCTGCTCGAAAGCGAATCTCCAACGCGCGAGGGTGATAACCCTGAAGCACTGCACGAAATGCGCGTGGCCACCCGGCGGCTGCGCGCGGCGATGCGTGACTTGCGTGTTCCACTGGGCAAAGCGGCACTTGTCCCGTTCGTCGAGGACATTCATTGGCTGGCCCAACTGCTCGGAAGTATCCGAGATCTGGATGTCTTTCTGCAATGGCTAAAAGCCTATGGAGGCCAAGCGCCGACCGCCGAGCGCCCTTGGGTAGACCGCGTCATCCGAGATCGCCAAACGGAACGCGCGCAGCGTCGCGCCGAGCTCATCGAGGCGCTGGACTCGACCCGCTATAAAGCATTCCGGGAGCGTTTCTCAGAGTTCGTGAAAGAAAAACCCTCTGGCGCACCAAAAAGCAAGGGCCCGCAGGGTACTCTCTTCGATCTCGCCAGCACCAAAGTGGCAAAACAGGACAAGCGTATCCTCAAGAAAGCGAAAGGCGCGAACCTAAAACACCTGAAGCGACTACATCGTCTGCGGATCGAATTCAAGCGACTGCGCTACACCAGCGAGTTCTTCAGCAGCCTGTATCCACGCGGCCTCAAGAGGCTCATCAAAACGTCCACGCATTTGCAGGATGCTCTGGGGGTAGTCCATGACAGCGATGTACAAAGCCGGTTCCTGGCGCACATGCGGTGCGCGCACCTGAATGACGCCGCCATGTCTCGAACGCTAGATCACATGATTCGGAATCTGCATGAACAAGAGCGTAAACACTATCGCGAGTTCAACAAGGAGTATCGTCACTTTCGATCGCGCAAGTTTCAAAGCCAGATGAAGAAACGCCTGCGCAAAGCGGCCTCCCGGGGTCGCTGACAGCCGCCACTCCGGCTTTCATTTCAGTACCTGGGTCTCTGTACGGGACCCTATTTTTGTGTTAGCCGAAACCTGTGGAAAAACCTTGCTTTATGTAGTATACTAGACCGGGTTAACCGATGAAGATAGCAGCTATTGACGTTGGCAGCAACTCGATTCGAACGGTTATTGCTCAACTGAATGGCAACGGCACCTTTGAGATTATCGACCAACTCAAAGATATGGTTCGCCTCGCGGAGGGCGAGACTCCCCAAGGAGGATTGACTCCCCGCGCCGTTCATGACGGCTTGCTGGCGCTTGTAAAGGCCAAAGCCATCTGCGATGCGCATAGGGTGGACGAGATCATCGCCGTGGCCACGAGCGCCGTCCGGGAGGCGAATAACGGAGCGAGGTTTATAGAACTGGCGCGGCAGCAAACGGGAATTCACGTGAATGTGATCACCTCGGAGGAAGAGGCCCGTCTCACTTTTCTCGGTGCACGTGAGGCTTTTCCTCTGGGCGAGCGCCGAGCGCTTGTGATCGACATTGGCGGTGGGAGCGTCGAGTTCATGGTTGGCGATGGAAGCCGACTTGTATTCACGGCGAGTGTCAAGATCGGCGTGCTCCGCCTGTTGAATCTATTCCCGGTTTCCGACCCGGTCAGCGCTGCGGATGTCGCGAAAATCGAGACCTATATAGCCCAGCAGCTCGATCCTGTTGTCGCTCAGATCCATCAGCTTGGCTTTGACGTCGTCGTCGGCACATCGGGTACCAATCTGGCTCTGTTCAATCTGGCCCTCCAGCGCTCTTCAGAGAATGGCGCTTTTGTGGGCTCCCTGAACAACAAGGTCGTGCCCACGGACGAGCTTGTGAGGGTTTGTGAATGGCTTGTGCAGACGGATATTGCGGAAAGGCACCGGCAGACCCGGATACAGGCGGGCCGCACAAACAGTATCGTCATGGGAGCAGCCCTATGGCGCTACCTGGCTCCAGCATTGCACCCGCCAGAGGTCGTCGCGTGCCGGTTCGCGCTCCGAGAAGGCATCATCGTCGATTTCTTGCAGAGCCAACTGTCTCGCATCCGTGACGAGGAATATTTGCCCGATCCGCGGCGGCGCAGCGTATTGGCATTCGCGGAACGGTGCAGGCTGGACAAGCGGCACAGTTCGCAGGTCGCGCGACTGGCACTCGGCATTTTCGATCCGTTGAAGCCTATCCTTTCGCTGGATGAGCGCGCGCGTGAATGGCTCGAGTACGCGGCTCTCTTGCACGACTGTGGGTACCACGTCGGCGCCAAGGGACATCATAAACATAGCTATTACCTGATCATGAATGGAGACTTGAGCGGATTCAAGCCCGATGAGATCAGGATCATCGCCGCGAGCACACGCTTCCACCGCCGGCGCTTGCCTTCAAAGGGAGATGAGGAACTGCAGGGGCTGAACAGGCAAGAGCGCTGTGCCGTCAAGACGCTTGCCGGGATTCTTAGAATCGCGGAAGGGTTAGACCGGACCCATTTTGGGGTGGTCAATCAATTGCAGGTCAGTATGACCGGAGACCCAATCGAGCTAGAGATATTTACTCGGGGAGATGCGGAGCTTGAGCGCTGGGCTGGTTCTCGGCGAGTCGACTTGCTACAAAAGGTTTTGCACAGGCGAATACGGGTGCGGTTGAGCGCGCTTTCTCCGCCGTTCCCTGGTCCGGGTCATGACATGGGCGAGCAGGCTAACGCGCAGGCACTGGTGCACGAGGGACCGCCCGTTGCGAGCCCGGCAGGAATACCAATCAAGTCCAACGGGAATAAGAAGTAGGATCGACGTGATTTGCTTCGTGTCGTCCCCACAAGGGGCGAGTCAGAGGTGTCGTTATGGCTGGATTATATGAACAGAGTCCTTATCCTGGAAAACTGATCGTCGTCGAAGGAATCGATGGTTCCGGCAAAAGTACCCAGGCCCAGTTGCTGCAGAAATGGTTGGCCAGTTCCGGCGTTTCCGTCTTTTTCACGGAATGGAATTCCTCGCCGCTTGTCAAAGCGGCGACCAAAATGGGCAAGAAGAAAGACCTCTTGACGCCCACAACCTTTAGTCTCCTTCACGCCACTGATTTTGCCGACCGCTTTGTCTATCAAATCGTCCCTCCGCTGAAAGCCGGCATGGTAGTCATTGCCGACCGCTATGTGTTTACCGCTTTCGCCCGTGACACGGCGCGGGGGGTCGACCCGAAATGGGTCCGCGAGGTGTACAGCTTTGCCGTGAGGCCGGATGTGAGCTTTTACTTTCGGGTCCCCATCCAAGTCTCTATTGACCGATTGATGAACGCGCGCCGAAAGATCAAATACTATGAGGCGGGCATGGACCTGGGTCTCTCCAGAGATGTGCAAGAGTCGTATTACCTATTTCAGAACCGGGTCCTTGACGAATACGACAAGATGAGTGAAGAATTCGCTTTTCACGTCACGAACGCAGAAGAGGCGATCGACATTCAGCAACGCCAGATGCGGCGAAACGTGGAAACCGAGCTGAGCGATTACTTTGTGCGCTATCAACTGGCCTTGCGCCAGGAGGAGGAGGACACGCAAGAGCTGCCTGCGGTCGAGCCTGCCACAGCGGGAGGAGATGGAGGGGAAATGTCATGACGGAACCGCGCACTTTTATCGGCCGCGGCCTGCCCTATGTCGATATTCGCGATCTCAGGGGCCGTCTCATCGTCATCGAAGGAAGTGACGCGGTAGGTCGCAGCACTCAGATCCGGCTCCTGCGTGACTGGCTTGAAGTGGAAGGCCTCGCCGCCATTGAGACGGGCTGGACGCGATCGCCTCTCGTCAAAGACACCATCAACCTAGCCAAAGAAGGGCACATGATGAATGTGCTCACGTTGAACTTGCTCTATGCAACCGATTTTGCCGATCGACTGGAGCACGAGATCATCCCGGCACTGCGAGCCGGCTTTATCGTCCTTTCGGACCGCTATGTTTATACGGCCTTTGCCCGAGCGATTGTGCGCGGCGCGGACCCCCAGTGGATGCGAGAAATTTTTGGCTTTGCCCTTCAGCCGGACTTGGTCCTCTATTTGAAAGCAGACGCCAAGACCCTTTTCCGGCGATCTCTCCTTTCCAAGGGGCTGGACTATTGGGAGTCCGGGCGGGATCAGAACCCCGGTCTCGACCCCTACGATAGCTTTTTGCGCTACCAGACCCGGCTCCTAAGGGAGTTTGACCACCTGGCGAAAGATTACAATTTTGTGGTCATCAACGCGCGACGGAGCGTGAACGCCGTCCAGAAGGCACTCAGGGAGAATGTTGCGGCGGCGATTCCAAGCCTGAAGACAAGCAGTATGAAATTGAACGCGAACACGCCCCCGACAAACACCAATGTGCCAATGGTCCCATCCTAAATGAGAAACCTGGTTTCCCTCGAAACCAGGTTTCTCGCTTTTCTCTCACTTGATTACAATTTTGTCGAGATCGAGATCGGGCCGTGGATAGGACATGTGTAATTCCTCCAGTAGCTTGACAATCACGGTCGAGACCACCAGGTTACGGTACCATTTGTGATTCGCGGGGACGATGTACCAGGGCGCTCGCTCGGTGCTCGTGGCCGTAATCGCATCTGCATAGGCCTTCATGTATTCGGGCCATAATTCTCTTTCCTTCAAGTCGGCCGCGTTAAATTTCCACTGCTTTTTGGGCTCGTCGAGTCTCGCTTCCAGGCGCCGTTTCTGTTCGTCCCGGCTGATATTCAGATAGAACTTGACAATCTTGGTCCCTTCGTTCGCGAGCATATGCTCCCAGTGGTTGATTTCGATGTAGCGCTCGCGCCACACCTCCGGGGGAACTAGACGGTGGACACGCTCGATCAGCACCCCTTCGTAATGGCTCCGGTTAAAGATCACTATTTCGCCATTGCCCGGTGTCTGCTTGTGCTCGCGCCAAAGGAAATCATGATCCCTCTCCTCTTGGGTTGGCACCTTGAAATTGGCCACCCGGACTCCTTGGGGATTGACTCCCTGAAAGACGTGATGGATGGTCCCGTCTTTGCCGCCCGTGTCCATCGCCTGGAGAATCACCAGCAACTTGTTCTTGTGCTCTGCGTACAATAGCTCCTGCAAGTCGCTCAGCTTTTGGATGAGCACTGTCAATTCGTCTTCCGCCTCGCCCTTGTCGCCGCGATAGCCGCTCTTGTCGTCGGGGTCCCAATCATTTAGGTCTACGCGGCTGTCCGGCTTGACGCGGTATTTTTCCATCGTTTCTCCTTTCAACTTTCTTTCTGGATTGTGCCTGGACGGGTTGAAACCTGCCAAACTGACACGTCAAGAATCAGAGTACGTTATAGGGTGTGGAGATACATGACCGAGAGTCTGCGCCTCTGCACGTGGAACTTGCACCTTGGGCTCGAACTTGGAACCCTTTTGCAGGCGGTGACAACCTACCCCGATTTTCGTGATCTGGACCTGCTGGCACTTCAGGAAGCCTCGATCCATTCGGAGCTGGAAGACGCACGCGCCTTGGCGCAAGCCTTGGGGCCTTCCTACGACTGCCATCAGGTGACTGCGCACTTGCTCGGCACTCGGGCGCAGGCAAACGCACTGGTCTGGAACCGAGAGCGTGTACGCATTGACAATACGGATACCGTTCTCCTGCCGCGCGTACGCCAGGTGAGGCTGCCGCGTGCCGAGCGCACCTTTCTCTGCGCACTGCCTCAACAACAACGCATCGGCGTCATTGGCGAAGGGTCCATCGGCGGTGAGGCGCTTCGATTTTACGTCGCCCATCTCGATGTTCTCGGGTTGGAATACAAGCGCGAGCAATTCTATCGCATTCTCAGTGATTTGCACAATCGCCCCCCCACGGACCTGACCATCCTCGCCGGCGACATGAACACATTTCGAATTCGCTCGAGGCCTTCCTGGGCAAGCCTGACAAGGGCGGCGGAGGCAGAAGGTTTGCAAGATCTGACGAGCGAAATTCGCTGGACGCACAGCGTGCGGCGCGTGCACTTTCGGCAAAAGCTCGATGCCATTTGGGTCAAGAGCATCCGGCCCTTTCAGTACCGCTCGTGGAGCTTGGATATTCGGGGGTCGGACCACATTCCGGTCTTTGCGCAAGTCACATTCCGCTAGGGGCAAGCTGTGGGCAAGCAGGGACTAGCCATCCTACACGTGGATGGGCTGAGCTACCGTTATCTTCTCAAGGCGCTGGAGCAAGGCCGCATGCCTTTTGTCAAGCATCTTGTTGACGAGGAAGGCTATGAGGTGCTCCGCTACCGCTGTGGGATTCCTTCGACGACTCCTTTTGCTCAAGCGGGAATCTTGTACGGCGATAATTCCGAAATACCTTCGTTCCGCTGGTGGGATAAGCAATCTGGACTTGAGGTCAGCTTCGGCGGCATGTCGACCTTTAAGCATGTCGCCCACAAGTACTTTGGTGGCAGCGATCCCTTGGTGCGGGACGGCGCATCTATCGCCACCTGTTTCCCTTCCGCCGCCGCGGCGACCTATCGCCTGGCGTATCGGGAGCATGGCTATTCTATGAATCGCCCTCCCTTTTCCCAGAAACGGGCACTCGCGAACTGGGCGCTGAATCCTCTGCACCTTCTGGACTGGACCTGGCGCGGCTTGCTCCAAATCTGGAAAGCCAATCTGCAATATTGGCGCACGCTCTTGAGCGGCCGCCCGGCCGCCAAGATGTACATCGTCTCCGACATGCTTGAAGAGATCCTCTTGCACCAATTGACCCGCTTTGCGACCGTCGAGGCAATGCAAGAGGGCTATGCCAGCATCTATGCCGCCTTCTATGCTTATGATGAGACCGCCCATGCTTTTGGCCCCGAATCGGATTATTCGTTCCGCATTCTGCGCCATATTGACAATACCATCCGCCGTATCGCAGCCAATCGACAAGGTAAGGCTGACGGACGCGATTACGAGCTGGTCATTCTCTCCGACCACGGGCAAGTGGAGACGGTCCCCTTCGACCGTCAATACGGCCATCGGTTGGGCGAGATCGTCTCCGAGTGGCTGCCGACTTTCGAGGTCGAGGAACTAAAAGGAAAAAGGTTTACGCCCAAGGCAGCGATCGACGGTCACATTCTTCTCACTTTTTCCGGCGGTCTCGCCCATTGGTATTTCAAGGACATCTCCTGGCGCCTGGGATATGATGAAATCGAGGAACGCTTCCCGGGCCTGGTCGCTAAAGTAGCCGGCACGCCGGGCATTGGCTTTGTCCTGTTGCGCAATGGCGACGAGAACCATATTCTCACAAGCGAGGCTCACTTTCGCTTTGACGCGGAGGGGAGGCTGCCACGCGGGGCACGCGATTTCCTCGCAAGATACGATGAACCCGATGTCCTCGCGTGTCAACTGGACCGCTTGAATTCATTTCACAGGTCGGGCGACATGATTCTCTTTGGCGAATACCTGGACGACCATCAGATAAACTTTGAGAATCAGGTAGGCGGGCACGGATCGGTAGGTGGGGAGCAGTTGTTTCCATTTATATTGGCAAAACGCGAATGGAAATTCAATACGGCTGATGTCATTGGCTCCTACCAGCTTTATCCGCTCCTCAAGCGCCTCAGGGACAAGCTCGTCGTTCCCGGGATGGGCTAATCGGAAACCGCCTTTGAGCCGGTCGCGCCCCGCTCTCGCAAGACGAATCCGGGTTTCCACGGAGTGCCGAGCGCCGGAAGCAGCCACCGGTCCAGGCCCCAAAACCCTGCGGTTTTCCAGGCCAGGATTAACAAGACGGAGAGGCTGAAGAAGACCGGGTTGACGCTCGCCGTGCCTGCCATCATATAGTTCCAATTCATAAACCCGCCGATGAACGCCGCGAGCCCGGTGAAAGCGCCCAGTACCAGGCAAATACCCACGATCAATTCGCCGGCCACGACAACCTTGGCAAACCAGGTGTAGGCCCCGGTATCGAGGAGCAACTGAAGGAACGATCGATACCAGTCGAAAGTAACTACGGGTTTCGGTTCAGTTGCGATAGCGCTCGTCCAAAAGCCTTTGAGCGCGCTCCCCGTGCGGACCCAGGCGGGATTGTTTAGCTTCTCAAATCCAGATGTGATCCAGCTGTACCCAAGATAGAGACGAACGATCAGCCAGAGCCAGGCCATCCGAGTGTCAGCAAAGACGAACCGGGCGATCGGAGGATCGGCCACCTGGACCACATGGTGTTCAGAGACTCTTGCCATAAGCTTTCCTCCCTTGCAAAGCCGTTTATGTGCTAAAACGAACGCGGCCACGATTTATGACCGCGTAGATTGGCTGCGATCGGTTGACAAAGCGTCAAGAATACGCTGTAATACGTTCTACTGCTGCAATCGAAGGCGGCGACTCTAGCTCACACTGCAGAAGGAGGCCTCATGAGCCGTATCATCATCACGGGCGGGACCGGTTTGATCGGGCGCGCCCTAGCCTTTGAACTCGCCGCGGCCGAGAACGAGGTGATCATCCTCAGCCGTCATGCGAGCGGCGCTTACAACCTGCCCCAGAGTGCTCGCGTCCACGCCTGGGACGCCAAAACCGCCGAGGGTTGGAGTGCGCTCGCGAGCGGAGCCGCGGCGATTGTGAATTTAGCCGGAGAAAGTATCGCGCCGATGCCGTGGACCGCCGAGCGGAGGCGTCGCATCCTCCAGAGCCGCGTCGATGCAGGACGCGCAGTGGTAGAGGCAGTCCGGGCTGCGGAGGTCAAGCCGCGCGTGGTGATCCAAGCTTCGGCGGTCGGGTATTACGGTTTGTGCGGGGATGAACAGGTGACCGAAGAGACCCCGCCCGGCGATGATTTTCTAGCGCACGTCTGCCGTGACTGGGAAGAATCCTCGGCACCCTTGGAGCAACTCGGAGTCCGCCGAGTCATCATTCGGACCGGGCTCGTCCTCAGCCGAGACGGCGGTGTTTTTCCGCTCATCGCACTGCCGTTTCGATTTTTCGTGGGTGGGCGGATTGGCAATGGGCGACAATACACGCCTTGGATACACATCGTCGACCACGCGCGTGCGATTTGCTTTCTCATCGGCAAAGCGACGGCGAATGGCCCCCTTAACCTGACGGCGCCCAATCCCGTCACCAATGCAGAATTCAGTCGCACGCTGGGCGAGACGATGGGGCGGCCCGCGCTCATTCCAACTCCCGGCTTTGCCCTACGCCTCGTATTCGGGGATATGGCCAAATTGATGCTTCTGGGAGGCCAGCGTGCAGTTCCGAAACACTTGCAGGAAATGGGTTTCCAATTTCGTTTCCCCGACCTGCAATCTGCGCTGTCGGACCTGCTCCGCCCTGCCAAAGAGAGCGCGCTCCCCACTCAGTAGGGTTGGCGCAAGGCATCCTCGGGCGCCATTGCGAGGTGGATTTCGGGCCGTCCCTGCCGAGTTCGCGGGGCGGGCGTCTGCCCTGCATGGGCCCGCGGGAATGAGCCCCCTGCGCAATCTCACCAAGCCGGGGTGACACTGCTTCGTCGGCACAACCCGGCTCCTCGCAGCGACACACGAGTCCTGGCTTGGCGACTGCCGTGTCCGCTCGGCGAGCGCGGTTGTCGCCCAGTTAGACATGGACTATAATTGAGGCATGGATACTTTTCAAGCGATCAGAACCCTGCGTGCGGTCCGGCAGTACACAGACGCACCGGTAAGCGATCCCATCATCGGGCGAGTTCTGGAAGCCGGACGATGGGCTGGCAGCGCCA
>JAMDCU010000010.1 GCA_023489485.1 Chloroflexota bacterium
TCAAACAGGACCGCGATGCTTTGCAGAATGGTCAGCGCTTTCGCGGCATCGAGTTTTATCTGCCCTACCTCTACCCGAACGCGGCGTCACTCCTGGACTATCTCGTCGAGAACAGCTGGCTGGTCGTCGAGAATTGGGGAGAAATCGAATCCACTGCCCAGTCTCTCGAATTCCAGGCAGAGGATGTGCGCGGTGATCTCGAAGCACGGCGGGAGATTCCGCCCGGAATCGCACTGCCGTATTTCGGCTGGGGTGCTTTGCAGGAAAAGATGAAAGCGCACCCGCGGTTGCTCCTCGACTATTCGAGCCCGGGCGAATCGATCCACTTGCCGTTCGTGCCCGGCCCCCGCTATGGCGGCCAGATGCGCAAGGCGCTCGATGAGATTCTGAAGCAGCGCAATGAACAGGCTCGTGTGGTTGTGGTCACGCGGCAAGCCGAGCGCATCTCGGGCCACCTCCGCGACCGCGATATCCATATCAAGCCCGTGAGCAAAATCACGCAACCGCCCCAGCCCGGCCACATCATCCTCGTCCAGGGAGCACTCGCGGAAGGATGGAAGCTTCAAGTCGTAAATTGGAGGTCGGAGGCTGCAGGTCAAAAGCTAGACGTTAGAGAATCAACGCTTGGGATCGAGCCAGACAGCAAACTAGAGGTCCAATCTCCAACATCCGATTTTTCGGAGCGAAGCGGAGATCCTGCGCACTCTGCGGCACAACTTCCAATCTCTAGCCTCCAGCTCCTCACCGACGCCGAGCTCTTTGGCTGGTCGCGCCCCAAGCCTCGCCGGATTGCCAAGTCGCGGGGGATGGCACCCGAGGCTTTTTTCGCAGACTTGGCCATTGGCGATTATATCGTGCACATCGACCACGGCATCGGCATCTTCCGCGGCCTAGTCCGACTGGCGTTGAACGGGCCCGAGCGCGAATTCCTTTTGCTTGAATACGCGCAAGGAGACCGGCTCTACGTACCGGTTCATCAGATCGATCGCCTGAGCCGTTATGTGGCGCCCGGCGGTCACGCGCCCACGCTGCACAGGTTGGGCACCGCCGAATGGGCTCAAGTAAAAGAGCGGACGCGGCGAGCGGTTGAGGACATTGCGGACGAGCTGCTCGAGCTATACGCCGCACGGGAGGTCGTTTCGGGGCATGCCTTTCAGGCCGACACGACTTGGCAGCACGAGCTGGAAGCTTCGTTCCCCTATGTCGAAACCGAAGACCAGCTGAATGCGATTGACGACATCAAAGCCGACATGGAGCGATCTCGTCCCATGGACCGCCTGGTCGTGGGAGATGTTGGCTATGGGAAAACCGAGGTGGCTCTGCGAGCCGCGTTCAAGGCGGCCACCGACGGCAAGCAGGTTGCCGTTCTGGTGCCCACCACCGTTCTTGCACAACAACATTTCAACACGTTTAAGGAGCGGTTGGCGCCGTTTCCCATTGAGGTGGAGATGTTGTCCCGGTTCCGTTCTGAGAAGGAGCAAAGGGACATTGTTCAGAGAATTCAAGCCGGATTGGTGGATATTGTCATCGGGACTCATCGACTACTCTCTGAGGACGTGCGCTTTAAGGATCTCGGATTGCTCATCATCGACGAAGAGCAGCGCTTTGGGGTTGTGCACAAGGAAAAGCTGAAACAGCTGCGGCAAGAAGTGGATGTCTTGACGCTCACCGCGACCCCGATCCCGCGTACGCTTTATCTTTCGTTAAGCGGGGCTCGGGATATGAGCACGATCGAGACCGCGCCGGAGGACCGTCTGCCCATCCGGACCTATGTTGCCGAATACGACGAGCGGCTGGTGCGAGACGCCATTCTCCGCGAGTTGGACCGGGGAGGCCAAGTCTTTTTTGTGCACAATCGCGTGCGAGGCATCCGCATCATTGCGGAGCAATTGCGCAAGCTCGTGCCGGATGCGAATATCGCCGTCGGACACGGCCAGATGCCTGAAGAGGAATTGGAACAGGTCATGGTCGACTTTGCGGCAGGCCGGTACGATGTCCTGGTGTGTACCACCATTATCGAAAGCGGGATCGACATACCGAACGCGAATACGCTGATCGTTAACCACGCCGACAAGTTCGGACTCGCGCAGTTGTACCAATTGCGTGGTAGAGTTGGCCGGAGCGCGGCCCGAGCCTATGCCTATTTCCTCTATTCCAAAGGGCAGCCGCTGAGCGAAGAGGCGAGAGCACGCCTACAGTCGATTGCCGAGGCGAGCGAGTTGGGCGCGGGCTTTCAGATTGCCATGCGAGACATGGAAATACGCGGCGCAGGCGAGATTCTGGGCTCGCGCCAGCACGGTCACATTGCGGCCGTCGGGTTCGACTTGTACTGTCGCCTTCTGGCGAACGCCATAGACACTGCGCGCGACAGAGCCCAGGGTTCTCCGGCTGAGACGATGAAAGCCGAACGGGTCACGCCTGCGACGAGGCTAGCTTCGCCGCTGATTGACCTGCCCTTGCAGGCGCAGATTCCGGAAACCTACGTCCCGGAATCGGGGCTGCGCCTGCGGCTATACCGCCGGCTGGCCGATGTTACGACGCGGGCGCAAGTGGACGAAATGATGCGTGAACTGGAAGACCGGTTCGGCCCCGCACCCGACCCGGTAAAGAATCTCATTTATCTCCTGCGTCTCAAGGTGGAGGCAGCTCATGCTCATGTGAGCGGGATCAATACGGAAGACGGGCGCATCGTGATCAAATTTGGGGAGCCAAACAGCGGACTCGCCGCGCGCTTGAGCGCACGGTTTAATGGTCGCGTTCGGGTCTCGAGAGACCGGGTGTGGCTAGCCAGCACGGAAGATGACCCGGAGTGGCAGCAACACTTGATGGATGTGATCGATGCTTTAACCCCGCGTCAGGGTGAACAAGCCCACTCGGACGGCGCCTAGCCGAGCCTGACTCGCCGGACCGATCGCCGAGGAGAAAATGCCTTCGTTTGACCAAGTCATCTCCACTGCCTGCGAACGCCTGCTCGAAGACGAACGCCTCCGATCCAATCTCACTGACGCTGAGGCCAACGTTGTGCTCAACTGGGCGATGGACTGGTTGGAGCGGAGCATCCGTCAAGCTCGCGACGAAGCCGAAGCTCGGCGCATTGCAGAACGCGACGCGCCTCGCGTTCGTGAGGCAGTGTTGGCGATCAACGATCGCGCTTCAGGGTGGGGCGCCCGCGGGTTAACGAAAGCCTCAAAGGCGGTCGAGCCTTTACTGGGAAAAGAACGGGCGCCCACCCGTGCGGAAATCGACTTCGTGTTGACTGCAACGTCAAGCGAGTTTAAGCGAGCTCCGGATACCGGCGCACCGCACAAATAGCCATGCCATATCTTGCGGCGGGAAACCGATCAGCCGCTCCGTCTGACCGGGCTCCTTTTTGCCTCTTGCTGGATTGAGTTTATAATCATACGCGTGGCCCAGGACCGCAGCCCTCGTCGTTTGCTCTTCCATCACCTGTGTTGTCGGGCCCAGCCAGGAGGAAAAGGTGAAGCCATTTCTGGTTCTCGCTGCGATGCTCGCGGCACTGACAGTGACGGCATGCGACAGAATTCCCGGGTTGTCCGCTCCTCCGACTCCTACGCGCCTACCTACTCCAGTGCCGACGGCGACCCAGACGACGCCGACGGCGGCAACCGCGACGACTGCACCTACGGCGACGCCGACGGCCGCCCCCTCGCCCACCCTTGGCAGTCCCTCCGATGTGGTGAGCAATGCGTTCAAGGCGATGGCCGGGGTCAAGTCCTTTCGCGTCAAGATGACAAGCACGGGCATACCGGGGGTTATCAATAAAGAAATGACGATTGAGGTCGTCATGCCGGACCGATTTCACTTGACCGGCCCGAACACCGACATCGTTTTGATCGGCAAGACTGTCTACATGAAGGTGGGCACCAAGTGGAGCAAGGTCGCCTCGATGAAGGGGTTTGACCTGAGCGGGGCTGATCCAAGCAAGCTGCAGGCGAACCTGAAAACGTCCGCCGATTTCAAGATAATCGGCACGGACGTCGTGAATGATACTCCTACCTATGTGCTTCAGTATACGACGAACATCAAGGGGCCTCCGGCTCAAAAGATCTTGACCAAAGTCTGGGTCGGGATCAAGGATGGACTGCCATACCAGAGCGAGACACGGCCGAAGGCGGGCCAGAACATCACGATGACGTTCTACGATTACAACGCGAACATCTCGATCAACGCGCCGATTTAGATTGCGTTGCGTGGGTGAAAGCGGGGGCAGGGACTCCGCCTTCACTCACGCTTTCGTCATACCGCTGCCATCACTTCGCGGGCGCGCTCAATTTGCGCACGGACAGAAGCGGGCGCGGTGCCTCCCACGGCGTCATGCGTCGCGATCGACCGTCCGAAATCGAAAACCTCTTTCACATCCGCCCCGAACTCGGGTGCGATTTTCTGATAGTCTTCCACGGTTAGCTCTTCTAGGGCAACCCCGCGTGCCTCCGCAAGCTTGACGGCCTCTCCCACCTTGTGATGCGCTTCTCGAAATGGCACTCCGCGCCTAACCAGATAATCGGCGAGGTCCGTCGCAAGCATCGTCGCGTCTAGAGCGGCGTGCATCCGCTTGCCGTTCACATGCAGACTGCGAATCAAGCCCGCGAGGACAGGGAGAAGAGCAGCGAGCGTATCCGATGCGTCGAAAAGCGGCTCCTTGTCCTCCTGGAGGTCCTTGTCATAGGAGGACGGGAGGCCCTTCATGGTGGTGAGAAAACCGGTGAGGTGCCCTACCAGCCGCCCCACCTTGCCCCGCGCTCGCTCAACAGGAAGTCGGCGATAAAATCACGGTCGCTCACAGCATCGACACTGTTGGCTGCAACATCTCTAAACCCCAAGGCGCGCGCGAGAAACTCGCGATCAATTTGGAAAGCATTCCCGGCGAGAGCGCCGGCGCCAAGGGGTAGAACGGATGCGTGGTCTCCCGTTTCGCCGAACCTCCCGTAATCGCGCTGCAGCATCCAGAAGAAGGAGACAAGCCAGTGCGAGAACAGGAGCGGTTGCGCACGCTGGAGATGCGTATAGCCCGGCATGGCCAGACCCAGATGCTCTGTGGCCTTGTCGACCAACGCACGCTGGAGCGTACGAATATCAGCTTGCACGCGACCGGCGGCGCCGATCACATAGAGCCGGACGTCCGTGGCGACTTGGTCGTTGCGACTGCGCCCG
>JAMDCU010000009.1 GCA_023489485.1 Chloroflexota bacterium
AGTTGTTCCTGGAGGCCGAGCCGGCGGGCGAGGCAGCCGCGGCGGAGCGGGCAAGCGGGGCAGGCGGGTTGGCGCGGAGCGCAGAGGGCGGCGCCCAGGTCCATGAGGCCCTGATTGAAATCGCCCGCGCGGCCGTGGGGGACGAGCGTTTCGGCAATCGCCCACAACTCCTTCTGCGTCTCGGCCCGCGCGGGGTCCTCTCGAATTCCGAAATAGCGGCAGAGCACGCGGATCACGTTCCCGTCGAGAACGGGAGCATCGCGGTGATAGGCAATGCTCGCGATGGCGCCGGCCGTGTAGCGGCCGATGCCGGGGAGCGAAAGGAGCTCGTCGACCGTCGAAGGGACGCGACCGTCAAAGCGGGTCACGATCTCACGCGCGGCCCGGTGGAGGTTCCGGGCGCGTGCGTAATAGCCGGCGCCTTCCCAGGTTTTCAAAACGGCGTCGAGGCGCGCGGCCGCGAGGGACGCGACGGTTGGAAAGCGGGCGAGGAAGCGTTCATAGTAGGGGATGACGGTCGTGACTTGGGTCTGCTGCAAGAGCGCTTCGGAAATCCAGACCCGGTAGGGGTCATGCGCATCGCGACGCCAGGGCAGGTCGCGCTTGTGGGCTGCATACCAGGCCAAGACGCGATCGGCGAACGCGCGGGCGCGCGCCGGGCTGAGCCTACTTGTAGATATCATCCTCCACCTGCCATTATATCACAGCGCGACCCGAGTCGCCTCTCAAGCGCTCCCAGTCCGCGCGGAGGATCCCCATAAGATAGATGTCGTAGAATTCGCCGTCGCGGTAGAGGGCCTGGCGGCGCACGCCGTCCCGCCGGAACCCGGCCTTTTCGTACGCCCGCACCGCGCGCGGGTTATAGTCGTAAACCTCCAATTCCACCCGGTTCAAACCCAATTGCTCAAACGCATAGCGCAAGAGAGTGCGGGTGGAATCCGTCCCGTACCCCTTGCCCCAATAGTCCTTGTCCCCGATAAAGATGCCGAAAATGGCGGTTCGGTTCTTCAAGTCGAGGTGATGCAGGCCGCAGTTGCCGATCAACTTGTTGTCGGCCAGTGTCAGGATCGCAAAGACGAGGCTGCTGTTATCTTTACCCCGCTGCTCGAACCATGCGATCTCATCCTCCAGGGTGAGACCGCGCGGAATCCCCGGCTTGAGGAATCGACTGACCTCCCAATCGTTGAGCCACTCGACATACTTGGGCAGATACTCGCGTTGAACCGGACCGAGCTCGATTTTTTCACCAAGCCACATGCGAACCCCCGGGAATTTAGCCCCGCCAGGTACGCGGGGTCTCCGCTTCGCTCCGAGATTTATGATTTAGGATTTATGACTAGAGCAAGGTCAGACGAGTATAGCATGAATCTGGACGGCTTTCAATTTGGGAAAAACACGCTTTTCAGATACAATGAGCGGCACGACGCAGGAGCCAAAAACACAAAATCCTAAATCGTGAATCCTAAATCGTAAATTCGAAAGCACGGGGGTAGGTTCGATGCGGGAGTTCATGGATGGTGCCGAAGCCATTGTCCGCGGCGCGCTGGCCGCGGGCTGTAATTTTTTTGCGGGGTATCCGATCACGCCCTCCACCCCGATCCTTTTGCAGATGTTGCGCGAGTTACCCAAGGTGGGGGGAGTGGGCATTCAGGGGGAAGACGAGATTGCGAGTATCGGCATGTGCATCGGCGCGGCGATGTCGGGCGCCAAGGCCATGACCGCGACGAGCGGCCCGGGCATCAGTCTCTATTCGGAGAATATCGGTCTCGCGATCATGGGCGAGGTGCCGCTCGTGATCGTGGATGCGATGCGCCTGGGGCCTGCGACTGGCGGCGCGACCACCGTCTCGCAGGGGGATGTCCAATTCCTACGTTGGGGGACGAGCGGCGGCTTTCCGATCATCGCCCTCTGCCCGACGAATGTGGCCGAATGCTATACGCTCACCCAGCAGGCCTTTAACCTCGCCGAGAGATTCCGCACGCCCGTGTTCATCGCGACGGATAAAGAGATGGTCAATGCGCAGCAGACCGTCGATACGGACGCCTTTCAACCGCTGCCCGCCGTCAACCGCGCCCTCGCCCCCCAGGACGCGGAATATGTGCCGTACCGCGTTCAAAACCTCTCCGACACCCCGGCCTTTGCGCCGGTCGGGGGCGACCACCTCGTCCGCTTTACGACCTCGATGCACGACGAGCGCGGAATGCTGACGAAAAAGCCCGCCAGCGTCGACAAAAAGGGCCGGCACTTGAATGAAAAGATCGAGGCGCACCGCGCGGAGCTCGAGTTCGTCAAGTGGGAGGTGGCGCCGGGCGCGACCACGCTCCTCGTCGGGTATGGCATCACGGCGCGTTCGTTGATTGAGGCCGCCCAGCTTGCGCGGGCGGCCGGGAAAAAGGTCTCGACCCTCATTATCTACTCCTTGTGGCCGGTCCCCGAGCGTGCGCTGCGCCTGGCGCTCCAGGGCATCACGCGCGTGATTGTGCCGGAGCTGAACCTGGGACAGTATCGCCGGGAGGTCGAGCGGGCGGCGCTCGCGTGCGACCCGCGTCCGGAGGTGATCGGCGTCAACCGGATCGACGGCGAACTGATCACGCCCGAGGAAATTGTGGAGCAGATCGCGGGATAGACGCCTCAAGACTTCCGAAGTTGCCGCTCTTCGAGCGGAGGAAACTTCGGAATTCTTCCCAGCCTTCCGAACTGCCATAAGGAGATTTCATGCTCATCGAATCCATCTCGACCTATCGGAACCTCGACTATAAGCATTATCCCTTTTGCCCCGGGTGCGGGCACGGTCTGATCCTGGATCATCTCAATGCCGCCCTCGTCAAGCTGCAACTCGACCCGCTCAAAACGGTGATTGTGACCGATATCGGCTGCGTCGGCATGAGCGATCAATATTTTTCGGTGAATGCTTTTCACGGCCTGCACGGCCGCGCCATTACGTATGCGAGCGGCATCAAAATGGCGAATCCGAATTTGAATGTGATCGTGCTGATGGGGGATGGCGGCACGGGCATCGGCGGCCATCACCTGCTCAACGCCGCGCGGCGGAATATCGGCATCACGGTGCTCGTGTTCAATAACCTCAACTTTGGGATGACGGGCGGCGAGCATTCGGTGACGACCCCGCACGGCTCGCTGACCGCCTCAACCCGCGGCGGCAACCTGGAGCGCCCGCTCGATATCTGCGCGACCGTTTCGGTGAACGGCGCCTCCTATGTCTATCGCGGCACGGCGTTTGACAAGGAGCTGCCGGATCGCATTATCGAAGGCGTCCAAACGCCCGGCTTTGCGCTCCTCGACCTCTGGGAATTGTGCACGGCCTACTTTGTCCCGAACAATAGCTTTTCCAAAACCGCGCTCATGCAGACGATGCAGACCGCGGGGTTGCCCTCCGGCATCCTGCAGCGCATGGACAACCCGGAACTCTCCCATGCGTATCGCACAGAATACGCGAGCCTGCGCGGGCAGCCGACGTCCAAGCCGCACGGGGTGGAGAAGCAGTTCGATACCGCGCTCGGCAAGCCCACACGGATCATCCTCGCGGGGGCAGCGGGCGGCAAGGTGCGCTCGGCGGCTTCGGCGCTCGCCCTCGGCGGACTCTACAGCGGACTCTGGGCGACGCAGCGGGATGATTATCCGACGACGGTGATGAGCGGGTATTCGGTCTCGCAGGTCATTCTGAGCCGGGAAGAAATCCTGTACATGGGCATTAGCAAGCCGGATATCTTGATCATTATTACGCCGGAAGGTCTCTCGCAGGTCGCGCGCGAGCTCAAGGCGATGGACGAGAGCCAGGTGGTCTATGTCGTTCCCGAATTGGCCGACGGGATTCAGACCAAAGCGCGCAAGATTGTCTTTAATTTTGCACGGGCCAAGTCGAGCCGCAAGACGCTCGCGGTCATGGCCACCGCCGCGGTCGTCCGCCACACGGGACTGTACCCACTGGACGCGTTCCGCGCGGCGCTGACGATGGGGCAGCGCGTGGACATTGCGAAGGAGAACCTCGAAGCGGTCGAGAAGAGCGAGTCGATTCTGTAGGACCGGTTGCCGGATTTGCGCGCGGAAAAGCGCATCGCGAGCAAAGGAAAAGTGGAAAAAGAGTGGCGCAGGAGGAGACTTCCTCCTGCGCCGCTCGCGTTTCAAGGGATGCTGTTCCGATTGGGGGCCGGCGCGAGCGGAGCCAAGAAAGCATCACCTGCCCCGCGGGCCTACGCGGGGTGCAGCGGAGTGGCCCGCATCCTGAGCGGACGCCGCTGCACTTGCGGCGGGAGTCGAAGGAGGCCACGCAGTCGAAGGAGCGGCGTCATCCGATCGTTTCCACCGGACTGGCCGCCAACTCCTGCTCCGCAGGCGTCCCCGCGACCCTGGGGGGATGCCGCGCCTCGTCCGAGATGAGGCGACTCCGCTCGCACCGTGTGCGGCGCGCGTCGCGCGTGCTAGCCGCCGTACCTTGCCTCAAACTCATCGATGGTTTCTAGAAACTCGTCCGGCAGCCGGCGCCTCACCTCACTCACAATTTCGCGCGGGATATCCCGGCAAAAGGCGTGCGCAATGCCCCCGGCAATACATCCGAGCCTGTCGCTGTCGCCGCCATCGAATAATGCTCGGAGACGGACCTAATCACATCTCCTGCAATAGCGCCGAGCATGCCGTCACCTAGCGGCTCGTCAATCTCGAGGCCGCGCAGATACTTCTGCCTGTCTGTACAAGGGGTCTCTGCCTCCTTCAGGCACGAGCTTGATCCCTATATCCACACTGGGATTCGTCCGTTTCGCATTGAGCTGCACAGGCGCGGAGAACACATAGTGATAATAGGGGTAGCCCCGGCTGTCGAGTTGAAACTCGGAAGCTTTGATTTTCACAGACGCTTTGGTCTTGAATAGCGCCTTGGGCAATGCGGACTTGCCCTTGACGACCCGGCTCACTTTGACATGCAGGTCTGCAATTCCATCATAGGCGATCGGGAGGCCTTGGTCATCCAGAATTTGAAAATCCACGGAAAAGCCATCCCCGGTGACGCCGCCCTGTTTGGACGTGGCACGCTTGTTCGCCGGAGGTTCCTGAGGCGAGAAATGAATAGCCAAGTCTCCTATCTTGGCCGGAAGACGCGTGGCGGCGGATGCGTC
>JAMDCU010000153.1 GCA_023489485.1 Chloroflexota bacterium
GCCCACTTTATAGTAGATGTATTTGTAAATCTTGTCGACGAACCGGTCGTACAGTTGCGCAAAGGCTTGGCGGTCCCGGGCCGATGCCCGCTCGACCAGACGTCGCTCGTCGCTTCTGGAGGTGACGCGCATCAAAGCCGCGCGGCGCTCTCGACCGGAGTAGAGCCCTGTATCATTCGTTCGGCGTTCACCGCCTCTGTTACCTGTATACAACGAAGAGTTATCCATTGTGTCACAACCTTCTTTCTATGAAGAGCACACCTTCGCTGTCGTTCGGACGGGCGTCCATGAAGGTGAACATAAGGATGCTCGTAACCCTCTAAAATTATATAGCACAAACGAGAATAGGCGTCAAGGAATCGAGGTTAAGAATTCGTTACAGATGCAACGAAGGCTCGAAATCCCGAGGACCCGGAAAGCGAGGCTGCCCAGAACGGTGCGACAAGATCATTATACGGGGCTGGAAGGAAATGTCTATGGGGGTTTGCCCTACCTTTCGTTAGGTCTAGTGCCCATTTCGTTCTATCGAGATCGCAGGCCTTTACATTTGCCGCCAAATTTGGCGCGAAAAATGAAAATTTACTCATTTATCAGAGTGGCAATTTTACTTTGACAGCGGTCGAGAGCCAGAGTACAATGTGAAGAGCGCGACGGAAATTCCCTCAAGCGAGGTTGTATGACCTCTCTTATCTGGACCGACAAGGCTACCACTCAGGACCGCCTCGGTTTTGACGACTATCGGCGCACGCTCGTCCGTGTGATTCAAGGCGCCGACACTCCCATTGTGGTCGGCATCTTTGGTAGGTGGGGCAGCGGCAAGACCAGTCTCATGATGATGATGCGCCAAGACTTGGACCAGGCAAAGGCGCAGACCGTGTGGTTTGATGCGTGGAAATATGACAAAGAAGAAGCACTGTGGCGGTCTCTCCTGGTCGCCGTGCTGCGTGAACTGCGGGACCGCTTGCCCGAAGAAGAAGAGGAAGCGCGCAAGGAACTAGAAGAGCTGCAGGTCCAGCTCTATCAAACCACGGACCACGAGACACTGGGTGGAGCAGAGATTGATTGGAGCCAATTGACCAAGGCGACGGCCAAAGGGGTTGTCAAGCTATCCCTTTCTTTTATCCCGAGCATTCTGTTCCTGAAGAGGGTGTCGACAGGACCTTGGGCGGACGGAGGAGACCCGAACGCGATTCTCGCGGCCCTGCAGCACGAAAGAGTGCGCATGCGCGAAGAGGCGGCGAGGACGCTCGAACAGTTTCAGGAACGGTTCGGGCGAGCAATCCAACGCTTCTTGGAAAAGACGGGCAGACCTTTCGTGGCCATCTTTATCGACGACCTCGATCACTGTTTGCCTGAAAACGCGGTCCAGGTGCTGGAAAGCATCAAGTTGTTCATGGACGTCCCGGGATGCGTGTTCATTTTGGGCGTCGACCGCTCGGTCGTGGAAAAGGGGATCGAGACAAAATACGCGGGAAAGACGTACAACGCCCTCGTGAGCGGTGATGACTATCTGAAGACTATCGTCCAGGTCCCCTTCAATCTGCCTCCTTTGGAAAGGACGGATATCCAAAAGTTTATCGAAGCGGAGATCCGTGCAAGTTTTCCTCGGAACCTGGCGCCTATCTTTGCCGCCGGGCTCGAGCCTAACCCGCGTCAGATCAAGCAGACGATGAATGTCTACCGGCTGCTCTGGACGCTCGCAGAAGAACGCCCCGGCCTCAAGCGGAGCATCGTCCCTGGGCTCCTCGCCAAGATCGTGGTCATCCAGATGCGCTATCCCAAGCTCTACAACGACATTGGCAACTATACCAACCTGTTAGGAGACCTGGAAGACTATTTCGAGCGCGAAGCGGCGGCCGCCAAAGAGGAGACCGGGAGAGGAGAGAGCGAAGATGCGGCCTCCGGCGTGGCGCCAATTCCCCATGCGCCGTCGGCATCACATTTGGCACTGCATGCCGAGGAAGGGACGCTGGTGGGCAAGTACGTGCGCGAAAAGGCGCTCAAAGCGCTCCTCTTGGCGGGCAAAGTCCGCTTTCGAGACACCGATATTCGGCCTTATATCTTTCTGACGCGTACGGCAAACCCCCAGGGAGATTTCACTCCAGAACCGGCCATTGATCAAAAGATTTGGGAGGATCTGTTGAGCAATGACGCGACGCGGTTGCGCGCGGCGCTCGAAAAGGTAGAGGCGAGCGATTCGAAAGGATACGTCAAGCGATTGCTGCAGGTGATCGGCGATGCCAAGACCTATCGGGCCCCCATGCGCGTTTCCGCAGGAAACGCATTGGCCCATCTGGGAGATCCACGCGACCTGACCGAGACCGTGGTGGTGTCCGAGGGCGATTTCCTATATGGAGAGGCAAAGGAGCGGGTTCGCTTTCCACGGCCTTTTCGTATTGGCAAGTACCTCGTGACAAATCTTGCGTACAAGAAATTTGTGGACGCCACGGGCCATCCGGTGCCTTTTGTGGATAATGATTGGGCACAGGCCTACAACTGGGACCAGGCGAATCATACGTATCCGGAAGGAAAGGGGAACCATCCGGTCGTATTGGTGAACTGGGAAGATGCGCAAGAGTACTGCAAGTGGCTGAGTTCGAGTTCCGGCAAGGACTATTGCCTCCCAACGGAGCAGGAATGGGAACGCGCCGCACGAGCGACCGACGGACGAAATTATCCTTGGGAGGGTGAGTTCGACCCGGGCAAGGCGAACGCTCGCGAAAGCGGCATCGGGGGGACCAGTCCGGTAGGTGTATTCCCGGGGGGCGCGAGCACCTGTGGTGCGCTCGACATGGTTGGAAATGTATGGGAGTGGATGGACAATAATCTGGACAAGGACACCAAGGTCGTTCGAGGTGGATCCTGGGATGATGGAGCAAGTGAAACGCGCTGCACCAGCCGGGATGGGCTCAGCCCGGACAGTCGAGATTACAACATCGGCTTCCGGGTGATGGAGACGATCCTCAATGAGCCAATGGGCCAACCGCGCCAAGGTCCCGCTGGAGACCGCGGGATCTCGGATCCCGCTGCAACCCGCGAGAGCACGGATTCCGCTGGCGACCGAGAGAGCACGGTACCCGCTGGAAACCGTGAGAGCACGGAACCCGCTGGAGACCGTGAGAGCCTGGACCCCGCTGGAAACCGTGAGAGCCTGGACCCCGCTGGCGACCGAGAGAGCACGGATCCCGTTGGGGACGGCGGGAGCACGGGGCCCGTTGGGGACGGTGGGAGCACGGATCCCGCGCGGTCTGCGGGATCGGCCGATGAGCCGATCTAGAGACAAAAAGTCATGCCATGAGCGATAAAGGAATGGATCTCACCCGGCCGCCGGTGCACCAGCGGCCTCACTTTTCTGTCGGGCCGATACCGATCTACGGCGATCTCATCCTCGCGCCGATGGATGGCTATTCGGACATGCCGTTTCGTCTCTTGTGCCGTGAACTGGGCTCCGCCATGTCCTACACCGAGTTCGTGAATGTGGACAGCTTATCGTGTAACAAGGCGGGCGACATTATCAGGAGAAAGCTCACCTACGACCCGAGCGAACGACCCATCACTTTTCAAATCTATGGGTACGAGGAGACCCGCGTCGTCGAAACGGCGCTGCGGCTTCAGGAACTTGGACCGAGTATCATCGACATCAATATGGGTTGCTATGTTCGCGACATTGCTGCGAAAGGGGCCGGATCGGGGATGCTCCGCGACCCAGAAAAGATAAGGCGGCTCTTTCTGCGGCTCTCGCGCGCTTTGCAGATCCCGGTAACGGGCAAGATACGGCTGGGATGGGACGAAAATACGCGCAACTATGTGACGGTGGCCAAGATTCTCGAGGAGAGCGGAGCGAGCCTGATTGCCGTCCATGGGCGAACGAAAGCTCAGGGATACACCGGGAACGCCGACTGGGATGCGATTGCGGAGGTCAAGCAAGCGGTGAGCATTCCCGTCCTTGGCAACGGCGATGTGAAGACGGTCGCGGACATTGAGCGGATCAAAGCTCAGACGGGCTGTGATGGGGTGATGATCGGCCGAGGCGCGATGGGCAATCCCTGGATTTTTTCTCGCAAGGACCGGCACGCGATCGGCGTTGATGACAAGATTGCTCTCATGCGGCGGCACCTCGCCCTTAACCTGGATTTTTACGGACCGCGCCTGGGGCTCATTCTCTTTCGCAAGCACGCCATCCGCTATATCAACGATCTACGTGAAGCGGCCTCGCTGCGCATGCACATCCTAACGTGTGAAACGCTTGACGAGTTCGATCGTTGGGTCACCGTCCTCGCAGAGGCGAACGCCCCTACTCACACCGTGCATCCATCCGCGGGAGACCGCAAGTGGCAAGCGCCGCCCCAGCTCTCCTAGGTTAGGACCTCCATTCCCAAAAAAGTTGCGACCACTTTCGGATCAAAATGCGTGCCCGAGAGCTGGCCGATCATTTCGCGCGCCTTGGCCTCGGGGTAGGCAGCGCGGTAGATCCGGCTGGATTGAAGAGCGTCCCAGACGTCCACGACCGCAAAAACGCGTGCGGCGATCGGGATGCTCGACTCTTTAAGCCGATTCGGATAACCGGTACCGTCCCATTTTTCGTGGTGGCCATAAGGTATTTCGAGGGCGGGGCGGAGGTCGGGTACTGATTGGAATAGGTTCAAGGCAAAGAACGGGTGACGACGCAAGACTTGCAGGTCTAGATCCGTAAGAGGCTCGCGCTTGAACTGCACGCGGCCAGGGATGAGAAGCATGCCGACGTCGTGAAGGAGAGCCCCGCGACGGACGTGCAACAGTTCTTCGTCGTGGAGGCCCATGGCGCGGGCGAGCTGAACGGTGATGTCGGCCAGCCGGTCCAAGTGACCTTCAGGCTCATTCTCGAGGATGTCGAGGGCGCGGCCCCACGTGCCGACGATCGCATCGACGGTCGAGGTTAATGCGGCGTTGGCACGCTGCAAGTCTTGGAATTGGAGTGCGTGGTCGATGGCCAATCCCGCTTGATGGGCGAGCATGTCGAGCCAGTCTAACCATTCGCGATCGGGGTCGAAGCGCATCCGCTGAAAGATATCGAGCACGCCGAGGATGCGGTTACCAGTAATCAGAGGGACAGCCAATCCGGACACGAAGAGATCTTGTTCGGTCAAGGAATGCATTTGGGGTTCGGTGGAAAGGTCGGATACATGGACGATCTGGCGGGCCTGCACCGCGCGGTCGGCCAGGCTATTGGGCTGAGAGAGCTCTCCCAGGTCAGGTTCCGCGATGGTCAGACCTCGACCGGCTGCGAACTCGAGCAGATGGGTTGTGGGGCTGATCAAATAGACGGCGGCCGCGTCCACGTTGAGCTGCGAAACGACTTGGTCAAGCAAAATCTCCAAAACGGTTTCCAGATCAAGGCTGGCGTTCATGGCCGCATCGACCAACCGGAGCGTGGCGAGACGCTGGAGGCGCAGCTCGGTCATCTCATGCTGCTGCATGCGGTGGATGGCGACGCCGGCCAGATCGGCCAGGATATTGAGAAGACGGACTTGATCGTCCGTCAATTCACGGGGTGAGACGACCGACGCAAAAAAGACGCCAACCGTTTGCTTGTCGGTGCGGATCGGCACGGCGGCACCCGCGAGGCCGGCGCGGACCTGAACGCGCGCGGATTCGTGAGTGCGCGGGTCGTTCTTGAAATCGCGCGAGATGTGCGCTTCGCCGGACAAAAATACCTGGCCGGCGATGCCCTCGCCGGGCTTGAGGCGCAGAGCCATATTGGGAAAACCACTCGCCGCGGCCTGGTACAGTTCGTCTTTTGAGGAGTTGTAGAGCCAGACGGTTACCGCGGCCGCGTCGAGCATGATCGAGGTCTCGTCGGCGAGAATCCGAAGCATGTCTTTGAGGCTCCGGGCAGCGCGCAGCGATGTGGACACTTGGCTGACGGCCTCAGGCAGCGCCAGGCGCCGGCGACCTTGCTCCAAGAGATGCTTATCCTCGTTCAAAAGGTCCGATTCATCGGAGGTATTTTGCATGTGTGTCTCCGGGGCGGCGCTCCCGCCGCTTGAGCAAGCCTGGTTCCATAAGATCGATTCCTTTGGTCGCCATTCTAGACAAGAAACGACTCCCAGACGAGTAGGCCGGCCGTTGAGCGACTGCCTCCCTCAGCCCGAGTTTTTCCGCTCGATGCCCATCGAAGCCTTTCGCCATGGACGGCGGCAGGGTGTCGGGCAGCGCGCCAGCGGAGGTGCATATACGCGACGACCCACATACGTCGAAGATAATGGCTCAGAGCAACTACCCTCAATGGCCGGCGGCCCACTGCGAGATGACCCGCACTGCCTCAGGACTCACCTGTGCGGTCGTGGGGATCGGGCGGCTGCCGAGCACGACCTCGATGGTCGCTTCCGCATATTGCTCCGATGGGATGTTGGCCCATGCGCTTTCAGGTGTATTGGCGGGGGTGTCGTCGGGACGCCACAAAGTATCGGGTCGTAATCCCTGGGCCGCAAGAAAGGCGGGACGCATTTCCTTTTGCGCAGGGCATGAGAACTCGATATGGTGCGCCCACTCATGAATCAGAGCGCTTTGAAGCATTGCGGGCGTGCCGGGGACGCGAACGGTCACCGTTGCCGTTTTTGGCTCGTACATTGCGCGGCTTGCCAGTTGCTGCGTGGCATGCAGATGGACGTCTCCGAAGCAGCCGGCGCGGGCGTGGAAGACGGCGA
Source organism: Chloroflexota bacterium (assembly GCA_023489485.1). Classification (GTDB taxonomy): domain Bacteria; phylum Chloroflexota; class Anaerolineae; order UBA4142; family UBA4142; genus JAMDCU01. Next base: position 6,687 of record JAMDCU010000153.1, read on the forward strand.
GGAATTGCTGCCAGGTCGCCTGAGCGAGGGTCTCGAAATCGCCTGCAACGGAATCGTCAACGAGGAGACGGGGCAAGGGTTGCAATGGGCGGGAGGGTGGTTGTCCACAGCCTGCCAGCAGCAGACTGAGACTCATTAATGCAGCGGAAAGCGAGACCAGCGTCGAACGCATCGAGACCAAGCCCCTAGCCGTTGGTGGTCGCCGCAACTTGGCTCTCGGCGTCCGGGCGCGAGATTTGCTGCAGCTCGCTGGTCAGAATCTCTAGCTCCTCCGCGCCGGACATATGCTGAACCATCGCTTCTTGGCTCAGCTCAGCCTTGGTCCAATTCCCCAAGGCCCGCCCCCGCTTTAAGATAATGAACCGATCGCCGACCGGGTAAGCATGCTGGGGATTGTGAGTGATAAAGATGACCCCCAGGTTGCGGGCCCTGGCTTGGGCGATATAGCGTAGCACGATGGCAGCTTGCTTGACGCCTAGTGCGGCGGTGGGCTCGTCCAGAATCAGCACCTTGGCCCCAAAGTACACGGCCCGAGCGATCGCGATGGATTGGCGCTCGCCGCCCGACATGGTCCCGACCGGTTGGTCGGGGTCGCGAATGTCAATGCCCATCTTCAACAGTTCCTCGCGCACAGTCAGCTTGGCGAACTTGTCGTCAAAGTGGCGGAGGAATAGAGAGCCCGTTTCCGGTTCTGCCCCTAGGAAAAAGTTTCGCCAGATGGGCATCAGCGGCAAGAGGGAAAGGTCCTGATAGACGGTGGCAATCCCCATGGCCCGTGCCTCGCGCGGCGAACGCAAGGTCACCGCATGGCCCTCAAAGTAGTACTCGCCTTCGGTGGGAGGGTAGACCCCGGAAAGGATCTTGATCAGCGTGGACTTGCCCGCGCCATTGTCTCCAAGCAGACACGTGACCTCTCCGCGATTCACGGTGGCAGAGACGCGGTTCAGGGCGATCACGCTGCCGAACAGCTTGGTCATGTTGCGGACCTCGAGCAGGGGCTCAGCCATTTTCCTTGTCCTCTTCGGTACGCGCTTTGGCGGCGGCGCTGCGCATGGCTTCGGCGCGGCGGCGGGTGTTGTCGTTCACGAGAACAGCGGCGAGAAGCATGATGCCCAGGAATGTGTAGAACCAGTCGGTGTCCCAACCGGCAAAGACAATGCCGACACGCGCCATGCCAAAGATGATTGCACCAATGGCGGCGCCGATGGCGGAGCCAAATCCGCCGGTTAGCAGGCATCCGCCGATCACCGCGCAAATAATGTAGACGAACTCCTCGCCGATTCCCTGACTGGCCACGGCTGAGCGCAGACGCACGACGTTCATCATCCCGACCAGCCACCCCGCGGTCGCCGTCGTCATGAAAAGCGCGATTTTGACTCGGTCGGAAGGGACGCCGACATTCCGCGCGGCCTGCGGATCGCCGCCGACGGCGAAAATCCAATTGCCAAAGCGGGTGCGCTGAAGAATCCGGGCCGCCACGAGGGTTAGCGCCAACCACCAAACCGTGGAGGTGTAAAAGGTCGCGCCGAGGACGTCGAACGCGTGATCGAGGAAGAGCCGCGCCGTGTAAAAGTTTGCGGCATGATCAATCCCCTCGACGACGATGCGATCGGTGACGATCCGGGTGACACCCACGTTGGCGCCGCGCAGGATGAAAAAGGTCGCGAGGGTCACGATAAAGCTGGGCAAGCGCGTCTTGACGACCATCCAACCGTTGAGAAATCCAATGAGAGCGGCAAAAACCAGAGCGGCGAGCATGGCAGGGAACATATCCCAGCCCGCACGAACGGCAAGCATACCGGTCAGCAGGCCGGTCGTGCCTGTCATCACGCCCGCCGACAGGTCGAACTCGCCTCCAATCATGAGGAGCGCGACCGCCACGCCCATGATTCCCAATGTCGTCGCCTCGTCCAAGATGCGAGAGATGCCCGTAATGCTGACCCAGTTCTCCGGCGCAATGACGGCGAACATGACCCAGATCACCGCTGCGCCGATGAAAGCACCAACCTCGACGCGCCGGAAAAATCCACGGATCAGCCCTCCGCGTGCCACGCGCTCGTCGGATTGGACGGGCATCGATGTGTTGGTTGCCATATCTTGCTCTCCGCGGTCTGGTGCTGGGTTCTGGAATCACACGGGGGTGGAGTGGAGCTCACCCACTTCACCCCCGGCTGATTTCGATCAGGGTCTAGCGGGTACCCTTGGCAGCAAGGGCCTTGACCTGCGAGGCGTTGCTCTTGTCCACAAAGCCGGGTCCGGTCAGGACCGGCTGTCCACCGCCGACTGTGTTCAAGTTCGTCTTGTAGAGGTAGATCATCACAATCGGCAAGTAGCCTTGCAGGTACTGCTGCTGGTCGATCGCGAACAGAATCTCGCCATTGTTGATGGCATCGATCACATCCGGACTGAGATCAAAGGTCGCGAGTTTCTGGCTGCCCCCGGTTGCCTTGATCGCGTCGCGCGCGGCGATCGCGATGGTCGGGTTCAGCGTCAGAATGGCGTCGATGGTCTTGTCCGCGGTCAGCTTGTTCTGGAGAGCCGTCAAGGTCCCTTTGACGTCCTTTGTCCCCGTTGAGGCAACGCTAAAGTTCTGGACGGTGCCCTTGAAGGTGTCTTTGAGGCCGGCGCAGCGGTCTTCAAGACCAACATTGGCTTCTTCGTGAATCACGCACAAGACGTTCTTGACCCCGGCGCTGTTGAGCCTGTCACCGGCCCCTTGGCCCGCCACGCGCTCGGTCTGGCCGACATGAGCCAGGGCACCAAACTCTTTGGACCTACTAGCCCCGGAGTTGATGGTGATCACCGGAATCCCGGCGGCGACCGCCTTGGTGATCGAGTCTTTAAGGGCATCCGGGTTCGCCATTGAGACGATGATGCCGTCCACCTTCGCGGCGACATAGTTATCGATCAACTGGGACTGCTGCTTGGGGTCGCTGTTTCCCCCGGATTTTAGCGTAATTCCATAGGTGGCCGACGCGTCCTTGGCGCCCTTGACCACGACGCTCCAGAACTGATCGGTCGCGGGGTCCGCATGGACGGCGAGACCGATGGTGAGGTTGGCTTGCGTGACCTGCGCGGGGACTGTGTTCGTCGCCGCGGCTGCAGTCGTAGAGGCCGCGGTTGCCGCCTGAGGCTGGGTGGCCACCGGTGGGGGGGCAGGGGGTGGGCTGGCGCAGCCGGCCAACGCGATGAGCGCGAACGCGATCAAGAGCAGTGAAACGATCGTCTTGCGGCTTTGCATTTCTTGCTCCTCTTTAGGTTCGGACCAGATACGATTGATTTCCAGCAGCCTGCCTCGTCGGTGTGAACGAGAATGAGCTTACCTCCTTTGGGTAAAAGAAAAAGCACCTTCCAGAGCCGCGACGCCCGATGAAGGCGTCTGCGGCGTAGGGAAGGTGCCTGCTTGTTTGGTGCGGCCAACTGGCCTGCTGTACAAGCGCCTCGAAAACGCAACTCGCATTTCCGCTCCTTCCGGAGTGGTCAAGCTATAAAGGACACAACCAGAAATAATCAAACCTTCAGGGATATGCTGCCCCTGAAGGCATTCGTCACCTTGTCAGTTCAGATTCTTTTCTCTAGTATATCACCTCGCGATACGAGGGTCAAGCGGCGTAGATTTCGTCAATCGGAAGCTCGCGCACGGCGAGACCCTGCTCGTGGGAGTATTTGACCAGGGTCTCGACCACGTGCCGGTTGGCGGCAAGACCATAGGGCCAGAAATCCTTTCCCATGATTTGTTCCGTTCTCTCCGCTTCGGCGATGAGCCAGGGAAGGGCGAATTTCAAGGCATCGCCTTCATGCAGGTCTTGGTAGCACAATTGCTTGGCTTGGTCGAATGCTCGAAAGAGACTCGCGGCTGCCCACGGATACTTGGCCAGTATCTCCGTTCGAATCATTACCGTATGCATGATCGGAAAGAGATGGGTGCGCCGAAAATAGTCTTCCTCGACAGCACGATAGTTGGGAAAGAGGCGGCCGACTTGATCCGAGCCATTGCGAAAGGGCTCGGGCTGACGAGCCGTGAGCAGAGCGGCGATTTCGCCGGACTCGAGCATGTGGTCAAGGGATTGGTCGGACGAAAGGCGGGCAAGGTTGAGCCCCGGAGGCGGAGTCCAGGGAAAGACATCTTCTGAATAAACCCAGCGCATCTCTTCAGGCGCGAGCCCGTAATCGTGTTGGAGAAAAGCGCGCATCCAAACGGCGGCGGTCATCGGATACCAGGGGACTCCAACTGTCTTGCCCGCAAGGTCCCGAGGAGTCTTGATCTCCGCTTTAGTGTTGACATAGATGCAGGAATGTCGAAAGAACCTGGAGAGAAAGACCGGTATCCCGATGTAAGGAAAAGCGCCGCGCGAGCGCAAAAAGACGAGATAGGAGAGGCTGAATTCGGAAACGTCGAATTGGTGAAGCTGGACTTGGCGGCTAAAGGTTTCTTGAGGCCGCAGGCACGTGAAATGGAGGTCAATGCCTTCGGGCTGGATTCGTCCATCCATGAGTGGTCTGGTCCGATCATAGTCCCAGCAGGCGATATTGAGAGATAGCTTTGACATCGAGCTGCCCCCTTTGCGTCGTCATTATATCCTGTCACTCTGAATGGGCCAAGTCGACCTGGACAAGAAGGTGCGTAACGTCTTTTTCGTCCCCCGCTTGACGGCGCGTGAGATCCGGCGTACAAGTAGAGACATAGAGCGAGGAAGGGAGTGGCATGGACACGCCAAAACGCAGTGAGATCAAGCCCGGCATGCGCGTTCAGATCGTCGAGAAACAGAACCAACGGACAGGTAAGCTGACCGAGGGTGTTGTTTCCCGGATTTTGACGAATAGTCCCTCGCACCCGCACGGGATCAAGGTGATGCTCGAAGATGGCAAGGTCGGGCGCGTACAGGCGATTATCCGCGAGGTAGAAACGAGTGCCCGCTGAGCAATCCCTAACGAGCGAGCAAGCAGACTACATCATGCACCTTGCGCTTTTCGCGGCCTGTGGAATCGTGCTTGCTTTGCATTCGTATCCGCTCTGCACGTGGCGAGTCCCGAGGTCGATCCAATCAGACGGGCCATGCGGTCGTCAACAGCATCCGGCTGCCGGTCGGCGGGATGGGTCAGCGGGCGTTCATGGTCCTGGTGTGTCTTCTGGCTCTTGCTCACATCCATCCGGCTCTTGATGGTCGCGAGGGCAAACTCTTGAACCCACGGCTCATCCTATCTCGGTTACGATGGGCCGTAGGTGGCTGAATTGGCTTTTGCTTGGATCTTAAAGTATGAAAACTGATGCCGGTACGGATACCAATCTCACGCCCAACTGGCGCCACGTGGGTGCTTTCCTGGGGCTCACCTTCGGTCTGACGTGGCTGCTCGATCTGGCTGTCTACCTGCGCGGCGGCCTCCACGCCCCGGGGATGCTCAGCGTCCTGCAGCCGCAGGGGCTGTTGCCCGCGTTCAGCGCCATCCTGCTGGGCCTGCTCTTCTTTCGTGAGAGCCCCATCCACCACAGCCGTCCCGCCGGGCGGGGGCGTTGGTTCTACTACTACTTTCTATTTCTCACGGTGATCTATGCCCTCGGCGCTCTGGCCGTGTGGCTGGCTCCTGCGCCGGGGAGCATCGAGCAGTTGGCGACGGTCATCCCCCTGCTTCTGGGCTTCCTAGGTGTACTCGTACTCGTCGTGCTGCGGGTGGCCGCAGGCCGCGAAGCCATGGCTCGGGTCTGGCTGGCCTGGGGCCACTTGCGTTACTGGCTGGTCTTTGGTCTGGCAGTGATTGCCTATTACGTGGTGCAGGCGGCGCTCAACGTCTATTTTCGCCTGGGCGGGGCCAGCCTGGCGCCGAAAGCAATCCCCCCGGGCTTGAGTCTCGACACCTTTGTCATCCTCGCGGCGGTGCAGTCGGTGCTCCTCGTGCCAATCCTCGGTATCGTGATCATCTTCGGCGAGGAGTATGGTTGGCGGGGATATTTGCAAACCGAGCTATTCAAGATGGGCCGGGTACCCGGCGTCCTGCTGTTGGGTGTGATCTGGGCGGCCTGGCACTGGCCGCTCATCCTCATGGGCTATAATTATCCGGGCCACCCGTTGCTGGGTGTGTTGTTGATGACGCTCTACACGACCGGGAATGCATTCGTCCTGGCATACGCCGTGCTAAAATCGGGAAGCGTCCTGCTGGCCGCCTACCTGCACGGGCTAAATAATGAAGTCGTCAACTTTATCGCGGCGCTGGGCTACAAGCCGTTCGACAGCGCCTTCTCCTTCGGCATCGGCATCTACGGGATTGTAACGCTGACTATCGTCGTTCTGCTCATCCTCCGTGACCCGATTTGGCGAGGCAAGGGCAACAGCTTGCCCTAGTCCCGCCGGACGCCCTGTATTACCCTTAGGTCATCGGCGTTCGCGCGGGCGAACGCCGACACGCCTCTCGCCGTCCAACACCATTCCCATACCTGTCGCCCATACGATCCTGCTTTCCGCGCTGCAGGCCTGTGTTCAACAGCTTGTAGGCAAGTTGACCCGCCCGCCGTGTTATGCCATATCATGCGCGGGGAGGTACCATGAGCACACTGGTGTTCAGCTTCCAGCTCTTCCGGATGATCGTCACGTGTACGGCACTGAACCAGCCCGCTCCGGTGGCAACTCCTGTGCCGAGCGACGGCGCGACATCGACAAGCCTAGTGGCCACGATGGTGCCAACCGCCGCTGAACCCACGAACGCTCCGGCGAGCGCGCGGCTTTCTCCATCCGTCATGGCAACTGTCGCGCCGCCGCAGGAGGCAACCCCCACCAACGCGCCGCGAATCTACTCCTTCCCCAGACTGAGCAGTTGATCGCGGTACGCCCCGGTAAGGAACGGCACGTGTTTATGCGGTTAGTTTCGTCAAGGGCTGACTTAACAGAACGCGCTAGTCTCGCTCTTTCAAGACTAGCGCGCTAGCTCATCTTTAGTGCCCCCGAGAGGACTCCAACCCACATGAGACGACTTACCCTCCCGCAAGACGCGAGCCGTAACGCCCCCGGTTTCATAGGCCTCATGTGGTAATGATACAAACCATGCATCCCTGCTTGTGGTCGAGATCGGAGTCCTATGCCAGTCGCGCGCATCACCTGCGCATCTCTTTCGTCCTGCCTGGGGAGCGATGGGCGTGCGCAGAGCAACGGGCAAGGTGGACGCGGAATTGGGCAATATCTATCCAGCAATCTGCGGCCGGGTTGAGTTGGATCGTGTCGCGCGTGATGTGGAGAAGGGGTTGGTTCGGGGCCTGGCGGTCGCGCAGGGTCTGGCGCAGGCTGGCGAGAGTTTGGCGAAGGTTGTTCCGTGCGGCTTCGTACGGGACGTCGGGCCAGAGCAGGCCCGCGAGCGAATTTCGACTGTGGCCAGAACGGGCTTCCACGGCTAGATAGACGAGGAGAGCCCGGGCTTTGCTGGATTCAAAGTCGGTGGTCACCGGTGCGCCGTCGAGGGTCACGGTCAGAGCGCCCAAGACGGTAAGAGACAGTTTAGTCATCCTTGGTCAGCCCCGAAAGATGAAAGGGCTCCTCATCGTGCACCTTATTCCAGTCCAATTATACACCCATTTTGCCCAGCTTGCGATTTCCTTGCGATGCTCTGGTACACTGGGATCAAGAACTTGGTATTCTGTTGCACCTGTACAGCGGGTGTGCCTGCCAGCCGGTCGACCACAGGCGGTCATAGCCTTACGGGACTTGCAGATATCGCTTGACCGGGCAAAGGCCAAAGACGCCGAGGCGCAAGGCATCCCGTGGATCAGGTGATCAGACGATGTTTTGGGACCAAATCGGTCGGTGCGCAATCCGACCAGAAGACGAGGAGGCAAAACCATGAAGAAAGCTCTACACGCCTTGTTACCGGCAGGGCTGCGTGCGGGGGTGCTGATTGCCGTGGCGGTCTTTTTGGGTGGCGGATGGGTAAAAGGCGCCGTTCCGGCGTCCGGTCAGGTTAGCACGCGACATCTTTATCTTCCATTCGTCTCCAATTCGGTCCCCCCTGTGTCTGGCTTGGCTCTGATCGAGAAGGCGCTCGAGGCCGGGCAAATCGATTACCCGACATCGCTGCTGTACCGGGCGTACACGCAGTTCGATGACGCGCGGCTCCCTTCGGCTTACCGCGGCAACATGGTGCAGGAGGACAGCACCTTATACCAGGAGTACAACGCTTCCGCCGGGACGCTGCCTGCCTCGATCAAGACTCTTCTATCCCCCTTCATGGTCCGGCCCGATATGGCAACCTCCGCGTGGAGCGTATATGCAGCGGCGCACGTGCCCAGCAGCGTCCAGGGGAACGCTGTCACTTCCTGTACCGGCCAGTGGGCTTCGGCCATCAGCACCGCTCCAGGGGTAAACGCGAAGGTCTGGGCGACCTGCGACGCAAATTCCGACGCAGATATCACCTACGTGTTGGGTTTAATCAACGACCTGTGGAAGCCTGAAACGGACCTGATGGGACAGCCTATTCCAGACCTCGGAGGACCGGACAATGGCGGTGGGCCGGAAATCGATTTCTACCTGGTGTATCCCCTGACCAGTGCCATCCAGGGCCGGATCAATCAGATCCCGTCAGGGGCTGTCGGCGTCACCTGGGCCAGCTCACCCTATACAGACTTCAAATCTAGCGCCTATATCTTATTGCCAAGGGACTTGAAAGATTCACCCGACTTTAAAGACACGATTGCGCACGAATTTTTCCATGTCCTTCAAGCTGCGCACAACGCTACCATCCAGAACCAGAAAGGGAAGGTATGGTGGTTTAACGAAGCGTCCGCAACCTGGGCTGGGCTGCACTTTGTCCCACAAACCTCAGCTATCGACCATACCAACTATCGCAATCGTTTTAACAATGATTACCAGCATTCCAAGCTTTCCTTGAATGTTGACGGCGTACCCGGCTCGGTGGACTGGGACCATTTGTACATGGCCTACATTTGGCCTTATTTTATGGACCAGGAGCTGGGCCCTCAGGCGATTGTCAACGTTTGGAATGACATTGAATATGGATCGAGCTCCTTCACCATGAGCGGGGCCGATGCCATGAAGGTGATCGATAAGATCCTGCCGTTTAAGGATAATTTCTACCGCTTTGCGGTGCGCAACCTGAACCTTGACCTGGAGCCGGGCAACCCGATCAACCCGCGCTTTGTCGACCATGACCCGAATTTTCCAGACGGTCTTGCGCCGCTCATTATGAACGATCCGGTGGGGAATCAGGGCGAAATCTTAAGCGTGGGAGGCCTGTCGAATGCTGGGAAGACCGTCAGCCTGAGCGTGCCATCGTTAGTGCCGGTCTATTACCATTACGCCGTTCCCGCCAATGGACAGCAGGTGGAGATCACCCTGCCACAGACCCCAAACAGCACCATCCAGCTCAGCTTGCTTGCCAAGGCGCGCGGCGGGGCATGGTCTCAAAAGGACCTGACAGGGATGACCAAGGTCAAACTGTGCAATGTGGAAGAGCTGTTCCTCGCGATCGGCAATATTAACCTTACCCCGATGGTCACTGCACCGGCATCCTATACGATCCGTGCTCTGGATTTGCCCTGTACCTGCTCAGAGTTGGCCCAGGTACAGCAGGTCAGCGGGACGGTCACTTTTAGCTACCAGCACTCGGGCAGCAGCTCGACGCACAGTTACCAACTGGATCAGAAGGGCTCTGCCCAGTTCACCATGCCGCAAGGGTCCAGCGGGCCGGGCGGCGTTGATTTTTGGGGCGACGCCACGAGCGGCACAGGTAGCATCCACGATGTGGACACCGATTATAATAGCTATGGCCCGCCAAGTGTCACCAAAGTGGATGGGGACGGGCCGGCGATCAAGCCTGCCTACCTCGATTCACCCATGGCGAACCTGAACGTCAATTTGGACAAATGCACGTTTGACTTTGACGCGACCATCTACCTGGACATGACTGAGACGGACCCCAGTGGTGTGACTACGGCGGCTCAGGAGCGTGTTGGCACAGTTAAAAGTGACGACTACTACCCACTGGTCGTCACTACGCCAGCCACGACGTTGAGCGGCAGCGGGAATTTTCCCGCCCACTCGCTCAGTTGGGGCTATTTGAACCCGGGGAATGCATACTTCCCGGGCTCGGGTGTGGATAATTATTTCGTTTCCGGCATCATGACGGATGGCAGCGCCGGCAGCGCCAGCGTCAGCTGGACCTTTACGGCGCAGATCCCCCCGCCGTAAGGTGGCGAGATCAGAGGAAGGAGATGGGCAGACGCAACCGGACGCCGAGGGGTCAGATGGAGGCGAGGTCAAGGGGAACCGGCGAGATGACTGATGCCGGCAAGGGGAATGGGCCACCTGCGGATTCGAGGACGGATAATGAGTGTCAGGGCGATTCTGAACTTGCTCGTCGTTTGTCTAGCAGCGGCTCTTGGACCTGCGGGCGCCCAAGCTGCCAAGCGGGTTTACCAGCCCGGAGCACCTGCCCAAGCGCCTGCAAACCTTCGCTTCTGACGGCACTCTGAATCTGCCGCCTGGTTTTCGCGGCAGTCTAAACGCGCACGGCTGGCAGCTCGTGAGCGGCGAGAATGAGCCTCCTCCCCTCACCCAGGTCTCGCTCGTCAATGGGAGCAACGCGAGCGGATGCGGCGGATCGATCGCCATTCCTGCAGGCGCGCGGTTGACGCTTGATGGCGCGCGCTTGCTCGACAACAAGGCATCCGAGTACACGGGCGGAGCCGCGTGTGTGCAAGCCAATGGCCGAGCGGATATCCAGAACACGTTGTTTACGAGCAGCCAGGCACGCATTGGCGCAGGGATTATGAATTACGGCACGGCAGGGATTGTACATAGCACTTTATGACGAACACAGCCACGTCCTTCGGCGGGGCCATTGGCAACTTTGCCTAGCTCACTCTGAGCGAAAGCAAGCTCAGCGGGAACACGGCCGGGATCCGCGGCGGCGCGATCAACAACTATTTGGGAACACAGAGCCTGACCGGCAGCAGCCTCATCGGCAACGTGTCCAACGGATACGGCGGCGGGCTGGTGAATGATGGGGGAACGGCGACCGTCCAGGCGAGCACGCTCTCGGGCAACACCGCCAAGGCGGTCGGCGGAGGGGTCCGCAATAGCGGTGACTTGAACATAACCAACAGCACGCTTTCGGGCAATTCAGCCACAAACGACGGCGGCGCCCTGGAGATCGTCGACGACCCGGCGCTCGACGTCAGTCTGCTGAACAGTACGCTTGCAAATAACACCGCCGGCGGGCACGGGGGGCAACATTCACCGGGGGACCGCACCGAGCGTCAAGATCAAGCTCAAGAATACGCTCGCGGCCTTCGGCAGTCCGAACCATTGCGATAGCAGTCAGGCTATACTATCTATCTCCCGCTCCTCCGGCGACAAAACGAGGACGAGTGCGTCCGCGCCTGTGTGCCACATAGTGTCGCACACGACCCGAGGAGGACAAGTTGACAACACGATATCTGCCTTTGCCATCTCGCCAGCTACGGGGTCTTGCCATCCAACAGACATTTAGGAGCAACTCATGAGGATCGCTCAATCAGATTCCACGGGCGTGCGGCTGCTCATTGGCGGGGTTACACTCTGCTTCCTGCTCGCCGTCTCGGCAATCGCCATGCCCGCCGCCAAGGCAGCCACACTCACGGTGACAACATTGTCGGACACATCCCATGGGGCGTGCGCCTCAGAGTGCTCGCTGCGCGACGCGATCTCCGCCGCGGGGCCCGGGGATAGCATCACGTTTGGAGTAACCGGGACGATACTCCTCACCCATGACCTGCCAAACCCCACCTCCACATTGACCCTCATCGGACCCGCGGGTGGTATCACGGTCGACGGGGACGGTCTTTACCGCAGCGGGTTTGTGATCGCCCCCGGGATCACCGTCACAGTGAGAAACATGACGTTTACAAGGGGCTATAAAGACATTCAGGAGGGGGCAGCCTTTTATAACAATGGCACACTGGTTATCGCGGACAGCACCTTTTCCAACAACTCGACGGAGGCAGGCGGGGGAGCCATCTATTCCCAGTCCAATCTCTCTATCACGCACACGAATTTCATCAGCAATGCGGCCAGCCATGTTGACCCGAATGATCCGAACCTCCAGAGTGTCGCCTCTGGAGGCGCAGTCTATGTGTTCACCGGCCCGGCGGTGATCGCGACCAGCACCTTTGCTTACAACCACGCGCCGTTTCAAGGCGGCGCGATCTATACCTATCGAGGGGCGGCACTCTCGATCGACAGCAGCACTTTCTATAGCAACACGACTGGATACAGCATGTCGAGCGGCGGGGGCGCCATCGTGATCTTTCATGCGACGCTCGCGATGACGAACACAACCCTGGTGGATAACTCCGGCGCCGCGGGAGGCGGGCTGGTCAACTGGAATAGCACGTCGGTCGTGACTCATACGACATTTTCGGGAAATACAAGCTTGTTCGCCCCTGGTTCAGGTGGAGGCATCCGCAATGATGCCGGCCCCGTAACCATCCAGAATTCAATTCTCGCGAACAACGCGGGCGGGAACTGCTCGCCTGGAGCGCGCGTCACCGACGGTGGGTTCAATCTGCAATTCGGCGGCGGAACAGATAACTCGTGCGGCGCGTCGATCCCGACCAAGGACCCCATGCTTCTGCCATTGGGTGATTATGGCGGCCCGACTCAAACAATGGCGCTTGGGCTCGCCAGTCCCGCATTGAACCTGATTCCTCCCGGATCGAACGGCTGCGGGTTGACCGTCGTTACGGATCAACGCGGGGTCCCGCGTCCCACAGGCAGCGGCTGCGACAGCGGCGCGTTCGAGGCGGAATACAACTGGCTTTATTTGCCCTTCGTCCGGAGATAGATGCTGTGATCATTCAGGCAAAAGGGCTGCGAACGTATCCACGCCCTTGGATTCCGCGCGATGCGTAACAAAAAACACTCGGCTTGAACCGAGTGTTTGTCTTGTGTGCCCCCGAGAGGACTTGAACCTCCACGTCCTTACGGACACAGGCCCTCAACCTGCCGCGTATGCCAATTCCGCCACGGGGGCTCGATCGTCAATAATTATAGACGCGATTAACTCGTGTGTCAAACTTGTTTCCCATCTCCCTCTGCCGGCACGATGCCGTTTTCGATTTGCGCGCCCATCAGCACGCGCAGGATCGAGTTTGGATTGCTTTTGCCGATCCGTCGGTGCAGCTGCTCCGGCGTCAACGGCCGATTTTCGTTCGCGAGGAGCGCCCGGAAGATGGCGGTGGTGAGCGGCGTGGCCGGAGTGATGAAACCGGGCTTTTGACCGCAGTGGTCCGCGAGGCATTCCCAGAGTGCATCCACGCGCATCACCTGGGCCGTCTCAGGGTCGACGCGGTCTACCAGCCGTTTCTCGGCGGGAGAGGGGTACAGGGCCCGGCATTCCTCGCAGAGCGCATCGTACATCTCTTCGCGCAGATCGCGCCCGTTTTGTTCAAACCACCCGAAATCGATATGAAAAGGAGTGTGGATGTCCGGTCTGACAATAGGAGCCATATCTCCAGCTCGCAAAGTGCTGCGTACGTCGACATGCGCAGTACGAGTAGCTCGTCAGCGCCGAGCCTCTTCATTCAACATGAAATATCCCCCGCCGACGGAAGCAAAGGAGCGGCTTTCCGCGAGCGCGCTGAAGACTGCCCGCGGTCCCGTGCGCCGCACGAGATTGACGGCGCTGAAAATGGTCTTGGCGTGTACGTGCCCCGAGCTGCTCAGCTTGGCCAATTCGGGGAAGACTTCGTCAAGCAGCGGCTGGAGATTGCGCTGTTCCGCCTGAGCACGGGCCAAAGCATCCAGGCCCACCGGGTCGGCGACGACGATCAGCATCTCTTCGTCGTACTTGTGCGAGAGCGGCCTCTTTTCCTGAGAAAAGAGCAGGCGGCCGTTAATGCCGCGTGCCACCCGCACCCAGAGACTGCGCTCTCGCTGCGATTGGTATTCGATGATGAGTGTCAGCGGTCTCGGCCCGCGTCGCAGCGTGATATACGCCCCCGGAGAAAGACGGCGCGAAGCGAACCAGTTCGTTAGGCCTGCCAGATAGTTCCCTTCGGTGACGGCATAGCCTGCCACTTTCTCTTCCGTCGTCGCGTCGACGAACGTAAAGCGCAAACGCGGGTGAGAAAAGTCTGGGAGGAGCGCACGAACGAGGGGGGTCAGCGGGAGTGTCCCCGCGCGACGGTGAGGATAGGTGAGAATCAAAGTGACTTCGTCGCGCGGCGCGACCGATTGGTGGCCGTTGCCAACGGAATCGGCCTTGTCGACCAGCTCGTCCGCGATCGTCTCTAGCTCCGACGAGAGTGGAACCGTGCGCACTTGGTTCGCATCCAGAATCCCAGGACGCTCATGCGCCTCGGGCGGTTCCAGGCGGACAAGAAACCAGCGCGTCTCGTTCATCGGGCCGACGTCCTCAAAGCGCGCGTCATGGGAGAGCGCCAGATTGAGGCCAAAGCGCATCGCCGATCTTTTTTCCGTTTCAGGGAGGTCTAGGATCTTGAGCAGCTCGCCGGTCGTCATCGCGTCGCCGGTCTGCTCGACCGCCGCTTCGGCCAGGTTGAGATAGCCGGGATTGATCTCGGGAAGAAGGCCTTTGAGATACCATTGATCGCCGAGATGGACGAATTCCTTGTCCGCGCCGAGACGCTGGACCAGGTTCCCGCGCACCTTGTCTGCAAAAGTCTCGACCGCTTGCTCCGCCGTCAGGTCCAGAGTGATGGCTGTGGGCGCAATCTCTTGATTGAGCGGATGAGGCGCGGCATAGCTGGAGGCGAATTCCAGGAGGTTCGGTTCATCGTCGAACTGGACGCCGATGACCTGAAAGAGGCCCAGGCGGGGGTTGTCGGCATCGCGTACTCGCCTCACAAACCCCTCACGATTGCCTAAAGCGGTAAACAGGATGCTCTGTCCGACAGAGTAGGTTTCTTTGGGTTGATAAACGGGGGCGCGACGTGCGGCAATCTCGGCAAGACGTCTCTCTTCTTCGTGCACACGCCATTCGATGAGATTGACGGCCAGATCGCGGCTGTTAGCCGGCGTGCCTCGTTCCAAAAGAAAGCCATACAGATGCTCGACATCCGCGTCGTTGCTACCGAGTTGATTCCAAAAGTCTGTTGGCTGACCGACCATCGATTCCTTCAAAAGATGACGTATCGTCACAGGAGTGATTGCAGCGCCAAACGATGGTGTGACGATACGTCGGAACGTGCTAGTGAGTCACTCCCATTATAGCGCACTTTTATTTTTCGCACAAACGCCAGCCCCGGCCGTCATTGCGAGGCTTCGTCCGACCGGCATCTCGGTCGGCGAAGCCGAAGCAATCTCCCCCATCGTCGTAACTGCGCGCGGTACGTCTGCTGGCGCACGCCAACGCCATGCAAGTTTGTTAGCGCACGCCAACGCCGTGCAAGTTTGTTGGCGCACGCCAACGTTATTTGTTGGCCCCTCCATTCTCGTGTAAAATGCACCCGTCCGCTCCGTGTCGACGCGGACCGGCCGAGGTTAGCATGTCTTTCACCCAACGCATCTTCAAGTCCATCGCAGCACTCGTCCATGTCCCCGGCGATGCGCTGGACTATTACTTTGCCAGCACTCGGATGGCCCGAGCCGGCGAGACGACGCTCCCTTTTCCAGCCGAACTCGTTTCGATCGGCGCTCGCCTCGTACTGCGCGGCTGGCTGAACGGCCGGTTCTTTCCGGCGAACCGGGACTGGATTCTCCCCTATTGGGCGGAGCGGCAGTTCGACCCGAACGACGCCGCCTTTATCCCTCCGAGCGGATTCAATCTCTACACGTTCAACCAAACGCACCGCGACTGGACGATGATCGGAAACCTTGATTCGGCACGCGAGGCCATTGTCGATCCGCGCGGGTTAGTGACTCCGTGGTTCGACGGCTGGTCGTTGGATACTTGGCTCCAAGTGGACGGCCGTTTGTACGCGCCCTCTCGTTTGCCGGATGAACACGTGACCCAGTCTCTGGTCGAGAGCTTGCCCATTGTCGCGACGACTAGTCGTGCGGGCGAGCTCATCGTTCGCACAGAGGCCTTTGCCGCGGTGGATGCGTCCGAAGAGGAATGGGTGGTCCAGGATGTGACCGTCGAGAACCCGAGTCCACAAGTTCGCACGGCAACCCTCCTCCTCTCTATCCGGCCCTTCAATCCGGAAGGGGTTAGCTTGGTCAAGCGGATAGAGTACAGAACAGAGGAGAGGGCAGGGAGGAAAGTTGAAGGGGGAGGGCAGGGGGGAGTAGGGAGCGGGAGCGACGGAAATGGAGCGGGAGCGGCTTCCGGGTCGCAGGCGGCCGGCGCCTTTTTCGTGAACGGATCGCTTGCGGCGGTTCTGCCCGCCACCGATGGAGTCGCGATGTCGGCCTTTCCCGAGGGCGACGCGGCGCTCGCGCTGCCGGCGCTCAATCGTCTCACTCGCGTCGAGACCGATACAGGGTTGGCGACCGCAGTAGCCGCGTATCGCCTGGAATTGGCGCCCGGCGCGAGCCAGCGTATCGGCGTGCGGATGCCAATAGAGGCCAATGAATATGACGAGGATGCGCCCCGACTAGAACTGCCCGCCATCTCGCCGAGCGCCATGAGCGAAC
>JAMDCU010000024.1 GCA_023489485.1 Chloroflexota bacterium
GACGGAGCCAATGCAAGCCGCCCACCTCCTGGCAAAGACGCTCAATCAAATTGGGCAAAGCATCGCGCATGCCTAAATCCCAGCCATACGCTGTCGTGTCTTGCGCGACAAGGACGACCTCCTTGACGCCAGCGTCGACGAGATCGCGTGCTTCAGCTACGACGTCATCCATAGGCTTGGAGTGGTGAGCGCCCTTGATCGCTGGAATAATACAGAAAGTGCACGGCCGGTCACAGCCGTCGGCGATCTTGAGATACGCGCTCGGCGCGTGCGGAGCGCGGGCGAGCCGTGCGACGACCGAACGCGCCGGAATCTGCTCGGCGGGTAAGCCGGCGTAGGCCGTCTCCAGCCAGTCCTCGGTCCGGTCCTTGGGATTGCTGCGCAGATATTCCGCTAGGCGGGGTAGGGCGAGCCAACGCCCGGCAGATCGGAAGAGCTCAATCGTGGCATCCACCCCCGGTGCCTCACGCTTGACTGCTTGGCCATAGCGAGAGATCAGACAGCCCGCGGCGATTAATACTTGATTTTCGCGCTTGGTTTTGGCGAGCTCGCGCAATGCGGCCAGAGATTCTTTTCGGGAACTTTGCAGGAACCCACACGTGTTGACGACGATGACATCGGCGTCTTCTGGGCGAGGAGAGACAGAGTATCCGGTCTGCTCAAAGAGCGCCCCGATTCCATCAGAATCGGCAACGTTCTTGGCGCAACCGAGCGTCAATATGTAATAGTGCATGAACAGCTCACATTCTAGTTTAGAAGAAAGGGGTTAGAGTTGGAGTAGGAGAAACGGACGCGAGCGGGTTCGTGATCGCACTCGTCGCCGTCGTGAGAAGGGTGCCCGTGGGCGTCGCTTCCGATGTACGTATTGGAGGCGATGCGGGCGTCACCGATGAGGGCGATGGCGGCGTGCCGATCAAGTTGGAGACCGGCGTCGCCACGACGCCGGGGGCGGGCGTACCCGGACGGGGAAGAGTCGGCGTGACGGGGAGAGGATTGCCGATAGAATTTAGTGTCCACTGGCGGATCATCATGGTCCGTTCATTAAAGTTCATCGGGGCGAACCAACGACCATTGCCATTTAATTCCATTGAAGCGTCTAGCGGGTGTTCGATTCTCAGGTACAGCACTCGAGTCGCAGTCCAGGACTGAGATGTACCTGCTGGCATCGCCCCGCTGAACGCGACCGACAAGACCATCGACGCCGACCTGGATTGTGATTGGCTGTGTCGCGGAAATCTTGAGATTTAGGACGGCTTGCTTGGTTTGACTCGGCGGCTGGGTCGGCTGGGTCGGTTGGGTAGGCTGTGTGGCAGCCGGTGTCACCGCAGGAACGAATGTACTGACGGGGCCAGCGGTTAAGGCAAGCGTTGGAATACTCGTCGGTCGTGCTCCGGGCACAGCCGTAGGAGTTATAGTCGGAACTGCGCGTGTACGAGTGGGAGTAACTTGAGCCAGCGCAGCTGAAGAACTATAGATAGAGTTGCTCCAGGTGTAGCCGACCAACGCAACAGTAATGCATGCGGCGACGAAGGAAACGCCCAGGAGAATGATCGCGGGTAGAGGAACGGGGCGGCCTGAGGCACGTACCCTGAGGATCGGAGCAATTTCCTTAAAGTCGAGTGCAACTTCGGGGGGCACGATCGTGCCTGCCGTGGGAAAAGGCGCGGCTTTTTCCGGAACCTCGGTCGGTGTCTGGTCCGCTATCAACTCCGGAGCTGTGCTCGGCTCCGATGGAGGAGCCGGCGTGCGTACGAACGTTGGAGGGGTCGGCTCAGGACGAGTCGATTCCGGAATGGGCGGAGCACCTGGAAAGGTTCTCGTGGGAAGGGTACTATCAACAGAGTCCCATGAAAGTGAAGGTGGAGCAGGTTGAGGCGACGATGGATCAGATGACTGATTGGTAGACGCTTGAGGAGATAAACCTGGGCCGGATGGTCGGAACAACGAGATGGGAAGATGCCATCCAAATAGTGGAAACGGGGATTTGGATCGTTTCCTCTTTGACGAGATAGGCGGAGGAGGCTCGGGAACAAAAGTGACCGACGGAAACGGATACGAAGGTGGCGGCGGCGCAGTATCGTCAAATGGAAATGGCAGTGGAGCAGATTCGATTTCGGGCTGTGGTGGAGGCGCAGGCGGCTCCTCCGGGAATGCCGGCGGTTCGGGAGCAGGTTCAATTTGGGGCGGCCGCTCCGCGGGTTTGTGGGGTGCTGCAACAGGACGTCTCGGGAAGACGGGTGCAGAAGGAAGCGGGGTCGGGGAAACGTCCGCGGCGTACAGCTCGAGAACTTCCTTCGGGTCCAAATGGAGATAGTTCGCGTACGAACGAATGAGACCGCGCAGAAATGGCTCTGGCGGCAGATTGTCCAGGTCGCCGTTCTCGAGGGCCTGGAGAACCGCAGAACGAATGCGCGTGTCAATCTCGACTTGGAGCAGCGCGAGACCACGCTCTTCGCGCGCCTGGCGCAACCGTTGACCCAGCAAGGACATTGTCCTTACTATATAACGGGTGAGTAGAGTTGTCAAATATTGTGTACGGGAAATGATTGTGCTATAATCGCTCCTGGCCTGACCCTACTTTTCGGAGGGAATGTTGCTCAGTCGGCGATCGCGCGGTCTGCAGGTCCTCCTCTTTCTATTCCTCTCTCTATTCGGTTGTGGTGCTCTCGCTTCTGCTTATGAAATCTTTGACACCACACGCGAGGCTGTCCTGACACTAGGAGTGCCAGACCTCGGCAATTTGAGCACTTATGTGAGTCCCATTGTGCAAGTCGTCGCGCCATCCAATCAAGGGGATTCGCCGAATCTAGCTCTGGGGGAGCGGGTCAACGTGCTCATCATGGGCATCGACCGCCGTCCGAGCGAAAGCTGCCCTTGCCGCACGGACACTATGATGCTGGCGACGCTGGATCCAAAGACGATGACCGCTGCCTTGCTGACAATACCACGCGATCTATATGTTCCGATTCCAGGGGTGGGCGAGGATCGCATCAACACCGCCAATCTGTATGGCGACCTCAAGAAGCTGCCCGGCGGAGGCCCGGCACTGGCGAAAAAGACGGTCGAGTTGAACCTTGGCCGGCGCGTCCATTACTATGTCATTATCGATTTTTCCGGGTTCCGAAAAGCGGTCGATGCAATAGGGGGTATCGACATTAATGTGCCGAAAGCCATAGACGATCCCACCTACCCGGATGAAAACTATGGGTACAAGCCGCTTCACATTCCCGCAGGCAAGATACATATGAATGGCGAATTGGCGTTGGAATATGCCCGCACTCGCCACGTGGATAACGACTTTGGCCGAATGAAGAGGCAGATTCAGGTCATGATGGCCATCCGCGATAAAGCGATGCGGTTGGATATCCTTCCACAGTTGCCCGGATTGCTCAGGACAATGTGGGGCAGTGTGCAGACGGATATGACGCCCCAGGACGTGATTGCTCTCGCACAAATCGCCGCCAAGATCAAGACTGAGGACATCAAAACCGCGTCGATCGACGACACGATGACAGCGGATTACCGAACCAGTGCTGGGGCAGCCGTCCTTTGGCCAGATCGTGTGAAGATCGGACGGCTCGTGGACCAGTTGATCCCCGAGCAGAATGTGACGTCGAACCAGCCGAACGATGTCAAGTCGGAGGCGGCGCGTCTGCTCGTTTTGAATGGGACAAAGGTGGCGAACCTGGCCGAGTCCACTGCCGCGTTACTGCAGGGGCAAGGATATACGATTGACGGTTTTGGAAATGCGGACCGATTTGATTACGAAAAGACCGTGCTCATTGATTACACGGGTAACAAAAAGGCGACGGTAACTGCCTTGGCAACCCTTTTTCATGTGGATCCTAACAACATACGCCGGAGTACGAGCGTGAGCAAGCAACTTGGCAACCCTTTTTCATGTGGATCCTAACAACATACGCCGGAGTACGAGCGTGAGCAAGCAAGAGGATATACGGCTGATCCTTGGGGCGGACTGGAATCTGCCCACGGCAAAATGAGGCAAAAAGAAGGCAAGAGAGGGAGGAGGCCAGCGCAAATCGGCCTCCTCCTCTCGTTTTGGAGAGGTGGATCAATAGTGGAGGACGGCGACTTGTCCTTCATCTATCGCTGCCGCCTGTCCACGACATCTTGAATTACTTGACTGAGCCAGATAGGCACCAACCGCGTGGCAAGCTCGCCTGCTCTGAGTTGACCCCAGAGTTCCTGCTGCGGCGATTACTGTACTCGAATCGTTTACGTTAGCCAAGGGTTGTGAGCGCCGAGAAATGGGGCTGCTGAGTTTGCTAAGATTATGATGGGGCAAGCATAATCCTTGGCAAGAATATGCTTGCCAAGAATATGCTTTGATGGTAAACTGAAAAAAGTCTGTAAGGAGGATGGATGCCGGCTCAAGCTCTGTATCTGAAATATCGACCCAGGACCTTTGGCGAAGTCGAAGGGCAGGAGCACATCACCCGTACTTTGAAGAACGCGATTGCCTCCGGTCGCGTCGCGCATGCCTACTTGTTCACCGGGCCGCGGGGAACAGGCAAGACGTCAACCGCCAGAATTTTGGCCAAAGCGGTCAACTGCATGGCCGAAAGCAGTGAAAAGCCATGCAACGAGTGTGAGATATGCAGGGCGATCAACGAAGAACGGATGCTTGATCTCATCGAGATCGACGCTGCGTCGAACACAAGCGTGGACGACGTGCGAGACTTGCGGGACAAGGTGGACTTTCATCCCGGACAAGCAAGGTACAAGGTATACATCATCGATCGAGATCGACGCTGCGTCGAACACAAGCGTGGACGACGTGCGAGACTTGCGGGACAAGGTGGACTTTCATCCCGGACAAGCAAGGTACAAGGTATACATCATCGACGAAGTCCATATGCTTTCGAATGCTGCATTCAATGCATTGCTCAAGACGCTTGAAGAGCCACCCTCGCACGTTATCTTTGTGCTCGCCACCACGGACCCGCAAAAGATTCCATTGACTGTTCTTTCGCGGGTCCAGCGATTTGATTTTCGCCGCTTGACACTCAAGGAGATCACGACACGCTTGAGCGAGATTGCTGCCAAAGAGGGCCTGCGGGTTGAGCCGGCGGCAATGGACCTCATTGCACGGCAGGCGACGGGTGCGATGCGGGATGCCATCAGTCTCCTAGACCAATTGCGTGCTTACACCGGCGACAGTATCGACCTTATCCAGGTGCAAGGGCTCTTGGGCGCCGGTTCGCACCAAGCGATCGCGGATCTCGTCGGGCGATTGGCGGACAAGGATGTGGGTGGAGGGTTGACGATCATCGGCCAAGCGGTGGATGCAGGCGCTGACCCTCGCCAGCTTGCGCGGGAACTCGTCGAGTACCTGCGATCATTGCTGCTCCTACAGGCGGGCAGCGGCGAAGGACTGGCGCTGACGGCGGATGAGGCAAGTCAGATGATTCAGCAGAGCAAGCGGTTTGATACTGAGCAACTCCTCCGGGCGATTCGTGCTTTTGCACAGGCGGCCTACGAACTCAAGTCCAGTTCCAGCCCGACGTTGCCGCTCGAGCTTGCTGTCGTGGAGGCGACGCTCGAGGAAACACGCGTCGCACAGGCCGCTTCCAGCGGAGGCGACGCTCGAGGAAACACGCGTCGCACAGGCCGCTTCCAGCAAACCAAGCCCCGCGAAAAACCCGATAGAGCCGCCGTCGGCGAAGGCTCCAAGCCGCTCGGCTTCTCGGGTGGCCGTTAAGGCAAGTCGCGCACCGGCATCTCAAAAGGAAACCGCTCCGACTGACCCCCCGGGAGTTCTATCCGTGGAGGGGTTGCAGGCAAACTGGGAGCGGTTCCTCACGCGCCTTCGGCCGAATGACAAGATGCTCGAGGCTCTGCTGCGGGACGCGGAGCCGATCAAGGTTGAGGGTAATCAAGTCATTCTCGGCTTTTATTATCAAGGGCACGTCGAGCGCTTTGAGAAACACGCGAATAGCAAGTTGATTGCCGAAAAAGTGTTGGGCGAAGTCTTCCAACAAGATTGTCGAGTGAAATGTGTGTTATCCCCAAAAAAGGCGCGAATGAAGGCGGTGGAGGAGGATCCGCTCATTCACGCGGCGGTGAGCCAATTGGGCGCGACGATCACAGAGATACATGATCAGGAGGAAGGGGATGAGTAAAGGAAGAGGAGTGCCACGGGGCATGCCGGTGCCGCGTCCCGGTCCTGGGGGCGCTCAGAACGCGCTACAGGCGCTGCAGCAAAAAATGCTGGAGACTCAAGACGCACTGGCCAATGAGACGGTCGAGGCGAGCGCCGGGGGCGAGGCGGTAACGGTTGTGATGACAGGGCAGCAAAAGGTCCAGTCCATCAAGATCTCGCCGGACGTGTTTACCGCCGGCGATGTGGAGATGCTGCAAGATTTGATTGTCGCCGCCTTTACTGAAGCGATGGAGAAATCCCAACAACTTGCCGCGAGTAGGATGGGTGCGATAACGGGTGGGCTGAATCTGCCGGGTTTGCTGTAATGTGAACGCTTGGGTTATATTGAAGCTGGAAAGAAGTATCGAATGGATACAACGCCTCGCGCGGTCACGCAGTTAATCGAAGAATTCAATCGTTTGCCCGGCATCGGCCCCAAGACTGCCCAGCGATTGACTTTTTACCTGCTGCGCGCGCCGAAGGAGCAAGCCGAGGCTCTCTCGGATGCGTTGATGAGTTTAAAGGAGCGAGTGGTCACCTGCTCGGTGTGCTCGAACATTGCCGAGCAAGATCCCTGCGCCATTTGTCGCGACGAAGCGAGAGATCGCTCAATTCTCTGTGTGGTCGAAGAGCCACTGGATGTCCTTGCTCTGGAGCGAACGCGCGAGTATCATGGATTGTATCACGTACTGCATGGGGCCATTTCGCCAGTCGAAGGGATCGGGCCCGAGGATCTTCGAATTCAGGAGCTGTTGGACCGCATTCAGCATGATCACACTATCCAGGAGATCGTGCTGGCTACGAATCCCAATCTGGAAGGAGAAGCTACGGCTCTCTATCTGGAAAGGCTTGTCAAGCCGCTAGGAATTCGTATGACGCGTCTCGCGCGGGGTCTCCCTATGGGAGGGGATCTGGAATATGCGGACGAGGTGACACTCACGCGTGCTCTCGAAGGAATGCGGACGAGGTGACACTCACGCGTGCTCTCGAAGGACGGCGCGAAGTTTAAGGGACTTGACAAGCTCAGAAAACGTGCTATAATGTGCGCCGTACTTAACAAATTCCGATTATCGGGAGGCGTTGAGAGACTGGGCAATGTGGTCGTGAAACGAGCCGTGGATTGCTAGGTCTCTTTGCTTCCGCCGACTTGCGTCGGCGGTTTTCATCTGTCGAGGATGAGGGCCGGAACGGACTTGACACAGACGAGAAGATGTGGTATATTCTCGTCCGCCTGAAAGACAGAACCTTAACAACTGAAGAGTGGTAGGAAAGATGCGTTCGGAATCGAAGAATCCTGGATTTGAAACTCTTTTGAAATACAACGGAGAGTTTGATCCTGGCTCAGGATGAACGCTGGCGGCGTGCTTAACACATGCAAGTCGAACGGACGCTTTGGGAAACTGGAGCGTTAGTGGCAAACGGGTGCGTAACACGTGGGTGACCTACCTCAGAGTGGGGAACAACAAACCGAAAGGTTTGCTAATACCGCATATGCTCGGCGATTCACTTCGTTGAGTAAAGCCGCAAGGCGCTTTGAGAGGGGCCCGCGGCCCATCAGGTAGTTGGTGAGGTAATGGCCCACCAAGCCGATGACGGGTAGCTGGTCTGAGAGGACGATCAGCCACACTGGCACTGAGAGACGGGCCAGACTCCTACGGGAGGCAGCAGTGAGGAATATTGCGCAATGGGGGAAACCCTGACGCAGCGACGCCGCGTGGGCGACGAAGGCCTTCGGGTCGTAAAGCCCTTTTAGCAGTCACTGGGCGTAAAGCGCGCGTAGGCGGTTGGGTAAGTCGGACGTGAAAGCCCCTGGCTCAACTGGGGGAGGTCGTTCGATACTGCCCGGCTTGAGGGTGAGAGAGGGAAGTGGAATTCCCGGTGTAGCGGTGGAATGCGTAGAGATCGGGAGGAACACCAGTGGCGAAAGCGGCTTCCTGGCTCACTCCTGACGCTGAGTGCGCGAAAGCGTGGGGAGCAAACGGGATTAGATACCCCGGTAGTCCACGCCCTAAACGATGAGGGCTAGGTGTTGGTGGGATTACCCATCTGTGCCGAAGCTAACGCGTTAAGCCCTCCGCCTGGGGACTACGAACGCAAGTTTAAAACTCAAAGGAATTGACGGGGGCCCGCACAAGCAGCGGAGCGTGTGGTTCAATTCGATGCAACACGAAGAACCTTACCAGGGAGCAGCGGAGCGTGTGGTTCAATTCGATGCAACACGAAGAACCTTACCAGGGCTTGACATGCACGTGGTAGGGAAGGGAAACCGGACCGACCCGCAAGGGAGCGTGCACAGGTGTTGCATGGCTGTCGTCAGCTCGTGCCGTGAGGTGTTGGGTTAAGTCCCGCAACGAGCGCAACCCCTTTCGCTAGTTACAAGTGTCTAGCGAGACTGCCAGGTTAATCCTGGAGGAAGGCGGGGACGACGTCAAGTCAGCATGACCTTTATGTCCTGGGCTACACACACGCTACAATGGCCGTTACAATGCGTTGCCAAGCCGTGAGGCGGAGCTAATCGCACAAAAGCGGCCTCAGTTCAGATTGCAGGCTGCAACTCGCCTGCATGAAGTCGGAGTTGCTAGTAACCGCGCGTCAGCCATAGTGCGGTGAATGCGTTCCCGGGCCTTGTACACACCGCCCGTCACGTCATGGGAGCTGGCAACACCTGAAGTCGGTGACCTAACCGCAAGGAAGGAACCGCCGAAGGTGGGGCTGGTAACTGGGACGAAGTCGTAACAAGGTAGCTGTACCGGAAGGTGCGGCTGGATCACCTCCTTTCTAGGGAGAACATCAAACCTTTAGGTTTGTGACTCCAACCTTCTTCGATTCCGCGCACGGTTTCCGTGCTAGCATGCCTCGCATGCCGCGATCTTTCCTACCACTCTTCAGTTGTTAAGGCCAAGGGATGGCACTCGGGCCTTTAGCTCAGTTGGTTAGAGCATCCCTCTGATAAGGGGAAGGTCTGTGGTTCGAGTCCACAAAGGCCCACCTGGGGATTTCGGATTTAACAATGCAGACTTTTAGAATCTGAAATCGCAGACGCTAAATCTGAAATGGACCGAGGGGGCCGTAGTTTAGTTGGGAGAACGCCGCCTTTGCAAGGCGGAGGTCAGGGGTTCGAATCCCCTCGGCTCCATTCCTGGGGCTAAGGGCTCCGCTTGACAAGGCGGAAAAAGTGCATATAATGACGGTCACGAGGTGATTCGACTGGATATGTTCAACAGCTTGGAGCGGCAAGTGCGATAGAGAGAACGGCAATATCGTTATGCCTGTTGATCGGCCTGGCGATATGCGCCAGGCTGTTTTTGTGTCTACGGATTGATCTCTGCCGAGTGCCGGCTGGCATCAGGCGGTACTCGCTAGCGATCAATCGCTAGGAAACCAAGCACTAACTGATCCTTAAAAACTGAACAGAAGGCGCTAACACAAGCCGATCAGCGGCTTGGTTAGCGTGTGTGTTCCTGCAAACACACAAATGGCAAGCCATCACATGTGGTGTGTGATGGCCGTCAAGATTTCAATTCGTCCGTATCCCTGCGACTAGTCGCCCTATAGAGTAAAGCTACTAAGAGCATACGGTGGATGCCTTGGCGCCAAAAGCCGAAGAAGGACGTGGTTGGCTGCGATAAGCCGCGAGGAGCCGTCAGCAGGCGTTATATTCGCGGATTTCCGAATGGGGTAACCCACTCAAGGATATGCTTGAGTACCCCCGTATTGAATTCATAGATATGGGGGAGGGCACCGGGGGAACTGAAACATCTCAGTACCCCGAGGAAAAGAGACCATTCCCTGAGTAGTGGCGAGCGAAAGGGGAAAAGCCTAAACCCATGCAATGCAAATTGCGTGGGGGTTGTAGGGCCCGACAGGCGCAAGCCAAAGAGTTACCAACTTGATCTTTAGCGGAAGGATTCTGGAAAGCTCCGTCACAGAGGGTGATAGCCCCGTACGCGACAGAGATCAAGCTCTTGTTGGGTTCCTGAGTACCACGGGGCACGCTAATCCTGTGGGAATCTGGGGAGTCCACTCTCCAAGGCTAAATACTTTTGGCGACCGATAGTGAACCAGTACCGCGAGGGAAAGGTGAAAAGTACCCCTGCTAGGGGAGTGAAATAGAACCTGAAACCGTGTGCTTACAAGCAGTGGAAGGGCTATGCTGTGATTTATCACGGAATGCCTGACCGCGTGCCTCTTGAAGAATGAGCGAGCGAGTTACTTCTCTGTGGCAAGGCTAAGGGAGATACACCCGGAGCCGTAGCGAAAGCGAGTCCGAATAGGGCGACTAGTCGCAGGGAGTAGACCCGAAACCCGGTGAGCTACTCATGGGCAGGGTGAAGCGCGGGTAACACCGCGTGGAGGCCCGAACTCGTTAGTGTTGCAAAACTATGGGATGACCTGTGAGTAGTTGGTGAAATGCCTAACGAACCGGGAGATAGCTGGTTCTCCCCGAAATGGCTCTAGGGCCAGCCTCGCGTGTTTAGTTACGGAGGTAGAGCACTGGATTGGCTAGGGGGCATCAAGCTTACCAACCCAAACCAAACTCCGAATGCCGTAACTTGAAGCGCGGGAGTTGGACTACGTGGGATGAGCTTCGTAGTCAAAAGGGAAACAGCCCAGACCGTCGGCTAAGGTCCTCAAATCTAGACTAAGTGGGAAACGATGTGAGATTGCTCGGACAGCCAGGAGGTTGGCTTAGAAGCAGCCACCCTTCAAAGAGTGCGTAATAGCTCACTGGTCAAGCGATCTTGCGCGGAAAATATAACGGGGCTCAAGTCTAGTACCGATGCCACGGACCTCGCCGCAAGGCGGGGTGGTAGGGGAGCGTTCCGAGAGCAGTGAAGCCAGACGGTGACGACTGGTGGAGCGCTCGGAAGTGAGAATGCTCGCATAAGTAGCGAAATTCACGCGAGAAACGTGAACGCCGGACGCCTGAGGGTTCCGACGCAAGGGTAATCCGCGTCGGGTTAGTCGGGCCTAAGCTGAGGGCGAGAGCCGTAAGCGATGGACATCCGGTTAATATTCCGGAACTGCCAGAGTGGAGTGAAGGGGTGACGCAGCAGGGTAGCCCAGCCTGCCTATCGGACATGGTAGGTGCTAAGCTGCAAGGGAGATGAGAGCGGTAGGCAAATCCGCCGCTTGATCCTGAGCAGTGGGCGGTGCCGCAAGGCCAGAAGTGGGTGAGCTCATACTGCCAAGAAAAGCCTCTAAACGTTGATACTCGGGTACCCGTACCGCAAACCGACACAGGTAGGCGGCATGAGAAATGCAAGGCGATCGGGAGAACCTCCGTTAAGGAACTCGGCAAAATGCACCCGTAACTTCGGGAGAAGGGTGGCTTGTTGGGGTGAGTGAATTCTCACAAAGCTCCGACAAGTCGCAGCGAAACGGCCCTACTGACTGTTTAACAAAAACACAGGTCTCTGCAAACGCGCAAGCGGATGTATAGGGGCTGACTCCTGCCCAGTGCCGGAAGGTTAAAGGGAGGGGTTCGTCCCGAACGCGCAAGCGGATGTATAGGGGCTGACTCCTGCCCAGTGCCGGAAGGTTAAAGGGAGGGGTTCGTCCCGCGGGCAACCGTGGGACAAAGCTCCGAACTGAAGCCCCGGTGAACGGCGGCCGTAACTATAACGGTCCTAAGGTAGCGAAATTCCTTGTCGGGCAAGTTCCGACCCGCACGAAAGGAGTAACAAGTGGGGCGCTGTCTCAACGGGGGACCCGGCGAAATTGAAATAGTGGTGAAGATGCCATTTACCCGCACTAGGACAAAAAGACCCCGTGGAGCTTTACTGTACCTTGGCATTGAGTTGAGGTTTGTTGTGCGTAGGATAGCTGGGAGGCTATGAACCTGGGCTTGCGGGCTCGGGGGAGCCAACCTTGAAATACCAGCCTCAACAAATTTCGACCCTAACGTCTAGCCGTAATCCGGCGGACGGACCGTGCCAGGCGGGCAGTTTGACTGGGGCGGTCGCCTCCTAAAGAGTAACGGAGGCGCCCAAAGGTTCCCTCAGGCTGAATGGAAACCAGCCACTGAGTGCAAAGGCACAAGGGAGCTTGACTGCGAGACCTACAAGTCGAGCAGAGACGAAAGTCGGGCTTAGTGATCCCACGGTTCGGTGTGGAACGGCCGTGGCTTATCGGACAAAAGCTACCCCGGGGATAACAGGCTGGTGAAGCCCAAGAGTTCACATCGACGGCTTCGCTCGGCACCTCGATGTCGGCTCGTCGCATCCTGGAGCTGGAATAGGTTCCAAGGGTTGGGCTGTTCGCCCATTAAAGCGGTACGCGAGCTGGGTTCAGAACGTCGTGAGACAGTTCGGTCTCTATCCAGTGTGGGCGCAGGGGATTTGAGGGGAGCTGCCCCTAGTACGAGAGGACCGGGGTGGACGGACCGCTAGTGTGCCAGTTGTCGTGCCAACGGCATCGCTGGGTAGCCAAGTCCGGCAATGATAACCGCTGAAAGCATCTAAGTGGGAAGCATGCCCCAAGATTAGATCCCCCATGGCGACAAGCCAGTAAGCGCGGTGATAGACCATCACCTTGATAGGGTGGACGTGTAAAGGCAGTGATGTCTGAGCGAACCACTACTAATGCGCGAGGGCTTGCTCTCGGGATATTGATGAATTGAAATAAGCCATTCCTTCTGTTCAGTTTTTGAGGATCAAGTTAGTCGATCAAAAGCAGATTCCTCTGGTGATTTGAGCGGTGGGGAAACACCCGGTCCCATACCGAACCCGGAAGTTAAGCCCACCAGCGCTGATGGTACTGGCGGCACGCGCCGCTGGGAGAGTAGGTCATCGCCAGTCAGGAATCTGTTTTTTGTT
Organism: Chloroflexota bacterium; assembly: GCA_023489485.1. GTDB lineage: Bacteria > Chloroflexota > Anaerolineae > UBA4142 > UBA4142 > JAMDCU01. Next base: position 12,982 of record JAMDCU010000024.1, read on the forward strand.
GTTTATTTTATTCCATTTGCACGAAGCTTTATCCTGTGTTAGAATAGCCGGGCCGTTGGGGCGTGGTGCAGTGGTAGCACAGCGGACTTTGGATCCGTTAACGGAAGTTCGAACCTTCCCGCCCCAGCCACCTCAATGAGCCGATCGACCAATGAGCCAATAAGCCAAATCGCGCCACTTTGTTGACAAGCAACTCTATTTTTCGGCTCATTGGCTCATTGGCAATTGGTGCGTTGACCAAATGCCCCGCTCCCTATTTCAAACTCGCACCCTCCTTATCCTCGTTACTGCGGTTGCCGCGTTTTACCGCTTTTATCACATCGACCGACTGCCCCCGGGTTTTCAATTCGACCAGGCCTACTACGTTTTTGATGTACTGCGCTTGCTCCAAGGCCAGTACTCGATCTTTTTCACTGCGCCGGGAGGAACCGAACCGCTGTACATCTACCTGGCGACCGTCGGGACGGCCATCTTCGGAATCACCCCACTCGGCCTGAAATTGACCACGGCTGTGATCGGCACTGTGACGGTGCCGTGCATATTCGGCCTGGCTCGGACCATGTTCCGCTCCAATCTGGTCGGAGTCCTTGCCGGCTTGTTGGCGGCCGTTTCCGTGTGGCATATCTTTTTCAGCCGCTATGGAGAGCGAGTGGTGCTCCTGGTCCTGCTCGCCGTGTTCGCTCTGTGGTTCTTTTGGCGCGCGCTTGAATATGGGCGGCGGCGCGATTTTATCTATACCGGCGTGTTCGTCGGACTGGGCCTCTACACTTACCCGGCCGCACGCGTTTGGCCTGTGGCATTAATTCTCATCGCGCTCTATTTTGCTTGGGAGCAACGCCCGAGGGCTCGGATATACCTGACCGGGCTCGCTCTGGTTCTGGGAGTTGCCATTATCCTCTTTCTCCCGCTTGCGTTCTACTTTTTTGCTCACCCTGACCAATTCATTTCACATTCGGCTGATGTCTCCGTCTTCGTTCCTCATAACGCCGTGCAGGAGAATGTGGCGGCTGCGCTCGCAGGTAACGGGCTGCGACTCTTGGAGATGTTCTTTGTCAAGGGTGACGGCGGCATGATACGCAATGTGCCGGGGAGGCCTGTCTTTGATCCGGCAACTGCGCTCTTGTTTCTGGCCGGCGTTGCCACCCTGTGTATGGCGCTTTTGGGGCGGCGAGGTGACCGAGACAGGCGGCGTGCTGTTTTTCTGAGTGCTTGGATTCTGGTCTCGTTGGGAGTCTCGCTCTTTACGGATGATGCGCCGAACTTTGTGCGGACGCTGCCTGCGATGCCGGCTGTCATTATGGTCGCGGCTTGGGGAGGGGGACAGGTTTGGGAGCGTCTCCAGTTAACTGCACTCCGGAATGCCGCTGCAGCTGCCTTTGCGGTTATCCTCATCGCGGGTTCCTGGTCATCCTTTCACGATTACTTTGTCTCCTTTGGCAACGATCCTGGCTTGTATTACACGTTTAACGCCGATAAGGAAGAAGTCTCAGCCTGGCTCAATCAGAACGCTCGGACCAGCCACGTGTTTCTGGCGCCCGTCTGGTATCAGGTCAGCACGATATCTCTGCTCACCCGCAACTCCCCGTTGAAATCTTTTGAGAGTCGCGATACAATTGTCCTACCTAGTCGGGCGAGCGGAGAAGATGCGCTCTTTGTTTTTCCATACGATCAGGAGAAGAAAGCCCAGACAATGCAGTCTCGATTGGGCAATCTCGGCACCATTGAGAATCTGACAGGCTCCAACGGCCAGAGGCTCTTGTTGTATTATCGCGTGCCCGCCAATCTCTTGCCCGACCCCCGGACACCTTTGGAAGCGCTTGCGCAGGGCGGTGCGTTTGTGCACCCCCATAATACGGAAACCGCGATCTGGTCGAACCAAATCAAATTGCTCGGCTCTAGCGTTGATCCGGCAGGTCCGGGCGGCCGCAACCTGATGGTGACTCTGTTCCTTCAGCAGCTTGCGCCGATGGGCGACTATACATTCTCTATCAAGGTATGGGATGGAAAAAACAGAGTCTGGGGTCAAGAGGACAAGTGGCCGGGCGACAATAGCTATGCGACCTCTCAGTGGGATCCGGGGGATGTGATTGTAGAGAGGTTCTATCCGGGACTGGACCCGTGTGCTCCTGAGGGCGATTACCGCGTCACCGTAGAGGCCTATAATCCAAGAACCATGCAGGTTCTCCCGCTTTCGGACCGCGCTGGAACTCTTGTCCAGCTTGGCGGGTTTCACGCCGGACCTTCAGATGGGAATCGCCTGGACGATTTGGCACCGGAGAAGCAAGTCAACCTGACCGTCGCTCCGCAGTGGCAATTAATGGGATTGACGGCTCCGACAGAGGGACGGCCTGGCACCGATTTTTCACTCTCACTTTACTGGCGGGGGACCGGTAAAGGAACAGTGCCAACGGCCACACAGGTGAGTTTGCGGGATGCCGGTCAGCGCGAATTTACACTTGGACAGCAGGTCATCTCCCTGCCGGATGGAGCGCGGGGGTTGTGTACCCTATTCGATTTGACGGTTCCGCCTGACGCCGCAGTTGGACCTGGTTCGCTCCGGGTGGATGGAACAAAGATAAGAACTCTCAACGTCGTGAGGTAGTCGAAGATGAAATTGGCCACTGTCATTCTAGCGGCTGGGCTGGGGACGCGCATGAAGTCCGATCTCCCCAAGGTGCTGTTCCCTGTCGCAGGGAAAGCGATGGTCCATTATGCTTTGGACGCGGCGAGCGCGCTGGGTAGCCGTGAAACGGTTCTCGTCGTCGGTCACGGAGCTGACCAAGTACGGGAAGAAGTCGGGAAGAAGGCAGTCTTTGTCTTACAAGGCGAACAGTTAGGTACCGGACATGCGGTTCTACAGGCGCGAGAAGCGCTGCAAGGGCGCGCTGACACGGTACTTGTTATGTATGGGGATATGCCTCTCTTACGGGCTGAGACGTTGCAGAGACTGGCAGGTCAGCACGCCCGGACCGGAGCTACCATTACGATGGTGACGGTGCGCTCGGATGAAAGCATGGGATTCGGGCGGATCCTCAGGGATGCGAATGGACGTATCCAGGGGATTGTCGAGGAACGGGAAGCTACCCCGGAACAACTAGAGATTCATGAATTGAACTGCGGGGTGTATTGTTTCCACAACGATTGGATGTGGGAGCATCTGCCGCGTCTCACTCCGAGCGCCAAGAAGGGTGAGTATTATTTGACCGATCTCGTGGGAATGGCTGTTCAGGAAGCTTGCACAGTCGAATCGGTTACTCTGAACGGCATCGCCGAGGCCGTCGGCGTCAATACTCGCGCGCAACTAGCCGAAGCCGAGCGAATTATGCGAGGGCGGATTAACGACCGCCTGATGGAAGAGGGAATAACGCTCGTCGATCCGGCGACCGCCTACATAGACGCCGATGTGCTGATCGGAGTCGACACGATTATTGAACCCAATACACATCTGAAGGGGCGAACGCGCATTGGGGCAGACTGCCGAGTCGGGCCGAATTCGATCATTCGGGATTCTGAGATCGGGGATCGCTGTGAGATTGTCGCTTCCGTGGTTGAGCTAGCGGTCCTTGAGACGGACATCCACGTCGGGCCGTTTTCGCATCTTCGTCCAGGTGCCTATCTCGCGCGAAACGTCCATATCGGGAATTATGCCGAAATCAAAAATTCTCACCTCGGCGAGCAGGTGCACGTGGGGCATTTCAGCTACATTGGCGATTCCGAGGTGGGGGCGCGGTCCAATATTGGTGCTGGGGCGATCACCTGCAATTACGACGGCGAGAAGAAGAATCGAACCATCATCGGAGAGGACGCTTTTATTGGCAGCGACACCATGCTCGTCGCTCCTGTTCGCATCGGAGATCGCGCCCGCACCGGTGCAGGCTCGGTGGTGAACAAGGATGTCCCTGCCGATACGTTGGCCGTGGGATTACCCGCGCGGGTCATTCGAAGATTGAGGTGATTTTGGGTCTGGGTAGTTTGGTAGAAATTGTCATCTGGGGTTTGCTGGCAGGAGCGGCTTGCCTGGGGAGCGTCGCGCATACCGTTGCCGCTTCGGTGAGCGAGCTGCAGCCTTCCCTGTTGGCAACGCGAGCCGGTAAGATCGATCGTCTGAACGCCGCAGGAACGATCGTGAGCATCATCTCTGTAGCACTGGCCGCAGCCGTGGCAGTCACGGCACTTGACGGGTGGGGGGCCAGCGTTGGGACCGCCGCTCTCGGGACGGCAATTTCATTGGGAGTGACCTTAATCGCCCAAGGGTTCGCCCGACAATATGCTCAACGGCATCGAGAGCCGCTTGCGCGGCGTCTGCTCGGGGATATTGCCGTGTTTCTGCCCTTGATTGAGCCCAGAGAGGAACTGTCCGAGCCGGAACAAGCGCGCGATGAGACAATTGAGCAAATGGTCGATGCCGGCGAGAAAGCGGGCTTGATCGAGTCAGACCAGCGCGAGATGATCAGCGGGGTGATCGGTCTCGACCGCACGATGGCGCGTGAGATAATGGTTCCGCGCATCGACGTGATCGCATTGGACGTCGAGACTCCGGTGAAAGAGGCACTTGACGTGGTCATCGAGGGTTCCCATTCGCGGGTCCCGGTCTACCAAGAGTCAATCGATCATATCATCGGGGTCCTTTATGCCAAAGACCTGCTGATAGCGCTGCGGGATGGGAAAATCGATTTGCCGCTCCGGTCATTGTTGCGCCAGGCACACTTTGTGCCTGAATCCAAGCGCCTGGACGAGTTGTTGGGAGAGCTGCAGCGGACCAAAGTCCATATGGCGATTGTCGTCGACGAGTACGGCGGAACTGCGGGAATCGTGACGATCGAGGACATTCTCGAGGAAATTGTCGGCGAAATTCAGGATGAGTACGACACGGCAGAAGAGCCATCCGTGGAGCGGGTCGGCGAAAATGAAGCGATATTCAATGCGCGCGTGAATATCGACGAGGTCAACGAGGAATTAGGGGTAAATCTGCCCGGCGAGAGCGACACACTTGGCGGCCTGGTATACCAGAAGCTGGAAAAGATGCCGAAGGTGGGTGACCAGGTGCATGTGGATGGAGCTGCCATTTACGTCCTCAGCGTCGTGGGAAGGCGAATCCAGAAAGTGCGTGTGGTCAAAATCATGCCTTCAGAAAACGTAGCACAAAATGCCGTCGACGAACAAAAAGCAAATCCTTGATTCAGATCTCGCACGATTGGTTTCGTGCGCGCGCGAGGCGCGCGGCCGGGCCTACGCGCCCTATTCGCACTACGCCGTCGGCGCGGCAGCGATGGGCAAATCCGGCAAAATCTTCATGGGCTGCAATGTCGAGAACGCGGCTTTTCCGTCAGGGCTTTGCGCCGAGCGCGTGGCGATCTTCAAGGCGGTGTCGGAAGGTGAGCGTGAGATCATCGCCCTGGCGGTCGTCACGGCGAATCACGGATCGCCCTGCGGTGCCTGCCGGCAAGTGCTCTCCGAGTTCGCCCGGGACAACGCAGTGATCGTGCTCGCGGCCACACGCGGCAGCAAATGGAAGCGGTTCACGATGAAAGAGATTCTGCCTGATCGTTTCGGTCGTCAAGACCTGTTGTCAGTCTAAACGTGTTGGGACGGGAAGAGTTGCGCGGGAACTGGCTCGACTTGTCCCAACGTGGTATAATAGCAGCTTGGGGAGCGGGGGATGGTCGAATCAGTTGGACTCAATCAAAAGATGCTCGAGGTGCGCGCCCTTGCGGATGGGAAGGGGTTTTCGTCCGATCCGGTGCGTATTTGGGAGATGCTTGCTCTGATTCATACAGAGGTCTCGGAGGCGACAGACGCGTACAAAAAGGGCGAGCCGATGGAGCACGTCGGCGAGGAGTTGGCTGATGCCATCATCCGCATTCTCCACCTCATGTCTGCACTCGACCTCGATGCGGAGCAACTCTTCCAGGATAAAATGAAAAGGAATTGGGGACGGCCGTATCATTACAATACCGTGCGCGGCGGATAGCGGTTCTGAAAGTCATGGGCTATGCCTTCCAGAGATCGGCTCTATCGAGTTCAGGCGATTATTCTAAAGCGTTCGGATTTCGGCGAGGCCGACCGGTTGCTTACGCTTTACACGCCTGACTTGGGGAAAATACGTGCGATTGCCAAAGGGGCACGCAAGCCCTCAAGCCGAAAGAGCGGGCACGTCGAGCTTTTCACGCACAGTGTGCTCCTGCTGGCCAAGGGAATGCATCTCGATATCGTGACGCAGGCCGAGACGGTGGATGCCTTTATGCCTCTGCGCACGAACCTCGAGCGGCTGGGTTACGCCTATTACTTGGCGGAACTCGTCGACAAGTTTGCGGAAGAGGGGACGGAAAACAAGCCGCTCTTTGATCTGTTGCTGCATGCGCTTGGCTGGTTGAGTGACGGGACGAACGATCCGGTGTTGGTTGCGCGTTTTTTCGAGCTACAGCTCCTGCACCTCGTCGGGTATCGCCCACAGCTCTATCACTGTGTGAATTGCGGTGCGGAGCTCGAACCGGTCGAGAATTACTTTAGCGCCGAGGCGGGGGGAATTATTGAGCCGAACTGCATGCGGCTCGCGCGGAGCGAGTTGGCCGGGCACGGACGGGATGCGCGTCCGATCTCGCTCAACGCGCTCAAAGTATTGCGTTTCATGCAAACGCGCGAGTTCGAGACGATTCGCCCGCTACGCCTCAGCCCTCAGGTCCTCGCCGAAATAGAGAGCTTGATGTCGCAGTACATTTCCCATCATCTGGAGCGCAGTCTGAAATCAGTCGACTTTTTGCATCAGCTCAAGCAGCCGTTTGCAGCACTGCCGCAAGCCGAAAAATGAATTATCCGTCCCAATTAAATGGCCCCGGGCTGTGTTGGAATAGAGTATTCCTGAAAAAATCAACAGAGGTTGACAGTCAATGCCGGATATGGAGACGCTCGTCTCGTTGTGCAAGCGCCGTGGCTTTGTTTTCCAGTCCTCAGAGATATACGGTGGGATTGGCGGGTTCTGGGATTACGGGCCGCTTGGGGTGGAACTCAAGAACAATATCAAACGGACTTGGTGGAAGGCAGTCGTTCAGGACCGGGCCGATATAGTGGGCGTGGACACGTCCATCATCATGAACCCGGATGTCTGGCGCGCGAGCGGGCACGTCAGTGAGTTTAGCGATCCACTGGTCGAGTGCAAGACTTGCCATTTCCGCTTTCGGGCCGACCAAATCAAGGGGGAAAACTGCCCGAACTGTGGAAACAAGACCCTGACGGCGCCGCGTCAATTCAACATGCTCTTCCGCACCTTTGTCGGCCCGGTAGAGGATGACGCGTCGATTGCCTACCTGCGTCCCGAAACGGCACAGGGCATCTTTGTCAACTTTACGAACGTTCAGCAAACAATGCGAAAAAAGGTGCCGTTCGGGATTGCCCAGGTTGGGCGTGCGTTTCGAAATGAGATCGTGACTGGCAATTTCATCTTCCGGGATCGCGAGTTTGAACAGATGGAGATCGAATATTTCGTCAAGCCCGGAACCGAGGACGAGTGGCATGCTCGGTGGCGCGATGACCGGATGAACTGGTGGACCCGAGCTCTGGGCGTTCGAGAGGACAACATCCGAGTACGCGCATTGCCCAAGGAAGACCTGGCACACTATTCCAAGGGCACTTTTGAAATCGAATTCAACTTTCCGATGGGGTGGAGCGAGGTTGAAGGGATCGCGAGTCGGACGGATTTTGACCTCAAGAGGCATGTTGATACGAGCGGCAAGGGTCTGGAATATTACGACGATGAGACCAAAGAGCACTATATCCCTTACGTGATCGAGCCATCTATGGGTGTCGATCGCTGCCTGCTTGCCGTTCTATTCAATTCTTATCACGAAGAGAAAGTGAGAGAGGAAAAGCGGGTGGTCTTGCAGTTCCCCAAGGCGCTCGCGCCCATCAAGGTGGCCGTCCTGCCCCTTTTGCGGAATCGCTCTGAGATCGTGGCACTGGCTAAAGAGCTGGCGTCGTCACTGCGGCCGCATATGATGACGATGTACGACGACACGGCATCTATCGGCCGGCTGTATCGGCGACAGGACGAGATCGGTACCCTTTACTGCGTAACGGTCGACGTCCAGTCCTTGGAGGACAAGCAGGTCACGATTCGTGATCGCGACACGATGGAGCAGATTCGAGTGCCCATCGCCGAGGTCCGCCAGGTGCTGGAGCAAAAGCTAGGCGCAGAGTGAGGCTTTATCGCTCTCTAGTAATTATCTAAGGAAGGAGATACGCCAATGGCTACAAAACGAACCGCCAAGACAAAAAAGGCCGCGCGAAAGGTGGCACCGGCGACTCGACGATCAGGCCAAACCAAAAAGCCGAGCGAGAAGAAATGGGTCTTTATGTTCCAGCAAGGGAACAAGGATATGCGCGATCTTCTCGGAGGCAAAGGTGCGGGCCTGGCCGAGATGACGCGCGCGGATTTGCCCGTTCCACCCGGTTTCACCATTACGACCGAAGCGTGCAATGCGTACACGGCGGGAGGCAAGTTCCCCAAAGGAATGTGGGAACAGACGCTGGCCGCTCTGAAGAAGGTGGAGAGGGAATCGGGCAAAAAGTTCGGCGACCCGAGGAACCCGCTCCTGGTGTCTGTCCGCTCGGGCGCCAAGTTTTCGATGCCGGGGATGATGGATACGGTCCTGAATTTGGGTTTGAATGAGCGGACGCTCAAGGGTCTTGAGGAGCTTACCGGCAATCCGCGTTTCGCCGAGGATGCCTACCGCCGATTCATCCAGATGTTCGGGCGTATTGTGATGGGCATCGAGGCCAAGAAATTCGACGCGATCTTCGACGGTATTAAGGAGAGACACCACGCCAAGCAGGACACCGACCTGGGCGTCAACCCGCTCCGGCAGGTTGTGACTGCTTATAAAGACCTCTACAAGAAGGAAATCGGCGAGGACTTTCCGGAAGATCCTTACCGGCAGCTCGAATTGGCAATCGGGGCCGTTTTCCGTTCCTGGATGGGCAAGCGCGCCGTGGACTATCGGCGGATCAACAAGATCCCGGATGATCTCGGCACCGCCGTGAACGTCGTGACGATGGTATTTGGGAACATGGGGGAAGACTCGGGGACGGGCGTCGCCTTTACCCGCAATCCGGCGACGGGGGAGGACAAGCTATACGGCGAGTACCTTTCGAACGCGCAGGGCGAGGATGTTGTCGCCGGTATTCGCACCCCTCTCAAGATTTCGGACATGAAGGACAGAAATCCGGCGGTCTATGAGGAGTTTCGCAACATTGCCCGGCAGATGGAACGACACTATCGGGACATGCAGGACCTGGAATTCACGGTTGAGCGCGGCCACCTTTATATGCTCCAGACGCGGACGGGCAAGCGGACTGCGCGCGCAGCCGTCCAGATTGCAACCGACATGGTGCGCGAAGGTCTGATCTCGAAAGAGGAGGCGCTCCAACGCGTCGAGCCGAGCCAGGTCATACAACTCCTTATGCCGCAATTCGATGCCCAGGCGAAAGAGCAAGCAAAGCAAAGCGGCAATTTCCTGGCCCAAGGGCTGAACGCTTCACCCGGCGCGGCGACCGGTCTTGCCATTTTCGATCCTGATACTGCAGAGCGGCTGGGGCGAGAGGGCAAGAACGTCATTCTGGTTCGTTACGAGACCTCTCCCGAAGATGTGCACGGGATGTATGCATCCAAAGGCATTTTGACTCAGCACGGGGGCGCGACTTCTCACGCAGCGGTCGTGGCGCGCGGCGCGGGCCTTCCGTGCGTGGCCGGATGCGAGGGAATTCGAGTCGACGAAGGGGCAAAGCACTTTAGCGCCGACGGCCGTGAGGTCAAGGAGGGGGACTATATATCCATTGACGGCGGCACCGGCGAGGTCTTCGCGGGCCAGATCCAGACCATTCTGCCCGACTTTGACAAGGAGACTGATCTCAAGCTATTGCTGGACTGGGCCGATGAGATCCGTAAGGAAAAAGCACGCGAGGGCCTGCCCATGTCGCCTCAGGTGGGTCTCCAGGTCTGGGCGAACGCGGATTATCCGCGCGATGCGCGCATGGCGCGCAAGTTCGGCGCACAGGGTATCGGACTGTGCCGCACGGAGCACATGTTCTTTGAGACCGAACGGCTGCCAATTGTCCAGAAGATGATTTTGGCCAAAGACGACGTCGAGCGGCAAAAATTCCTCGATCAGCTCCTGCCGATCCAGCGGGGGGACTTT
>JAMDCU010000120.1 GCA_023489485.1 Chloroflexota bacterium
GGAAATGGTCCCGCGGCACAATGCGTTCGTACACGAGGTTGCCGAAGAACGAGCCGAGCCCGAGAGCCTTGAAGCGGCGCTTGCCCATGGCGCATCTCCCAGAGTGAGGATGGCGCCATTGTACTCAATTCGCGAAAAAACGCGAGTTCGAGTGGTTAATCCACACTCTCGGTCAGCAGCCCGTTGCGGAATGGTTTCTTTTCCTGTATAATTCCCCTCTGACATCTCATGGAAGGGGTGCAATGAAGCAAGTCCTTTTGACCCAACGTTTCAGCGAGGCTCAGTTGGAACGCCTGCGCGCCGTTTCGCCCGAACTGCAGATCGAACAAAAGTCGGTGCGGGAGGAATGGGACGCGATGGACACGGGTTCCTTCTTCCAAGGGAATGAGGAGGTTCTCTACTGCTTTATGCCCCCCCGTGACCTCTCGGTGGCTCCCAAGCTCAGATGGGTGCAGCTGCACAGCGCGGGCATCAACCAGTTGGCCGGCCACCCAATTCTCCAGAGCGACATTTTCATTACCACCTCCAGCGGCATCCATGCCGTCCCGATTGGCGAATTCTCCATCACAATGATGCTCGCCCTCGCTCGACGTGTGCCGCGCATGGTTCGAATGCAGGACGCCGGAATCTGGCCGGAGCAGCGCTGGACCACGTTCCAGGCTGTCGAACTGCGCGGCAAAACGCTCGGCGTCGTCGGCTATGGCAGCATCGGGCGTGAGGTCGCGCGCATCGCCAAGCACGCCTTCGCTATGCGCGTCCTCGCCATGACCTACAGCAATACGCACGCCGACCGCGGCTATGCAGAGCCGAACGTCGGCGACCCGGAAGGCAAGCTGCCGGACGCATGGTTTAATCGGGACGGGCTGATGGAGATGCTCGGGCAATCCGATTTTGTGCTCATCTCGGCTCCTCTCACCGATAAGACACGGGGCATGGTAGGCGAGGCACAACTGCGAGCGATCAAGTCGACCGCTTTTATCGTGAATATCGCACGCGGGGAGATTATTGACGAGACGGCGCTCGTGCGCGCGCTGAGAGAAAACTGGATTGCGGGCGCGGGCCTGGACGTCTTCGCGCACGAGCCGCTGCCCGCCGACAGCCCGTTGTGGAAACTGGACAATGCCATCCTGGCGCCTCATGTCTCCGCCGATACCCCGCACTATGATGATCGCGTGGTGGACCTCTTTGCGGAGAATCTGCGGCGCTTTCTGCGCGGCGACCAATTGCTCAATCTTGTAAATCGGCAGCGCGGTTACTGACAAGGCAGTTGCGGTTTTGCTCCCCTCGCCCCCCTAGCCCGCTCCCTGTTTGGGAAACGGGTCGAATGAGTTTCGTGGGAGATAGATTTTGCCGGGCGTCAGCCATCTCCGGCACCCCGCCCCCTATCCGCTGGGCCGAGAGGGGATTGGAGACGGGTCCGAGTTCGGACCAACAATGAATTGTTCATTGCCAATGCCCGCCAGCAAGGCATTAGGCTATCCCAAAAAGAAAGGCTATCGAATAATAGAGTCATGATTCACGGAATCATTTTTGATTTGGGCAGCACTTTGATGTATCTGGACGACGAATGGAAAGATATCGACGCTCGCTCCACGCTGGCGCTCGTCGAATTTCTCCATGCGAACGGCGTGCCGGTCGGCGACAATTTCGTGGAGGCCTTTCGCGCCGCGCGCAGCCACGGGTGGGAACTCGCGGAAGAAACGAACGTGGAGCACACGCTGGGCCAGGCGTTGACTCAAGCGTTGAGTGGACTCGGCTATTCCTCCCTCGATGGCCTGATTCCTCGCGCCGTCGAACAATACTTCGCGCTAGCGGAAATCCACTGGACCTGCTATCCGGGCGCGCTCGACACGCTCCACGCCCTGAAAGAGCGCGGCCTCCGCGTGGGGGTCATTTCGAATGCAGATGACGATGGCCTCGTCCAGCGGACGTCCGTCCGCCTGGGCTTTTCGAGGTTTGCGGACCCCGTGATCAGCAGTGCCGGCTTTTCCTACCGCAAGCCCGACCCCCGGATCTTTCAACACGTGGCGCGGATTTGGTCGCTCCCTCCCGAGGAGATCGCAATGGTGGGAGACGCACCACGCTACGACATCATCGGCGCCCACCGGGCCGGCATGAAGGCCATCTTGATCGACCATGGGGAAAACGCCTGGTGGCAATCGGTCCCTGCCGAGCTGGCGAATGAGCCGGGCATCCAATCCGACGCCGTCGTCCATTCCCTACTCGAAATCCCAACCGTAATTGGGCGTCTATAACTATTCTCCTTCCTTCATTCGTCGTTCGCCCATGGTCCTCAGTCTTTTGTTCCTTTGCTATTTGTCATTCTTCATTTGCTCCTTTGTTCATTTGTCATGTCAAGTCGCCATTCAAGAGTTGATGGATGCCCAAATCATTAAAGATCCTCATCCTTTCTTCCGAAATCACGCCGTTCGCCAAGACTGGTGGCATCGCCGATGTGGTCGGCGAATTGCCCAAGGCGCTCCGCGCTCTCGGACACGACGTCCGTCTCGTCATGCCCCGCTATGGGCGCATCGACCCGGCGCGCTTTGGCCTGCATCGCCTGCTCGAACCTTTCGCGGTCCCGCTTGACAACACGGGCGAGAGTGCCACGCTCTTCGAAGGCCGCCTCGATTCGGAGGTGCCCGTTTATTTTGTGGATAACGACCGCCTCTTCAATCGCGAAGGGATCTACATGTATCCCGACGATGCCGAGCGCTTTATCTTCTTTTCCCGCGCGGCGCTCGAGATGGTCAAGCGCTTGAATTGGCAGCCCGATATTGTGCACTCGAACGATTGGCAGACGGCGCTCGTCCCGAATTGGCTGCGGACGGTCTACGCGTCCGATCCATTTTTCGAGAACACTGCCACCATCTATACGATCCACAATCTCGCCTACCAGGGCATCTTTGGTTACCGCGTGCTCGAAATCGCGGGCCTCGCGGCCTATGGCTTTATTGCGCACCCCGCCGCCGCGGCCGAAATCAATCAGGTGCTCGACTTTATGGCCCGCGGCATCCTGTTTGCGGACAAGATCAACACGGTCAGCGAGACGTACGCGCGCGAGATACAAACTCCCGAATACGGCGAAAAACTGGACCCCATCTTGCGCGAGCGCAAAGCAGAGCTCACCGGCATTCTGAACGGCATCGACGTCGAACAAGTCAATCCGGCGACGGATTCGGTCATCGCCCAGCCGTTTTCCATCGAATCGCTCGACGGGCGCGCGGCGAACAAGATCGCCCTGCAGAAAGAGGCCGGCTTGCAAGTCGGCTCGCAGGTGCCCGTCCTCGCGATGGTGAGCCGGTTGAACGACCAAAAGGGGCTCGACCTCGTCACTAAGACGATGGATCATATCCTCGATAACCTCGACGTGCAGTTCGTATTAATGGGCACCGGCGACCAGCACTATCATGATTTCTTCACTCAATTGCGTCAACAATACCGGGGCCGGGTCGCGACCTTTCTCACTTTTAGCCAAGACCTTGCCCGCAAGATCTATGCCGGCAGTGACGTGCTCCTGATGCCGTCCAAGGTCGAGCCGTCCGGAACAAATCAGATGTTTGCGATGCGCTACGGCTGCATCCCCATCGTCCGCGCGACCGGCGGTCTCGCCGATTCCGTCCAGGATTTCAACGCCAAAGGGGATAGCGGCACCGGCTTTGTATTCGCACCCTATGACCGCTGGGCCATGTACACCGCGATTGTGCGCGCTGTCGAGGTCTATCAACTGCCGCAAGTCTGGCGCCGCCTCCAATCGCGGGCGATGGCCGCGGATTTCTCTTGGAGCATTGCGGCGGCCAAGTACGATGCGCTCTATCACCAAGCGCTCGAACACAAAGCCGCGGAGACCGCGGCCGCCCGGCGCCTGGCCGAGGAAATCCAGCGAACCGCCGAGAGAATCGCCACCCTGCCTGCTCGAATCGCACGACTGGGCGAACTCGCCTACAACTATTGGTGGAGCTGGTCGCCGATCGGACGCCGCATTTTCCAGACCCTTGACCACGATTTGTGGGAGCACGTTGATCACAACCCGGTCAATTTCCTGCGAGAAGTGAGTCCCGAAAAACTGCAGGCCGCCAGCCAAAACCCGGAATACCTCAAGCGATACGATCAAGTCATGGCCGCCTGGGACGCCTACATGGAAGCCAAGATCAATTGGTTCGAAGCGAGCTTTCCATACATTACGGACCGCCCGATTGCCTACTTTTCCGCCGAGTTCGGCTTGCACGAGTCCCTTCCCATTTACTCGGGAGGCCTCGGCATCCTTTCCGGCGACCACACCAAAGAGGCCAGCGACCTCGGACTTCCTTTGATTGGAATTGGCTTTCTGTACCCCCAGGGCTATTTTACCCAGCGCCTGTCTCCCGACGGATGGCAGGAGGCTGAGTATCACAAACTCAACTTTGCCCTCGCTCCGGCGGTGCCCGCGAAAGGACCGGACGGCCGCGAGATCATGATAGAAGTTGAACTGCCCGGACGCTCCCTCTATGCCAAGGTTTGGCGCATTCAAGTGGGGCGCGTGCCCCTCTTCCTCATGGACACGGATATTGACGTCAACGCGCCTGCCGACCGCGTGCTGGCCGCTCGACTGTATGGGGGCGACCATGAGATTCGCATCTCTCAGGAAATCGTTCTCGGCATTGGAGGAGTGCGCGTGCTGCGAGCGCTCGGCTACCATCCCAGCGTCTACCACCTGAACGAAGGGCACTCGGCTTTTTCCGTGCTCGAGCGCGTGCGCGAGCGAGTCGAGCGGGGAATGAGCTTTGAACAGGCGCATGATGCCGTCTGCTCAACCACCGTATTCACTACCCACACCCCGGTACCTGCCGGTAACGATGCCTTCTCCTTTGACCTCGTCGACAAATATTTCTCTCAATACTGGCCCAAGCTCGGCCTTACGCGAGAACAATTTCTTGATCTCGCGTGGCAAGACTTGCCCGGCGGTGCGAAATTCAGCATGACGGTGCTCGCCTTGCACTTGGCGTGCGAGGCCAACGGGGTGAGCCAACTGCACGGTACCGTCTCGCGCGGGCTGTGGCATTTCCTATGGCCTGACGTCGCCGAAAAAGAGGTGCCGATCGGATCGGTTACAAACGGCGTCCATCTCCCCACCTGGCTTGCGCCCGAGCTGGTGGAGCTCTTTGACGAGTATCTCCCGCATGACTGGCAGGAGCACCCGGACGACGTGGTCGTCTGGAACGCCGTCGATTCCATTCCCGATGAAAAGTTGTGGGGCGTTCACCTCGAATTGAAGCGCCACCTCGCCGATTTCATTCGCCAGTATACGCGCACGTGTGGCGGCGAGTTGAATCCCGAAGCGTTGGTGCTCGGCTTTGCCCGCCGCTTTGCGACGTACAAGCGCGCCGTCCTCATGTTCAATGACGTCGAACGGCTCAAGCGGATTGTAAACACGCCAGGGCGTCCCGTCCAAATCGTCTTTTCGGGCAAGGCGCATCCCGCCGATGATCCGGGCAAACAATTCATTCACGACGTTGTCCAATGGTCCGGGCAGCCCGGCCTGCAAGGACACATTCTCTTCGTCGAGGACTATGACGTTCGCATCGCCCGCCATCTCGTCCAAGGAGTCGACGTCTGGACAAATACCCCGCGCCGTCCGCTCGAAGCGAGCGGGACCAGTGGACAAAAGGCGTCACTCAACGGGGTCCCCAATTTTAGCGTATTGGACGGATGGTGGCGGGAAGGATTTGTGGCGGGGGTCAATGGGTGGTCGATCGGCGCCGATCAGGCATGGGATGATACGAACGCACAGGATGCCGCCGACGCCGAGTCATTCTACTCTACCCTTGAAAACCAAATCATGCCGCTCTTTTTCGAGCGCGGCCCGGACGGCATCCCGCACCGGTGGGTCAAGATGATGAAAGACACCATCCGAACAATTGCGCCTCGCTTTATCACCCGCCGCATGGTCAAAGAGTACACGCAAAAATACTACATCCCGGAAGCCACGCGGGGAGAAGGGTGAGAAATAAAGGATGAAGGCGGAAGGATGAAAGTGAGTCCAGAGTTATACGTACGAGGTTTAAGCGTAGACGTTGGGCACAGGCACCTTGAACGCTGAACCTTGATTTCATCCTTCCGCCTTCATCCTTTACACGATGTCGTACACCCTGGATTACTTTACAGCCCGCGAGACCTGGCGGGATTGGCGTGTCGAGGCACGTCTGTTGACGGACCTTGCGCGCCTTGCGCCCGCGGCGCGGGTGCTCGAAATCGGATGCGGAGGAGGAGGCTTGCTCAAGCACTTGGGCGAGTACGGCGCCTCCGCGGTCGGGATCGAAACATCCCAGCAAGCGCTGACGGCGGCGCGCACGCGCGGTTTTAAACTCGTCCAAGTCGGCCAAAGCCACGCCCTGCCGTTTTGCGCTGGGTCCTTCGACGCTATCCTCGGCCAGCACGTCGTCGAGCATCTGCCTGATGTTCCGGCCATGCTGTCCGAATGCAGTCGCGTGCTCAAGCCCGGCGGCCGCCTGGTGCTCGCCACGCCGAACGCGCATTACCCGGATCCTGCCCATTTCGCCGACACGGACCATAACCACATCTACGCGCCTGACGAACTGTGCGAGATTATAGGACGCACCGGCTTTGTCGTAGAGAATTGCTCCACGGTCTTTCCTTTCCTGTCGCACTCTAGAGCGCTGCGCGGTCTCGGCGTGGTCGCCCATGACCTGTTCCGTCGCACGCCTTATTTTTCGACGCACGGCCGCACTATTATCCTTGCCGCACAGAAGCTCTAGAGACCCAATATCCAGACTGGTTCCCAGAGGAGAAAAAGGCCATGAATCCATCCAGCAACGACGACAACGCCGCTCGATGGCATCGTTCCCTCCTTTTCGCCGCCTCCGGCTTTACGTTTGTCCTCATCACCCTGGGAGGCCTGGTTTGCGTCACCCAGTCCGCACGCGGATGCCCTGATTGGCCCGGGTGCTTTGGCCAGCCCATCCCCCCCGCGCAAACCGCCGCAGTAATCGAGTATTTTCACCGCTTGGTCGCGGCGCTGACCAGCCCCTTGATCCTCGTCGCCGCTTTTATCGGCTGGCGAAAATTCTGGTCGGTCCGCTGGCTCAGCCGGCCTCCGGTCCTCGCCATCCCGTTTCTCATCGCCGTGATCATTTTCGGGATGCTCGCCGTCACGCGCGGCATCCCGTCCAGCGTTTCGGCAGTGGACCTTGGCTCCGCATTGATTGTCCTCGCGCTGATCCTGATAGCAACCATTGTTGCCTTTTCTCGACGAGCGAATCCGGACTTGCCCGACCGGCTCGCGTTCACTAGTCCCTTTAGCAAGCTCACCCTCTGGGCTGTCGGCGCCGTGTTTGTTGTGACGGTCAGCAGCGTCCTCGTCGCGGATGCAGGATCTACCTCGCGCTGCTTGGGTTGGCCCCTTTACAACGAACCCACGGCCCTCGTCAGTCTCTCGGATTGGTACAAGGTAACGCGCCACCTCATTGCGGGTATAGCGGGTTTGTTGATCGTCGCCCTCGTCGTACAAGCATGGCGCACCCGGCGCTCTCAGAAGGGGACGATGCGCGCCGCCGCTGCACTGGGCATCTTGTTCGTCGTCGAGATCGCGGCGGGACTGCTCATCGTATCTGTCACGGACGCCGTGGCTCTGCGCGAACTCTATGCGGCCATCGCCGCGGCCATATGGGCGAGCGTCGTCGTCCTCGCGGTCCAAGTCGGCATCAGCGACGCGGCGACTGCAGAGGAGCGCGTCGTCAACATGCGTGCCACCAAGAGTGCCGTATAGCGAGACACCCGCGAATGCGCTCTTTCAACAAATACACCATCAACCATGTGACGCGATGGTTTGCTCGTCTGCCGCGCGGCCCATTCGCGGTAGTTCGCCACGTCGGCCGCCGGACTGGCAGGCCGTATGAGACGCCAATCATGGTGGAGCGGAGCGGAGATCGTTTTGTGATCGCGCTCACCTACGGGCCTGACGTCGATTGGTACCGCAATGTTCTCGCGGCCGGGCATGCAACATTGCTTTGGCATGGGCAAGTCTACCAGCTCGACAAACCGGACCCTCTTCCGGCTCAAAGCGCGCTGCCTCTCTATTCCTCATTCGAACGGATGACCCTGCAAAGACGCGGCACGCAGCATTTTGTGAGCATGAAATATCGGCAAGGCGCTAAACTTTAAGAATCGCGTACATCTCCCATTGACGCGGACGCCTCCCGCTCCTATAATGCCCCCATGATGAAACACACAACTCACCATCTACCCGGTCTGCTCCTCACCGACCACACTTTTCGAGTCCCGCTGAACCATGCCGCGCCCGATGGCGACGAAATCACCGTATTCGCGCGTGAGGTCGTCGCCCCGGATTGCGAAGACAAGCATTTGCCGTGGCTCGTCTTTTTCCAGGGCGGGCCCGGCTTTTCCTCTCCGCGTCCTTTGACGAACACCGGATGGCTGAAACGCGCGTTGAAAGAGTATCGCGTCCTGTTCCTCGACGATCGCGGCACGGGCCTCAGCACGCCCGTCAACTTTCAGACGTTGGCCCGCTTGGAGACGCCTCAGGCGATGGCCGATTACCTGAAATGCTTCCGCGCCGATTCCATCGTCCGTGATGCCGAATGCATTCGTCGTGAGCTATTGGGCGAGCACGCGCGCTGGAGCGTGCTTGGCCAGAGCTTTGGCGGCTTTTGCGTTACCACTTATCTGTCCATGGCGCCTGACGGCTTGCGCGAAGCGACGCTCACCGGCGGCCTGCCGCCTATTTTTCACACGGCTGACGAGGTCTATCGAGCCACGTACCGCATCGTGACCGAAAAGAATCGGCTCTATTACGAGCGCTACCCCGACGATGTCGCTCGGGCCCAGGCGATCCTGGACTACCTGACTCGGAATGACGTCCAGCTTCCGACGGGTGGACGCCTATCGCCGCGGCGCTTTCAACAACTCGGAATGGCTTTCGGGGCGAGTGATGGATTCGACCAGGTTCATTATGTTCTGGAGGACGCCTTCGTCGATGGCACCCACGGTCCGGAGTTGAATTATTCGTTTCTGCGCGACTTTGAGAACATGCAGAATTTCGAGACCAACCCAATTTACGCCATCCTCCACGAGGCCTGCTACTGCCAGGGCGCAGCCTCGCGTTGGTCGGCCGAGCGCATCCGCCGTGAATATCCGGAATTCGAGCCTACGCCGGGTCAGCCCGTCCTCTTTACAGGCGAGATGGTCTACCCGTGGATGTTCGACGAAGAGCCGCATCTACAGCCCTTGAAACAGGCTGCCGAGCTCCTGGCCGATTTTGATGACTGGCCCGCGCTCTACGATCAGCAAACCCTGCAAGCCAACACAGTCCCGTCCGCGGCCGCGGTCTACTACAACGACATGTATGTCGTGCGGGCATTCTCAGAAGAAACCGCGCGGACGATTCGCGGGATGCGCACCTGGGTCACGAACGAATACGAGCACAACGCGCTCCGCCTGGATGGCGAACAAGTCCTCAGCCATCTCCTCGACATGCTGCACGGCGAAAGGTGATGCCGCGTGACAGGATTGTGATGCAACACAACCCAACCTCCTCTATGCAAATTGGCTCATTTCTAGCCCTTCTGCCCGGGGCCAAGTCAAGTCTCTCCGGGGGATTTCGAGGCCGATTTTAGGCCGACCCTCACCAGTTCGCGGGGCGGGGCTTGCGAGGCGGGCGCAGTGGCAGATCGAGCCGCTCTTCCACTCCACCCCACCCCCCTATGATGCCTCTCGCAATGACGCGTGTCTGTCGGTTCGCCCCCAAACTGAGTCGCACCTTTCCTTTTCTCACTCATTGACGCGCGCCGAAATCACGGCTATACTCATAGCAGACCAGTTCCCATCTTACCGAACCTTGAAGCAGCATATCTGCAAGCTCCTCGAGAATCGTAATCTGTGGGACCATGTGCCCTTGCTCGTGTTCGAGGCGCCCGAGCTGGCGCGCATGATTCAGCCAGGCCAATTCGTTCTGGTGCGCGATCCATCCACCTTCGATCCTTACCTGCGCCAGACTGCCTGGCTCTATCGGGTCGAGGGCGACCGGCTCTCCCTGGTGCTCTCATCCGGCAATTCTCTCAGCGGGCGCGTCTCACCCGGGCATCTGCTCGACCTGCTCGGGCCTGTCGGACGGACGGCCGAGTTCGTCAAAAGTGCGCGTCACGTCTTGCTAATCGGCGAGGACGAGCAGATCGCGCCGCTGGTGGCAATGGCGCACGCGGCACTCGAGTCTCTGGAACGGTCGGTCGTCCTGCTCAATCGTTCACGCCAGGCTGCGGGAGCTGAGACGGAGCCCCTGCCGGCATATCTGCTGTCGCCCGAGATCGAGTATCGGGTGGTGCCGACTACGCAGTCCCTGCCCGAAATACTCGGCCCTGACCTGATCGCCTGGGCCGACCAAATTGTCGCAAGCGGAGGCGCAGAGCTCTATGCTGCCGTTGGGCAGGCAGTGCGGACGGCTCGCTTTCGGCTCGAGCCCGGCTGGGTACACGTATTGATGGATCTGCCAATGCCCTGCGGGGTGGGGACTTGCTACGCGTGCGCAGTGGGCACCGCGCACGGACCGAAGCTGGCCTGTGTCGACGGGCCTTGGTTCGATTGGGTTGATCTGGAAAGACAAAATCGAGGGTGGTCTCGATGGGTTCGTTGAACAGCTTTTTCGCACAACAGTCGCAGCGTGCGCTGCAGGTCGCACGGACAGCCTCGGAACAAGCTCATCGGATGCCGGTCGTCGGCGTTCTCGCCGACACAATCCAAGCTTATGCCCAGGACCGCGCCTCGACTCTCGCCGCGGCGCTTTCGTACTATACCCTCCTCTCGCTCTTTCCACTCATGCTTTTCATTCTTGCCGTCTCAAGCTCGTTTCTGCAGTCGGCTCAGGCCGTCCGTGAGGTCGCCCGCTTTGTCGGTGCTTATCTCCCTCCCGGCTTGAGCGTTGGACAGGACCTTCAAGAGATCATTCGTCTGCGTGACCCTCTTACTTTGATCGGCGGCGTCGGATTCCTTTGGTCCTCTTCCGGCGTCTTTGATCTCGTTCAGCTCGGATTGAATCGAGCTTTTCGCGTCCAGCATGCGCGCCCTTTGTGGCGCCAGAGAATCGTTTCGCTGGTAATGGTCATCGCCATCACCTTGCTCTTCGGATTGAGCTTTTTCATGACGGCCTTCATCCGCCTGGCTGTCCATTACCGGCTCGTTTCTAGGCACGATATCGCGATGAACACAGTCCCTCAGGCTGCCTCGATCATCCTCGGTGTCTTTGTCTTTGCGCTCCTCTACCGCTACATACCCTTTGACCCAACCATCCGGTGGAAGAATGTCTGGTGGCCCGCGCTGCTCGCCTCCGCTTTGTGGGAAATTGCCAAGCTCGCATTCGCTTGGTATATTACGAACATGGCGCTTTTGAATTTTGTGTACGGCTCGATTGGCGCCGTCATCGCATTGATGATTTGGGGATACATCACGGCGGTAATCCTTCTTGCCGGCGCCGAAATGGCGGCGGTACTTTCGGGCGCTCGCCAGCGCATCGGCCCAGGAATACAATTGTGGGAGCTGCAGCCCGACGGCCCTGCGAACGGGCCCAGTGAGGGCGCCCCGGTCCCTCGGACTATAGAATAGCGATGACGGGCCCCATCGAGCTCGCGCCCGATTGGAAACGCAGCCTCGCTATCCCCCGCCCGCTCCTGCTCGCCTCTGGGGCACTGGCTGTGCCTGAGCAGGCAGACAGCATCGGTGCCCTGGTCACTCTTCCTCTCACTCTCTATCATCGCATGGGCGCACCGCTTCCTAGGGTTGTCGAGATTCCCGGAGGCGCTCTTTTCCGCACTGGCGCGGCCAATCCGGGGCTCACCCGCGTCCTGCGGCAGTACCGCACCGCTTGGGCCCGCTCGGCGACCGATATCCCGATCATCGTCGCCCTGGCCGTCCAAGGCGTGCGCGATTGGCCGGCCATGGCCGCCCAACTGGAACGCGTGCCCGGCGTTGGCGGCGTGGAATTGCACCTGAATCCGACGATCGACTCGCCCGCCGCCATCCGCGCGACCCGCGCCCGAACCGACCTGCCGATTCTCGCCAAGCTCGACCTCGACGAGGCTGCTCCTGCGTTCGCCGCCGAATGCATCGCAGGGGGCGCGAACTCTCTCGTCATAGGTCGCCCGCCGCGGGGCGCAGCGGTCGTCGAAGGGCGGCCGTGGTATGGCCGCCTTTATGCGCCCTCAGTCAAGGCGCTCGTCATGCGCGTCCTGGTCGAGCTCGCGAGCCAGAATCCGCACGCGCCCCTGATCGCGAGCGGCGGGGTCTATTCGGCCGAGGATGTGCGCGATTTCCTCGGCGCCGGAGCCGCGGCCGTCGAGATCGACGCCGCCCTCTGGCTCAATCCGGGAATGCTAGCAGACATGGCGCAGGAGAGAAAGGCCGTTTAGTCGGTAGATGGAATGCTGTCCTACCCGGAAGGACAACCCGTCACACCTCATGTCACGAATCAGCTGCTCGGCACCACCAAGCTTTACGTTTTACGATTCGAGTTTCACGCATCTAGTTTTGCGTTCGGTGGATCCATGATCCAATCCAAATCTCTGGCTATCCTGTCTCTTTCCGCCTTTCTCCTCGCCGCTTGCATCGCCGGACCCATCGCCCTCAATGACATCACTCCCATCGCTGCCACCCCCGCCGTCGTCACGCCTCTCGCGACTGTACCCTCAAACGACGAGACGGCTGTACCGCTGGTCACCGCAAGTGTTCCGGCCTCTCCGACTGCGGCGCCTGGCCAGCCCGGCGCGCCCACTTGGTGGCCGGCTGACCTCCCTCTTCCGGCAAGTGCTCTTCTCACCACCGGGACTGGAACCCCCGCGGTCTGGACTTGTCCCGATTTGAATGTCGCCAAAATGAAGGATTCGCTGACTCTGGAGGCGACTCACGCGGGCTATACCATCTATACGATCACTCAATCGCAGGGCTCGATTTACGACTTGCTCTTTGTAAAGGGCGCTGCCGCCTACGCCCTGAACCTCACCGAGGGCACGGACACGACAATCCTCACCGGCAATCAAGTGGGCACGCTGCACCTGCGGGTCTCGGGCTATGTAAACCTCGATCTCAATCTCCCACTCAGGGATAGGCTGGACACGAGCCCTGGCAGCGAGGTCTCGCTCGGGACGTCGGTGCCGAACACCGCGTGCGACGGCTGTCAATACTATATCAATGTCCATATCGCCCCGTTCAACGGCATTGGGACATACGCCTCGCAGCCGCCGGGCCAAGAGCTGCACCGTACGGGTGCAAGACGCGCAAACCGGCAGCTTTGACTGCCGAGGTCTAGAAAACATCAACGACAACACCAAGGTCCTTGACGCGAGCGGGGAATGGAAACAACCGCCATGATTTAGGATTTCAGATTTATGATTTTCGATTTAGCAAATAGCGATGGTACGTGATCCTAAATCGTAAATCCTAAATCTAAATTACGGCGAATCCACTATGATTGTAACTGGCCCGTCATTCACGAGACGCACAAGCATCTTGGCGCGGAATTGGCCGGTCGCCACGGTCAATCCCTGCTCACGCAGCAGCCCCACGAATCGCTCGATCAGAGGCTCGGCCGCCTCGGGCCGTGCGGCGTCGATAAAGTCGGGGCGCCGTCCTCGGCGTGTGTCGGCGTAAAGCGTGAATTGGGAAACGACGAGCGCCTCCGCGCCAATATCAAGAGCCGAAAGGTTGAATTTGCCGGCGGCATCTTCAAAGATGCGCAAGGTCGCGATCTTTTGCGCCAGGAAACGCGCATCCTCTTCGGCGTCCCCATGGGTGACTCCCACCAGGATGACCAGTCCGCGGCCGATTGCCCCGACCACCTCTCCCTCGACGGTCACAGAGGCTTCTTGGACTCGTTGGATCACAACTCGCATGCCTTTTTCCCTCGCTTGCCATTATCTGGATTCTCTGCTATCATAACGCCGATGGCTCTTACAAAGCCGACTTTTGCATAGGCCCGCCCTGGCGGGACCTCAAGTGCCAGGGGGAAGCGCTGATGGTAAAATTATTGATGACTTGGGACATTCGTCCAGGGAAAGAATCTGAATACTTTGAATTTGTCGTCCAAGAGTTCGCCCCGAAATTGGTACGGTTGGGTATTCAGCCTACGGAGGCGTGGTACACGGTCTATGGAAGTGCCCCGCAAATTCTGACCGGCGGCGTGACCGAAGACCGCGCCACGCTGGACGGCATTCTTGAAGGCGAAGAGTGGAAAACGCTCCACAATAAGCTCATGACCTACGTGACGAATTACAACTACAAGATCGTCAAGGCGGCTGGCAACTTTCAACTCTAGCGTCCCAATTCTGGATTGATCAAGGCTAGCCTGACTCGGGACTGCAAGCCCCCACCCCACCCCTCCCCGCAAGCGGGGAGGGGCGTTTTGTTTAAAAGTGGAATTTGCCGAGCCCAAGGCCCAGCAACCCCTATTATAACAAAAACCCCCACTTCCCAAAGGGAAGAGGGGGCAGGGTCTCCGACCCCGCGCTTTCCAGCGGGGGTCATGGGGCGCCTTTCAACATCCTATTTCGTTTCCGTCTTCACGCCAGAGCCGTTCTTAGGCCCGGTGTCCCCGCCCGTCTTGGCCTCCGCCGCGGGCTTTTTATCTTCCTTCGTCTCGGTAGCTTTGGCCTCTTTGGTTTCGGGCGGCTTGGTCTCACCCGTCACAGTGCCCGAAGTAGATTTGCGGCTGTCGGTGATATACCACCCCGAGCCTTTGAAAATGATCCCTGCCGGGTGGAAAACCTTGTGAACGGTCCCGGAGCACTCCGGGCAGTAGCGGACCGGCTCATCCTTAAAAGACTGGTGGCGCTCGAAACGGGCGCCGCAATTCTCACATTCATATTCGTAAACAGGCATGGACGCTATCCTCCGAAACTCACAACCAATGATTATACCCCTACTTGCGACGGCGGTCAAATGCAAAGCGACTGCCAGGCAGCGCTTTGACATACCCCTTGACCTCCGCCGCGAGGTCCGCCACCTGCGACGGGTGCTCCAATATGCGGTTCTCATTCGACACAATGGCGATGGCGAGCGTCATCAGAGGCGCCTGGAACGGATGCCCCCGCCGGTCCACGACCTCCAGGTAGGCCCGTGCGCGGTCCTCCTGGGTGTAATATTCCGGAATCGCCGCATCGAACTGGCGAATCACTTGGGCGGCGATGGCCTCGGCGCGGTCGGGCGTCGTGATGACGATGAAATCATCGCCCCCAATATGCCCACAAAAGTCGTCCTTGCCCCCCTGGTCGAGCACGACTTGCACAACTTGCCGCGCGAGCATCTTGATAACCTCGTCTCCCTTCATCCAACCGTATTTGTCGTTGTACGACTTGAAATGCGTCAGGTCGATGTAAAGAACGGCCAGCGGCGCCTGCGCGTCTAGTCGCGCACGGAGGACTTGCTCGATCATCGGGTTGCCGGGCAAACTCGTGAGCGGGCTCGATCCCAGATCGCGCGCGCTGCGGCGCAAATGCGCCTGTATGCGCGAGACCAATTCGCGCGGGTCGAAGGGTTTCGTTATATAGTCGTCCGCGCCCATCTGCATACCCCGCACTTTTTCCCCGATTTCCCCGAGCGCCGTCAGCATAATAATCGGCACGTTTGCAGTGAGCGTGTGATTCCGCAACTGGTAGCACACTGAAAAGCCGTCCTGGTCGGGCGTCAGCACGTCGAGCAGAATGAGGTCGGGCCGATGCTCCCAGGCGAGCCTCATTCCCTGTGTGCCCGACTCCGCAAGAGTCACGGTCCAATCTTCTTTAGCAAGAGCCGTTGAGACGATGTGCTGCATCAGCGGGTCGTCGTCGATCAGGAGAATTCGGGTCTGTTTAGCTTTGGGCACTTCCGTCGGCAAACTCATCGAGTACCTCGTAGAGCACCTAAACTCCCGTCCGATTTCGCTCGTTCCCACGCGCGGCCCAATCCGGCCCACTCGGCGAGACTCAGCGACTCGGCTCGCCGCCGCGGGTCCACGAGGGCGCGCGTGAGCAAAGCCTCGGCAGCGGCAGGCTCCAAATTCAGTCCGCGGCCCAACGAATTGCGCAATTGTTTGCGCCGCTCGCCAAAGCCCGCCCGGACCAGCGTGAACAAGCCGTCCGTATCCGCAATATCAAAACGAGGCCGCTCGAGCACATCCAGCCGGACCACGGACGAGTCGACCTTTGGGCGCGGGTAGAACGCGCCCGCCGCAATGGTTCGCACGATCCGCACGTCGGCCAGGAACTGGACCGTCACCGCGAGCAGATTCGTCGAGGGCGGACGTGCGATCATCCTCTGCGCCACCTCGCGTTGGACCATCACCACGATCAGGCGCGGCTTGACCGCCGCCTCCAAGAGGTACCGCAGGATGGCCGAGGTGATATAGTAAGGAAGGTTCGCGACAACCTTGTAAGAAATTGAGGCGGGTTCCACTCCCGCCTCATGCTTTCGTTTTCCGTTAAGAGTGAGCCACTCGACCGGTTCCCGCTCGAGGATATCTCCTTGCAGGATATCCACATTCAGGTTTTCTGCAAGCTCGGCCCCCAGCTTGGCGGCCAAACCGGCATCCACCTCCACCGCGGTCACGCGTGCGGCTCGCGCCGCGAGCACGCGCGTGAGATGCCCCAACCCGGGGCCAATCTCCAAAATCGTATCCGCCAGCGTTATGTCTGCCGCGTCGGCTATGCTCCCCAGAATGCGTGGATCCGTTAAAAAGTGTTGGCCCCAGCGTTTGCGCGGGGCCAGTCCCTGATCCTTCAATGAGGCCTTGACGCCCATTCCTCATTTCCAATTCTATTTCGACTGCGCGTCCACTCACGAGCGCTAATTGCCCGCGTCCGATGGCAGGTCCGGCAAGACGAAGTTGATCTGGTCGTATGGCGGGGGCGGATCGAGAACATAGATGTCTAGCCATTTGTACCAAAGGACCAGGTTCTCTTCGTCAAAACCGAGATCCACGCGGCGCCCTTTGATGCGCCCGCCCGTATCGCCCGCCAGTGCCATCCCATAGCCGGGAATGTAGAGCTTGGACCGCAGGCCGATGACCCGCGGGTCGACTGCCACGATCCCGGTTCCCGCATGCCAACCCAGGTACGTCATGCCAAAGAGCGGATTGGACTGTGCTTTGCCCGAAGTGGAAGCGGTGTATGACGTGGCGAGGATGCGGATCTTGCGCCAGTAAGTCGTGTTCGTCCCATCGGCGAGGGTAATGGGATGCGAGACGATTTTCGTCCCGTAGGCGATGAGCCGGTTGACAGGCGCCTTGTCGATCCACTCCTTGTCAAGCGACCGCTTGATCTCGCGCCCATCCTCGTATACGATTCGGATCTGGCGCTTCTTCACGCCCTCCGAACCGACCTGGACCGTCTTGCGTCCGTCGATTTCGAGAGTTGGATCTGCTTGCCAGACGGTTTGAAACGGGATGGTCTCGGACTCGGTGATGACATCCTCTTTGACCCGGACCACCTGCACCGTCATGCCGTCGGAGACTTGATTGGTCGCGGCCGGCAGCGTATAGTCCTTGCCGTTGAGCTGGATCCCTTCCTGAGCCAGCAGCCCTGCAATCGTGTTGTTCAGCGTCCGTGTGCGGATCGTTTTCCCGTCCGCCTCGATGGTGGCGAGTCGTGAGCGGCGAATGTACACCTGCCAACCCGGCATCACCGGATTGCCAAGGTCAGGAGTCACATAATCGCCGAGATAGACGACCAGACCCGCCTGCCGCAGCGCCTCGCCCAGGGTGGGCGCCGTCGTATAAAACGTGGTGAGCGACCCATTGTCGTCGATCTGAATAGGAACCGCGCGCTGGACCGTGAGCGAGAGCGCCGGAGGCTCTTGGAAAAGCCCCGCGCTCTCGGGGCGGGCCAGGGAAGAGGTCGGTTCCACCAGGCGGCCGTCGACCAGAATGCGATCCCCCTGTTTGAGCACCACACCCGCTTCAGAGAGAACCTCGCCTACCGTCTGGCTCTGCGTTCGGCGCGTGATCGTGTCCCCATCCGCCTCAATCTGGACTGGATAGGCCAGATGGACTGAGATGGGCTGATTCTGCGGGATTGGCGCGTCTGACGCCGGAAAGACGACATCGTCGGACGCCAGCGAAATGGAGGCATCATTCAGCACTCCGGCCACCGTCGTTTGATTGGAGAAGACAATGAGGGGCTGGTTGTTGATCAAAAGCGTGATCGGTCGTAGGGTGCTCAAGTAACCCCACCCCATCGCCGATAGGGCGACCAGAGTGAGACTGAGGAAGGCGGCGTGAGCATCCAGCCGCAAACGGATTTTGTGTGGTACGCGCGAGGTGATGGCGTCGGGCATCGATTTCGGAGTGATAGAGCCGTCCACCTGCAGGGTTTGGGTTTCTTCGGGCCCCGGCTATGGGAGTGGGAGCCCCGACACGCGCTCAAGAGCAGTAGTGATCGGTCGTGCACCTTCCGTCGAAACGTGCACCCCGGCTTGAGGGGGCTAGCCAGCTCCAGCCAGGTGACCCGACGGCACCCAGAAGTGACGATTTACCGTTGCTGCCTTCCGGCCCTGGCGGGGTTTAACCGGCTTCCGCTGCGTCGGACCCAACCTTCATCGCCGCTTGACCCGAACAGTCCCGATGCACACGCCCCTAGGGAAGGAGTTCAACCCCGCTGTAGCGGATTGCGGGTCCCTCACCAAAGGCGAGTTCAGGGCACCGCTAGTTCCCCATCTAGCACGACCAAGCAATAGTTTAGACGAAAAGTGGAAAAAAGTCAAAGGCAAAATGGACGACAGACGTCAGATACCAGACTGCAGACGCGGGGCACGTCTGACGGCCCAGGC
Source organism: Chloroflexota bacterium (assembly GCA_023489485.1). GTDB lineage: Bacteria > Chloroflexota > Anaerolineae > UBA4142 > UBA4142 > JAMDCU01. The sequence goes on from JAMDCU010000120.1 coordinate 18,799, forward strand.
CAAAAACCGTTTTCTAATGGCTGTCGTCTGGTATCTTGGTCTGGATTAGCGGAGAGGGCGGGATTTGAACCCGCGAGGCTCATCGCCTACACGATCTCCAATCGTGCGCACTAGACCGGACTATGCGACCTCTCCATGTGGAAACGCAGACCACAGAATCCAGACCACAAACAACAGATAGCGATGCGATGATCTCTAGTCTGGGCTCTGTTGTCTGGCGTCTGTTGTCTGCATTCTGTCCTGTGCCTGGCGGAGGGGGAGGGATTTGAACCCCCGGTGGCCTTGCGACCACACGCGATTTCGAGTCGCGCGCACTAGACCGGACTATGCGACCCCTCCATTGAACGTGATTATAGCACAGCCCTGGAAAAGTCGCAAGATTCCCCACGTTTTTCCCTGCGCGCCGCGACCTCTGCGCTTTTGGGGCTGTGGGCAAGTGAGCTATAATGCGCCGGACAACTTTACTCTATTTATTCCCGGAAGAGGAACATGCCGTGCTACACGACCAACCTCAACTCGCTCTTTGAGGAAATCGGGGTTTCCATAACCAAATCGACACGCGTTCGCCTGGATCAGTATATTCAGGAGATCCTCGGGACCGTGGACGCCGACTGTGACACCGTCTGGCCGCTTCTCCACACCAAGCTGCAAGACCCAGAGTGGACCGAGCAGTTTAGGAAGCAGCTCAAGGCAAAATGGGATGCACGGGACTGGCGCGAGGGATTACTCAGTTGATGAGAGACGGCCAGCAGGAAGGGCATGCGCCTTTCAATGTGCTCAAGCGGGATGGGATTACGCTGATCATTTTGCTTGGCCTGACGCTAGTTATGACCAATCCCCTGGCTCTGCATCTCGCGAGCGCCGTCGAGGACAAGCAGGATGCGCTGCTGAATACTTGGATCATGAGCTGGGTGGGTCACGGCCTTATCACGGACCCCGTGCACCTCTTTGACGCGAACATCTTTTACCCCTACTTGAACACGCTTGCTTTTTCCGAGACCCTCCTCCCCCAAGCGCTCCTGGCGCTACCTGTCAGCCTCGCCTTTGACAATCCGGTTCTTGGATACAACCTGGTCCTCCTCTTTTCCTTTTTTCTGGCCGGCTACGCAATGTACCTCTTTGTGTTGGATCTGACCCATAACCGCCTGGCAGGGCTCATCGCCGGTCTCATTTTTGCCTTTAATCCCTACAACCTCGGGAACCTTGCACAGGTCCAGCTCTTATCGTTCGGCTGGCTGCCGCTTTGCTTATTGTTTTTGAGGCGAATGGTCGGAGAAAGACAAAACGCAAAGCCAGGGTCCGAAAACTCCTTAGCCAAAGGCCAAAAGCCAGAGTCGGCAATTCCGGTATTTGGATTTCGCGATTCCTTCCTGTTTGCCCTTTTCTTTGCGATTCAGTCGCTGGCTTCTATCTATTTTGCCTTTCTCTCAGGGATTGCAGTAGTAGCCTATATCGTCTGGACGCTGCCTGGAAGGTGGATGCGACAGGCGGCAAGACCGAATGTGGCGCGGCCGCCATTGGGTCATGTTCTTGGGCGGCTCGCGTTTTCTCTTCTCGTCATCCTGATCCTCATCGTCCCAGTGCTCTGGCCGTACGTGCAAGTCCAGCGGGACCTGGGGTTCGAACGAACACTGCGGGAGAACGAAACGTTCAGCGCCAGTCTCAAGCTCTACACGGAGGTCTCACCCGCAAACGCGCTCTACGGAGGCCTGCTCGCGCCGCGTCCGCCAATTATGGCAGGGGGCTATCCGCTCGACAACCTGTTCCCCGGCATCGTCGCCGTCGTTCTGGCGATCGCCGGCGTCGTCGGTGCGAAGAACCGAGAAAAGTGGTTCTTGCTTTTTCTCCTGGCTTTAGCCTTTGTGCTTTCCCTCGGTCCAAGGCTGTACATCACCCCGGGGCTTGGCACGGACATATGGCTCCCCTACCGTTGGTTGTACGAGGCATTGCCGATCGCGCACGCTCTGCGCGCTCCGGTGCGCTTCGACGCACTCGTGATGTTCGCGCTGGCCGTGTTGGCTGCGTTAGGAGTGCAGCGCATAGCAGGCAGTGGGCAGAAGGCCGACCGCAAATCCTCCCGCAGACCCCGCGGGACCGCGGGGCGCGATCCCCAGCGGGAAAGCAAGCCGGCAGGGGAGCGGGGGAGCGGGGGAGCGGACGAGCGGTTGGGCAGCGACGAGACGGAAGTGAGGGGACATTGGTTCCGGGGGATCGTGCCTTTCGTTCTTCCCGTGCTTGTCATCCTAGAATACCTTGCAGTGCCAGCGGCGAATATCACACCTGTGCCCACGGGCGCGGATATCCCTGCCTACGCGCGGTGGCTCGCCCAGCAACCGCCGGAGGTCGTCCTGGAGCTTCCAATGCTCGCGCCCAAGCCGGGCGAATTGGCCGATCTCACATTCCAATATCTTACCACCTTCCATTGGCAGCGAACGCCAGACGGCTACAGCGGATTTAACCCGCCCAAGCGAGGAGAGATCGCGTACGAGATGCAATTCTTTCCGAGTGAGCGATCGATCAGCCTCCTTCAAGCGCTGGATGTGCGGCAAGTGGTTGTACACTCAAGCCAGTATGGAGATTGGGACACGAGGCTCCACGCGATCGAGGGGACGCCCGATCTACGCCTGACGAAGCAGTTTGGTGCCGACTTTGTATACGCCGTCGCGCCGCGCGGGCAAGAGATTGGCGCCCTCTCAGCCAACATCTACCTGCCCAAGCCCGCCGCCCCTAGTCAGAGCTATTTTGTCTATCTCATTCTGCGCAACAATAGGCCGCGGAGCTTTGCGATCCAGCCGACGGAGGATCTCCGGACGGAAGCCCGCTGGATTGCGCAGGGCGGCACCGTCGCGAGCCAGGGTGCAAGTGACCATGCGCAAACGGTGGAATCCTCAATACCTTTGGTCACATCGAGCGTATCCGTGGTGGCCGTGCGATTGGTGGCGCCTCCGACCCCGGGTACTTACCGGCTCGAGCTCGATACTTTTGTAAGTGGGATTGGACAGTGGGAGCTTGCGGGGAACGTGAGCGTGGAAAATGGAGAACCGGCGCATGAGGTGGTTGTGCCGGCCCAAGTCTCATTGTCGACGCCTTTGAGACCAGAGTACAGGCCGGGTGACACGGTGCGGTTCAATCTGGCGTGGATTCCGCTTAACAAGATCGACGCGTATTACAGTGTTTCCGTGCGCGTCGTCGATGCCCACGGAAACAAAGTGGCCTCGCAGGACCGGGAGCCGGCCGGACGGACGCTACTATGGACGCCAGGGGTGAGCCTACCCGACTCATTTGAACTTGCGCTGCCACAGGACCTGGCTCCCGGAGACTACTCCCTCAGTCTTCTCATGTATCACACGGACCCGTGGATGGACGCGCTGTTGCTGGACGGACAGTATACGCCTCAGCACGATATTCCGCTGGGGCGCATTTCGGTGAGATGAGCACTATTTCATTTTCGGCGGGTGTCGATTGTGCCTCGCCAGATTGACACGTCCATCCTTGCGATAGCTGGGGTGGGCTTTCTCGTATCAAGGGGGCTGAACATGCATGCGCTCCGCCCCTACGAGCCTCCTTGTCCGACTTGGGATCTCAGGTAGGCCTCGATGAAGGCGTCGAGGTCGCCGTCGAGGACCAGGTCAGTGCGGGAGGTTTCGTATTCGGTCCGGTGGTCTTTGACCATCTGATAGGGATGAAGTACATAGGAACGAATTTGGTTCCCCCAGCCCGCCTCAACATGCTGCCCTTTGATCCGTGCCTTGGCCTGCTCGCGCTTTTCGATTTCTAGCTCCACGAGCCGCGAGCGGAGCACTTTGAAAGCGTTCTCCTTGTTCTGCAGCTGCGAGCGCTCGTTCTGGCAGGTGACGACGATTCCAGTCGGGACATGTGTGAGCCGGACTGCGGTCGCGACCTTTTGGACATTCTGGCCGCCATGGCCCGAGGCATGGTAGATGTCAATTCGCACGTCTTCCGGCTTGATCTCAACCTCGACGGTCTCGTCAATCTCGGGCATGACCTCGATGAGGGCAAAAGAGGTGTGGCGACGATGGTTCGCGTCGAACGGAGAGAGACGAACGAGGCGGTGAACGCCTCGTTCCGCTTTTAAACGGCCATAGGCGTACTCGCCCATGACCTGGATCGTAACCGATTTTATCCCCGCTTCATCTCCCGGCATCTCTTCGAGGATTTCGGTCTTGAATCCTCGCGCATCGGCCCAGCGCAGGTACATGCGCATCAGCATCTGGGCCCAGTCGTTGGACTCTGTTCCCCCTGCCCCCGCATGGACCGAAAGGATGGCGTTATTGTGGTCGTACTCGCCC
>JAMDCU010000122.1 GCA_023489485.1 Chloroflexota bacterium
CCACCCGCAGTGGCTGGAAAAACAAAAAGCCGCCGCGTAAATACGGCGCCTTGTGTCGAGACGCGCCTCTCCCGCAGCGGCAGGCTATCTTTATTATACAGACGCTTACTCCCAATTGCAAGAAAGCGGACGGGGTACACCGTTGAGGGTTTAGCAGCGAATGGCGCCCGGACAAGAATCGAGAGCCGAGTGGCTTCTTTTTTCTCACCACTCGGCTCTGAATATCAGCGGGGGGCGCTGGTGCGAGCGGCCCCGGGCTGCCCAAGAATTGGGGTGTGCTATTCGGCGGGCGCGGCCGCCGCGTAGGCCTTTTCTTCAAAGACCGGGAAGTTTTTGGTGATCAGAGCGAAGGCCACCACTCCGATGCTGAGAAGCGAGAGGGTTCCGATCAACTCGCCGAGAGTTGGGATGTAGACGGGACCGCCGCTCGTGTACGTCCACCAGCCAAAAATCGTTGTATCCAACCGATTGAGAACGACCCCCGAGACGACCAGGATCGATGAAGCGAGGAGCACCCGTGGATTCTCGCGGCCGCGTCGGGTCGCCAGAATCACCATCGGGACGAGCACTCCCAAGAACATCTCGATCCAATACAGAGTGCTGTGCAGACCGGGGACCGTCAGGTAGGCCGCGGCGCCGCGGGCCATGAGATCATAGACTTTAAGCGCAAGGTAGATGAAAAGGACCACCGATGCAGCTTTGCCCAAACCGGCGAGCAAATCGCTTTCCAGGCCTTGCCCCAGGAACCGTGCGCTCAAATTCGATTCGAGGATGACCATGCACAGTCCTACGGCCACCGCACTGACGAAGAAGAAGATGGGCAGCAAGGGCGAGTACCAGAGCGGGTTCAGCTTCTCGGGAAACATCAGGAAGAGTGTGCCGAGCGTTGACTGGTGCAGCGTCGAGAGCAGGATTCCGAGAATGATAAGCGGCATCATGACCGCGCGCAAGAGTCTCAACGGGCGTTGCCACCCGAACCGTTCGAAAACGATCGGGCTGAACTCCAAGCCCAGCACCGTCGTGTAAAGGATGACACACCACGCGATTTCAAGCAGAGGCGAATGCACGTTCCAAAAGAAGATCGCGTGCCACACGTTGTACCACCGTCCCAGGTCGAACAGCAGGCCGATGATGGCGAGCACATAGCCGAGGAACGCCGTCAGAATGGCCGGACGCACGATGGGGTGGAACCGTTTGATGTTAAAGATGTGCACGGTGGCTGCCATCACAAAGCCGCCGGCCGAGAGGGCCACACCGCTGATCATGTCAAAGGCCAGCCATAGCCCCCAGGGAAATTGATCAGACATGTTCGTCATAGAGCCCAGGCCGAAAAAGAACCGGCCAATCGTCACGCCGACGAACGCGGCCCATAATGCGGCGACGAGCGTGATGGCAAGGATACCGCCGGCAGAAACGTTCGGGAGCTTGACCCGTTTCAAGACCGACACACGTTCGCTCAACGGCAGGCGATCGGGCTCGATCTCAGGACTGAACTTTCTTTCCAACCACTTGCCGATTCCAATCAAGAGAATGAGCGGCACTCCCACTCGCAGTATGAACAGGTAGGCGAGCACGGCGACATCCCGAAAGGTCATCAAGAGGTCGATGAATTGATTCGTCACCAGCGCATATAAGATGACGCCGATGATTGCGAGCAAGACGAGGGAACCAGTGCTGATTAGTACTGGTGAAATGGCCACTCGCCACGGGACCTTTGAGTGGCCATTCCCGTTGCCGCTCGGTTCGAACCGGCGCTTGAGCAGATAGAGGGCGCCAAAGAGCACGAGCACAGGAATGCCAATCCGGGCAACGAACATAAATGCAATGGTTAGAAATTCGAGGGTGGGCGACATGATCAATCCTCCACAGATTTGTCTGTCGATCAAGTTTACGCTTACTTGCCCATGGGCGATCGGGGATCGTGGCGCGACGATCCAACCTGTACTGGTATCGGGCCCTCTGCCCTTTCGCCCCGATGTGTCCACCACGAGATGCCGCTCAGAGCCACAAGAATCGTTCCGAGCACGTAAGGTACTTTTTCCATCACATTCGTGGTGTACTGAGGAAGTGGCTCGTTCGGCAAGTCCGTCCTGAACCCGAACTGCTCAAAGGAAACGGAACTCAGGTATAATCGGGAGGTGCCACCGACTTCGTGTTCGCCATAGATGTGATTGACGTACTTGGAAGGGTCCGCGCTGATGCGCTGCTTGGCGATCGTGAGCAACTGATCCCGGCTGCCATATTGAAGGGCTTGGGCGGGGCAAGCCTGAACGCACGCCGGTTGGCCGAGACCTTTGACGTCCGTGCAGCTCTGCGCGCACTTGTTGATCTTGGGATTGGCGGAGTCCCAATTGTATTTGGGGATCCCAAAAGGACAAGCGGTCATGCAGTACCGGCAGCCGATGCAAATGTTCTCGTCATATGCGACCGTTCCGTCATCCCTCTTGGTTAGGGCGCCAACCGGACACGCACCAACGCATGCGGGGTTCTCGCAGTGCATGCAGGCCCATTTGACGGGCTTGACGAAGGGCTTGTCAGGGAGCGCGGAGACGTTTCTGAACTGGACGACTGACAAAGTCGTCGCAGAAAGTACCGACGTGGGAATGCCCTCGTCGGGCGGGAGTCCGTTGATCTTCTTGCAAGCGGCCTGGCAGCTCCGGCAGCCAATGCAGCGGGTCGTATCAATCAGGACTGCGTTCCCGCCGTGAGTGATGGGTACCGCATGGGAAGGGGCGGGCAGACTAGAGTTGCCGAACTTGGCGCCCACACCGAGCAGGGCCGCGCCTGCGCCGCACATTTTGATAAAATCACGTCGTGTTACATTCATCTGTCTCCTCCGAAGGATGGTCCACTCGATTTGAGAATACGTTCAAGCGACCTGTGATTGCATCCTGTAGAGTGCACACGTGAAACAGTCTTCACGGACCTTTTCGCCCTCGACCTGGAGGGCCAGCCAGCAGGGTAGATCGGGATGCCGGCAGGCCGCACAACCAGCGCACCGTGCCCAATCCCAGTGCCTTAGTTCCCAACAGTGGGGATAATTGACGACCTTTGGACCTCTACTGGCCGGTCGCTTGAGTTCAACTTGTTCATCCTTTTCCACCGCAGGCGAGAGTTTGCTCTCGAGCCAGTAGCCTAGCGCCAGCGTGATCGCAATCGGGATACCGATCCGCACGAGAAACCCCAGTGCTACGATGGCAACATCGACCAATTCTTGCGACATAGGCTGTGACTCTCAATGCTCTGGGCTCACGAATGTGCTTGGCTCTCGCGGTTGGTCCGGCGAGCGATCCACTGGCCCACACCCATCAATACAACGAGCGGAAGGATGACCCTGGTGAGAAACAGGAGGGCGATGAAGAGGAATTCGTTCAGCATGTTGGCCTCCTTGCTCTTTGTTTACATCTTCCTTATACCATCCGGTGCTCTACATTTCTATTCGTTATCCTGTCCATCTTTAGGAATGAAAAAGACCCCATTTAGACATGGGGTCTTGCATGTATGGGAGCTGAGGAAAACAAAAAAGCGGGCACGGGTTTCCCCCATGCTCGCTTTTTCAGAATGCCAGAGCCACCTCAGAGACTTGAACTCTGGACCCACGCTTTACGAAAGCGTTGCTCTACCGACTGAGCTAAGGTGGCGCTGCCCGTTCAACTGACCGGAGACCTCTCTAATATAGCATAGCTCCATGTTTTTCGCAAATGGCGCGGCTTGAAGAGTGTGTAGTTCAGTTTGGTGGCAGCTCGGCACAGCCGAGCGTCAATGCGAGGAGCCGCGAAGCGGCGGCGTCCCGTGGAGTGCCATCCCGCAGACCCCGCGGGACCATAGCGGGGCGGGTGCAATCTCGGCCGCGAGTGAGATTGCCTCGCTCCCTACGGTCGCTCGCAATGACGAGTTGCCCCCAAATTGAACTCCACTCGGCTTGAAGGGGCCAGTGGGTTCTCGACGCCTTCCTCTACGCTTTAGGTGTCGAAATGCAGTGCGGATAGCGGATCGCCCGCAGCGGAACATCAGACCAGGGGTAGCGGCGCTCTGTGATGGTCGTGGCGGCCGGCGCCGCTTGCGTTTGACGATTCAAGTGCCGGCGATGGATTCAGCCCGCTCCCTTTTCTTGCTGTCCCTAACGCCGATCGCAATGGCGGTGCCAAGGAGGTAGCAGATGACGGCAGAGAGGAAAAGGGCCGTGTAGCCGAGGTTGTGCGACCGGGCGTTGAAATAGTCTAGCATGAATCCCCCGATGCCCGCAAGCACGCCCGAGCCTGCAGTCGCGATATTTGAAACTCCGAGATAGCGACCGCCCTCTTCGGCAGGGATCAGATCAGTCCCCCACGCCCAGCTGACGCTGAGGAATATGCCGAGGCTGATGCCAATCAGGCCGCCGTCGACGAGGACGAGAGTCAGATTTGTCGCGGCGATCAAGAGAAGCGCCCCGAGGGCCCCGAGAAGGCCCGATAGAACGGTCAGCGACTTGCGGCCCCAGCGGTCGCTCAACGCGCCGGAAGGGTAAACCACTACTGCAATCGCCACGGCAATGACCGCGAGCAAAGTGCCGACCGAAGCCGCGGGGTTCTCCACTCCTAGGACATCGCTAAGAAAGTAGAGAACGTAATTGCGGACAAGGTTGCCGCCGAGGAGAATGAGGAGGCGTGAGATCAACCATAGAGTAAAATCTCGACTGCAAAAGACGGCGCGCAGTAGGCCGGACAGACCGGCTTCCTCTGTGAGGGGGTGGGCGGGTGTCTCTGTCCGGTGGGCGGCTGCCCGCTGATCCGTTCCCACCGCCCCGTCAAATGGTCGCTCGTTCACGAATATGGCGGTCAGGATCATCGAGAAGAGCAGACAAAAGATGATCGCGATGAAAGCTTCCAGAATCTGACCGCGACCAACGAGTTCGCCCGCCGCAAGCGAGGTGATGATGATGCCAATGATTTCCAAGAGGCGCGCCATGCCAGAAACCGCACCCCGTCTCGCCTCGGGAACAAGCTCAGGGATATAGCCCTGATAGGCTCCGTGGGCAATGTTCGAGGAGAACTGGAGCAACAGATAAGCGACGAGGAGCATAAGGTAGCTGGGGGCAAAGGCCATCGCAAGGAGGAAGACCACGTCGAGCATAGTCCCTCCCACAATGTACGGACGCCTGCGGCCCCAACGTGTGACATGCGAATCGCTCCAAGCGCCGGCCGCGGGCTGGACGACGATGGCGATCACAAGCCCAAGAGCCGAGAGGAGGCCGAGCGCGCTGCCTTTTTGCGATTCGGGAACCAAGAGGGGGACGAGCGTGGGGAGTAGAATCGGCCCCATGGAATTCCACAAAAAAGAGAGTGCAAACCAGTAGATGTTGGGAGAGATATAGTCCCAGGCGCGAAACGGATGTCCTGTGGATGGAGCTCCTGTCTCTAAATCGACGATGGTTGTCATTGTGCAATCTCTGCGGCCGAAGTTGAGCTCATGATATCATGCAAGGGCGTGCAGCGCAACGAGGGAATGCGCGTAGAGAAACGCAGCTACTTCTTTTGACATTCACTATCAACTGTGTTACAGTCGCCTCGGCTTGAGCGGCCGCTCCGAATTCCCATACGCGTTATACGAAACCTACAATCACAAATGGTCTTTCCCCTGAGTACGCGCGTCAACGACCAAAATCACCTGGAAATTAGTGGGTGCGATTTGGTCACATTGGCGCAGTGTTACGGCACGCCACTCTACATCTTTGACGAACTCCACCTGCGCAACCGGGCCCGGGAAATTCGCAGGCTTGTGGAGCAGGCCTTGATGAAAAACGGCGTGAGCGGAGGGTTGCTCCTCTACGCGACCAAGGCTTACTTTTCGCCTTTCCTCGCGCATATCCTCAGGGACGCCGGCTGGGGAATAGAGGTCACCTCCGAAGGAGAGCTCGAGGTCGCCCGGCGCGTTGATTTCCCATCTGAACGCATCTACCTCCACGGCAACAACAAGACTCCTGCCGAGATTCGTGCGGCGTTTGCGCTGGGCGTGCGCCACGTCGTCGTAGATGGTCTGAGCGAAATTGAGCTGCTGAATAGTCTGGCCGACGAGCTGGGCGTCCAGCCGAGCGTTTTATTACGCTTGGCACCCGCGATTGACCCTCACACTCACAGGTACCTGGCGACAGGCGTCGCGGATTCCAAATTCGGACTAGCGCTGTCCACGGGCGCGGCCATGCAGGCGGCTCGCCGTATCATGTCCTTTGCGCCCCGTCTGAATCTGGTCGGCTTGCATGTGCACATCGGATCCCAGATTTTCGCGATCGAGCCCTATTATCAAGCAGCAATGAGGATCTTTGAATTCGCCGCGGAGTTAAAGGCCGGACTTGGCATCGAGCTGCAAGAGCTGGACTGGGGTGGCGGGTGGGGGGTTGCGTACACAGGCGATCAAGAGTCACTCTCCATAGAGGCACTGGTGGAAAAACTGGGCAGTGCGTTCGCCGCGAATCGGAAACCCGGATTTCGGGATTCGGGACGGCAGCTCCTCTTTGAGCCCGGTCGTTCGCTCATCGCCCAGTCCGCCGTGGCTCTCTATACCGTCGGCTCTGTCAAATCTATCGCGGGAATCCGGACCTACGTGTCCGTCGACGGTGGGATGGGAGACAACATCCGGCCCGCGCTGTACGGCGCACGGTACACAGCTAGGGCAGCCAACAAAGCCAACTCGCCGCCTGTGCAGCGGGTCACGATTGCAGGGAGATATTGTGAGCAAGGGGACATCCTTGTTCAAGATGTAGACCTTCCTGCTATGGCTGCTGGCGACCTGATTGCCATCCCCGTGGCGGGGGCGTATCAACTTTCGATGGCGAGCAACTATAACTTGATCCCGCGGCCGGCGGTGGTAGCTGTCCGAGAGGGTCGAGCGCGGCTAGTTCGCCGGCGAGAGACTATAACCGATCTCTTGGGATGTGAACTGGATGAATAAGCATCGAATCCACATTCTGATTGTTCTCTCTTTAACGCTCCTGGCAGCCTGCGGTCAGGCGCCCATTCCAACCTCCGATGCAACCCCCACTCCACCTCCGCCCCCGACGGTAGCGAAAAGAACAGTTGCGCCGGCAGTGACCCGGGCGGCTGCGGTCTCTGGTTCGAGTCAGACGGTAGCACAGCTTCCCGAAGGCGGCGCCATAGCAATTGGCGCGATTGGCAATGCCGATCTGGATGTGAACACGCTGGTCCCGTTTCTGCAGAGCGCTCTTTACGACTCGCTTCTTCGGCCAAATCCGGAGACCGGCGCGCTTGAACCAGGGCTCGCGGAATCATACCAAGTTTCGAGTGATGCGGCGACAATCACATTCAAGCTGCGCCAAGGAGTGCACTGGCATAACGGGGATGCGCTGACGGCGGCCGACGTCGCGGCGACCATCAATGCGCTAGCCAACCCCGACTTGCGGGGCACGCCAGTAACCGATCTGAGTTACTTTAAGAAGGCAACGGCACCTGACGATCGCACCGTCGTGGTCTCACTGAGCGAGGGGTATTGTCCTGCCCTAACGTCTATTGGCACGCTCAAAATCCTGCCCCGTGCCGTTGCCGAGAGCTCCAATTTTCCGGTCCTCCAGGCGAATCAGCTGATCGGCACTGGCCCGCTAAAGCTGGTTTCGACCAGCCAGAATCTATACCTTTTCGAACCCAACCGTGACTATTATCTGGGCGTACCGCACATCGGATCGTGGACCTTGAAGTTGTATTCCGATGCGAACGCGATGCGGGCCGCATTTGATGCCAAGCAAATCGACTTGATGGTCTTGGAGCCGCGTGAGGCGAGTGCGCTCAAAGGCATCCAGGAAGCGACGGTGTTAAAGACAGCCTCGCCCGAGCCGGTGATGCTTCTTTTCAACTTGGAGAGTGTTGCCCTCAACGACCTTCGGGTGAGGCAGGCTGTGTCGTTCGCGCTCGATCGGGAGACACTGCTCAAGGATATAGGGGGCCAGGGTGAAGCGCTGGACACCAGCGCCCTGCCAAACTACTGGGCGCTACCGAAGGGCTTGGCCAGTCCTTCGTTCGACGTGGCCAGAGCGAAACAGCTTCTTGGCGAAGCGGGCTGGAACGCAGGCGGCGATGGCAGCTTGAGCAAGGGCGGCCGGCCTCTCACCATCGAGCTCTGGACAGAGGCGGATGATCCCGTATTGGAGCCGCTGGCCTTTGGCATTCGGGAAATGATCGCGGCGCTTGGAATCAACGTCCAGATGGAACTAGACGACCAACCTGGATGGATCACGCGAGCCTTTAGCCATCGTTTCGATCTCCTTCTCATCACGCGTAAGCTCCCGTTGGACCCGGACCAACACTGGTACTGGCAGTCAGACCAAAACGCCCCGGGGAGCGGCTTTAACTTTGGGTCGTACAGCAACACACGCGTCGACGCGAGTTTCAAAGCCTCAATGCAGGCGAACGGGTGCAACAGCGCCACCCGCGCAAACCTCTTTGGCGATGTGAGCAGGCAATTGATTGCCGATGCACCCGCGGCATTTCTTCTCACGCCGAGCCGATTTATGGTTGCTCGCGACCGCGTGCTCGGCCTGGACCCGAGCTCATTTGCAGGCGATTTCTGGAATATGGCAGACTGGCGAGTCAAGTAGATTTCAGATTTTGGATTGCGAACCAGCCGCCTTCTGTCCTTTTAGCTGCCATTAATCAGTTCGCTTTAGGCGGGCGTAGAACTCTTCGTCGGGTACCTCGACCGGCTCTGCATCGAACACTTCCACCAAGCGTGCGGCGACGCGCGACCGGACCGCCCCAGGATCGACGGGGTGCCCGAGCACGCGGGCCATCGAAGTAACGGCCTTGTCCGAGATGCCGCAAGGAACGATCAGGTCGAAATGGGCGAGGTTCGGGTCCACGTTCAGAGCGAAACCGTGATACGTGATCCAGTCCTCGATGCGGGCGCCGATCTGCGCAATCTTGGCGTCCGGAGAAACGGGACCGGGCACCCCCTCCGGCAAGCTCAGTGAAACCGGCGACTCTCTTGAATTGAAAGCGGGATTGTCCACCCACACGCCGACGAGCTTTTCGATTCGCCGCGCGGGGATCTCGAAATCGCCCAGTGCGCGGATGAGAGCCTGCTCCAGCGAGCGCACGAACCAGCCAACATCCTGGCGAAAGTTGCGGAGATCGAGAATCGGATACCCGACAAGCTGATTCGGGCCATGGTAGGTGACATCCCCGCCGCGCTCGACGCGGTAAACATCGATGCCAAGCTGCCGCAAGTAATCCGAGGTGGCGAGGATGTTCGAGTCATGAGCATTTCGGCCGAGCGTAAAAACGGGAGGGTGTTCCAAAAGTAAGAGGGTGTCTTGAAGCGTCGTGCGTTTTCGAGCCTTGACAATCCGGTGCTGCAGCGCTAGCGCCTCGGCATATGGCACCGTCCCGAGATTGACTATCCAAATACTCTTCATTTCATCTTGCGAATTGCGTCTTTCAGTCTGCAGATCGGTTTTTTTCAATCCGCTACCTGAAGCGTGAGATCCTCAATCATAGCGGTTGTCTGGCGGCAAAGCCAGAGTCAAGCGCATGCCAGAACCGGATGCGGTCTTCGCCGCGCTTCCAGCAGAGGTAAACCAGTTCTTTGCCGCGGTAGGATGGAAAATCCACCAGTCCCTGCTCGAGGTCTTTGAGTTCGCAGCCGAAATCTTGGATCGCGGTCAGAGCGGCATTGAAATGCTGGAGCAGAAGCACGTATTCACTTCCTGCTTTGCTGCCCCCGTCCCCGGCGGCGTGTTTCAAGATGGATTCGAGCTTGGCGCCTTCGGCGACGATTTGCGCACGCACCTGGCTCAGGTCATCGAGCAAAGCCTCAATTTGAGGCAGGAGCGCATCGGCCTCTTGCACCGTAAAGGTTTTCATCACGCCCCCTTGTCCGCATGATTTGTGGTTTAGGACTGGCGATTGTCTTCAACCATTGGAGATTACTCCGTTTGCCAGCATCGAAAACGGCAATCGCTTTGCGCAGCGCAGCAGGGCAGGTTGGGAATCTTGAGATCCTTACCGACGACCGTGGGGAACACGATTAACCCCGTGCCTCTCCCCGCGCGAACTCAAAAGTCGATTCCTTTCTGGGCGAAAATCCCTTTCTGATAGGGATGCTTGATTTCGCGCATTTCGGTCACCAGATCGGCGCGATCGATCAACTCGGGCGGCGCCCCGCGGCCGGTCAATACGACATTAAAGTCGGGGGGCTTTTGATCGAGGAAATTCATCACTTGGGCGAGTGGGAGCAGGCCCGTACTGACGGCATTGTTGATTTCGTCCAGAATAAGCAGGTCGTATTGGTTGGAAAGCATTTTGGTGCGGGCGAATTCGAGCGCGGCGACCGCTGCCGCGCGATGCTCTTCGTCGGTGTAATGGTCGTTGAGGATCTTGTAAAAACCCTTGCCCATGGGGATAATCTCGAGATCAGGCGCGAGCCGCTTGGCTGAGTCCAACTCGGCGTAATGCCAGGTGCCTTTCATGAACTGGATCATCGAGACTCGCCAGCCCCGGCCGATGGCCCGCAGAGCCATGCCCAAGGCGGCCGTCGTTTTGCCTTTGCCGTTGCCCGTATAGACAATGATAAAGCCGTGTTTGCCCTTTTCTTTCACGAAGCCTCTTGGCTAGGTCCGTTGGCGAACGATTTCAACACCCGCGTAATCGACGACGCCGGCGATCGGCGGCGGCTGTTTTTTCACCCGCACGCGCACCTCCTCCGCCGGGAAACGGGCCAGGAGCGCCTGCGCAATCGCTCTTGCAAGAGCTTCGATCAAACGAAAAGATTGACCTTCGACGATCTCGTGCACGCTGCGATAAACATCCGAATAGCTGATGGTATCTTGCAGATCGTCGCTCTGGCCAGCGCGCGCGAGATCATACGTCAATTCGACGTCCACGACAAAGCGGCCGCCGACACGTTGTTCCTCCGCCGTCACGCCGTGGCGGCCAAAAAACTGCGCGCCATGGAGCAAAATTCTGTCTGTCATGACAATTTTCGATTGTAGCAACAATGGCGCGGCTTGTCAAACGGTTTCGTTTCAGATATAATCAGAGTGGTTGCACGACCTTTTCTTCGCCTCCTCACATTTCCCACGTGATCCTCGGGTGAGGACAAGACCTCAAGCACGGGGAGCATTGGTTGGCCCAGACCATCAGCACGGCCGAGCCAGTTCGATCTCAGGTCACCGCACGGACTCGAGCGACGTTCCGGCGGCGCATCCAGTGGGTGGCTTACCTCTACATTCTTCCCGCCTTTGCGATCATCGGCGCGTTTCACATCTTGCCGGTGTTTTACGCGATCTATATCAGCATGAACAAGGGCGCGATCAACAAATTCGTGTTCGTCGGCCTCGACAATTATATCCGCGCGCTCTCCGGCGGCGAGTTTTGGAATGCGCTCGTGGTGACGTTTTCCTATGCCTTGATGACCACTCCTTTTACGATTGCGCTGGGACTCTTTTTTGCCTATCTCCTTTACCAGGGCGTGCGAGGCCGGGGCGTTTATCGAGTCATTTTCTTCCTTCCCTATGTTATCTCCACAGTCGGCTCGGCCATTGTGTGGGCTTGGGTATTCGATCCGCAGAGCGGCTTGGCCAATTTCATTTTGAAGCGGATCGGCCTCGAACCTCTGCGCTGGTTGATCGAGCCGAGCGGCATTTTCGAAGTCATCGCGGATGGGCGGCACTGGACGATCCCAACTTGGGCGTACGGTCCGAGCGTGGCGCTCATTGCTGTCTCGATCTTTTCGATCTGGCAGTCCATGGGCTTTGACGTCATCATCTTCCTCGCCGGGTTGACGAATATCCCCGGCGAATTGTATGAAGCCGCTCGCATGGACGGCGCCAACCCACTCCAACTGTTCCGCCACGTCACCATTCCCTTGCTGGCGCCTACGACCTTTTTTGTCGTCGTCATTTCCGTCATCGGCTCGCTGCAATCCTTCAACCAGATCTTTACGATGAACCAGGCGGCGGAGCAATCGCTGGGCGGCCCGTTAGGGAGCACGAGCACGTTGACGGTCTACATGTTCGACCAGCTCTACACTTTTTCAAACTATGGCTATGCCTCTGCCATTGCGCTCTTGCTTTCTCTCATCATTCTTGCGCTCACGCTCTTCCAGTTCAAATTTCTTGCGCGGCGGACACAAATTTGAGTGGGGGGATCAGGCACCGGAGATGACGGCAAAATGGCTGTAGCCTCCAGACGCTTGCCGACGGCCGATCGGGCCAGATTCGGTTTGGGACGCCTCGTTCTGCACTTGATGCTGGTCGCGGGCGCGTTGTGGGCCGTGTTTCCCTTTGTGTGGATGGTGTTGACCTCGCTCAAGGGATATGCGGAAGCATCGGCCGCGGAGACATTTTTCCCCTCGCGTTGGCTGTTCTCCAACTACGTAACGGCTTGGAATCAGGTTGGTACCTTTCCGCGGTATTTCGGGAACACACTCTTTATTGCCTTGGCAACTGTCCTGGGCGTCCTGGTGACCTCCACGCTCGCCGCGTATGCGTTCGCTCGTATGGAATTCCCCGGGCGAGACACCCTCTTTCTGATCCTGCTCGCGACGATGATGGTGCCGTTTGAAGTGACCCTCGTCCCCAATTTCATCATGATTAGGAATCTGCAGTGGGTGGATCACTACCAGGCCATGATCATTCCCTGGGCGGCGAGCGCGTTCAGCATTTTCCTCCTGCGGCAGTTCTTTATGGCGATCCCGCAGGAGTTGTACGATGCCGCGGTCATCGACGGATGCGGTCCGTTGCGGTTCCTCGCCACGATTGTGTTGCCGTTATCCCGCCCGGCGCTCGTCACGAGCGGTCTGCTGACGTTTCTCGGGAGCTGGAATTCGTTGATGTGGCCTATTCTCGTGACCAATCGACCGGAGATTCGTCCCATTCAGGTTGCGATGTATAGTTTTATCGGCGATGCCGGCACGCAGATTCAGCTGCTCTTGGCTGCCGTGACCATCAGCGTGATTCCGGTGATCGTTGTTTACCTAGTCTTGCAACGGTGGTTCATCGAAGGAATCGCCACCGTCGGAATACGAGGGTAAAGAAAGACAAAAACGAAAAGGAGGAATTTTGCAATGAAGAGGACCATCGTAATTCTGCTCGTTCTTGCACTGGCGGTGATCGCGGCCGCGTGTTCACCTGCCGCTGCGCCGGCGCCGACCGCCGCACCTCCGACGGCCGCACCTCAAGCGACAACTGCCGCGCCGACGACGGCGCCGACGAGCGCGCCGGCGGCCAAGACCGTCGAGCTCCAGTTCTGGCACGGGCAGAGCCAGACTCAGGAAAAGGCGCTGAACGCGTTAATTGCCAAGTTCAACGCCTCCCACCCGGGAATCAAGGTGACCGGGACGTTCCAGGGCGGCTACAGCGATCTCTACAAAAAAGTGACGGCTGCAATCGCCGCGGGCAGCCCGCCAGATCTGGCCATCGGGTATCAGAATGACATCGCCAATTACATCAACTCGGATGCCGTCGTTCCGCTCGACGACTACATGAAGGATCCGAAGATCGGGTTCACCGCGGATGATTTGAAGGACATTTCTCCATCATTCATCGACAAGTATCCGCAATTCGGGAACAAGGTCTACAGCCTCGCGTTCATGCGCAGCATGGAAGTCATGTTCTACAATGCGGATATGCTGAAAGCAGCGGGCTTTGACAAACCGCCGGCGACCTGGGATGATTTCATGAAAGCCTGCGCGGCTGCGAGCAAGCCGCCGGATGTCGTCTGCTACGAAATGCCGGGGAGCGGCGCGGCGTCCACCTTCTCCTATATGGTCTGGACCCGCGGTGGCGAACTCATGAGCGCGGACGGCAAGAGCTTTACGTTCGATCAAAAGGCCGGACTGGATGCGATGACGATGCTGAGCGATTTGTTCACCAAGAAATATGCCATCCTCCAGGCAAAATCGTACCAAGACCAAACCGACTTTTCGCTGGGCAAGGTCCTGTTCACGTTCGGGTCGACGGCCGGTCTCCCTTACTACACTTCCGCGATCAAAGATGCGGGCAACAAGGTGAAAAACTGGGGCATTGCGGTTCCGCCTCACAATACCCCGAACCCGATCGTGGACGTGTACGGACCGAGCGTGGCGGTCTTTAAGACCAATGCCGACAAGCAGCAAGCTGCGTTCGTCTTTATCAAGTGGCTGATGGATAACGATCCGAGCGCCGAATGGGTCAAGGCATCAGCCTACTTCCCGCCTCGCGCTTCGACCAAAACGGCTCTCGCCGACTATATCAAAGCCAATCCGTTGTACGGAGAGGCGCTGGGTTGGGTGCAGTATGGGCGTGTGGAACCGACCTTTTACGCGGCCTGGAATCCGACCCGCAATTTCATCGGCGACGCTATGGTCGCGGTGGCAAATGGCAAAGCCACTCCGGAGCAAGCCTTGAAGGACGCTGTCCAGAAGGCAAACGCCGCTTTGGCAGGCAAGTAGCACCAACTCTTTAGGTCTGGACGACCGGTGGCGGGCTGGAAGAAACAGCCCGCCTTTTTTCTTTTGAATCATGAAACGCCTTTTTGCGCTTGCACTCATCTTGCTGTGCGGAGCCAATTGGCGAAAAGGAGCGTGCTGCGTTTGTCTTGCTCAAATGGCTCATGGAGAGTGAGCCGAACGAGGGATGGTCCCGGGCGACTTTATATTTTCCCGCCCGCCAGTCCACCCGGGAGGCGCTGGCCGATTTCATCAAGGAAAATCCGCTGTTTGGAACTGGATTTGAATGGCAAAACTACGGGCGGAAGGAGCCGGCCGTGGCGGCATGGGGTGCTGTGAGGGGTATTCTTGCGGATGCGGTGACTGCCGTCGCGAACGGCAAGGCATCGCCCGAGTCGGCCCTTCAGGTCGCTGCGGAAAAGGCGATGAGTTCAATGAGCCAATAAGCCAATCTGCCAATGAGCCAAGAGAGCGGGTGTCTTCGAGGGGCTCCGCTGCGCTCCGAGCAAGCGATACCGCAGGATTCTAGGCTTGAGCCGGATGGCTGGTCATCCAGTCAACGAAACCGGCCGAAGCCCAAAATCCACAGCCGGCCCCGGTTGAAGGCGGAGGGACCGGCGCAGCCGGCGATTTCGTGGTCCACTGAGGTTCAAGGCTCTACGGAGAAGGTGAGAACTTGCGTCGAACCTGAAACCTGGAACTTGTCTCGGACCAGAAACTTGGAACTTTCAATGGAGTTGTAGTATCATGTGGACAGAGCTGGACGTCGCACCCTCATTCCCCGAAAGGATGGCATGCTCAAGCCCTCCAACGTGGCAAGGTTTTTGGCGTGGGCCCTGATTGCGTTATCGTTTCCATTCCTTTTCCCAGCCGGCTCCTCCGCGTACTTTAACGGAGGCCCTCTTGCTCCTGCTCCGATGTCTGGCGCCCTGTCCACCGGCGACTCGCCCGAATCCGTCATCGACGCGGATATACTTGCACAGAACAACCACGACTGGTCGCGTTTTCTCCAGCTTCGTTCTGCCAATCCCAAAGCACCCGAGAACGTGAGGGACTGGACGATGTTGCGGGCGAAGCACCCGGAAAATGACTTTATGCGGAATATCGTGTCGGCCAAGCGAATTGGAATTCACGAGCTGGCACTCGTCGCGGCCGCACCTCTCACACGCCTGGGCGAATACCTGGCGCTCTATGGTGAGGTGAAGGTCTTTTACGTGGGCATAGAGTATGAGCTCAAGAAGGAGACCAGGGCCTTTTACGATGGAGTCAACTACCGGCTCTATGTGCTTGCCCCGGAAGCGGGACGCTGGGTCATCGTGGAAGCGTCCGAGGCGCCCGTCCGTCGCCTGGTGGAAGAAGGTTATGGGTTCAGAACGGCGGAGGAAAGAGACGCCGAGAGTGTGCAGTTGGAACGCGAACGGAGCGGCAGATTCTACAGCCCTAGAGGAGCGCTCATCGACGCGGTTACAACCACCGATCATGCGCAACCGAACCATATCAGCGTGTATCTCACAGGTAGTCGCGACGGGAACATTACCGAGATCGATTTTTACGATTATGTGACGAATGTCCTGCCGAACGAGTGGTATCCGACATGGCCGCTGGCCTCTCTAGAAGCCGGCGCCATCTCCGCCAAGATGTACGGTTGGTACCGGGTGTATTACAGCAAGTACCCCGGCGAGGGCTATGACGTCCGGGATGATGCCGACGACCAGGTCTATGTAGCAGGAAGCGCGAAAGCGAGCACGACAGCCGCGGTCGACGCCGTGCAGGGCGCTTCGTTCCAGCGCAGCGACGGGGGGTTGTTTGAGCCGCAGTATTGGGACGGCACGGCAGTCGTTACATCCCAATATGATCTGCGATCGGCGCCGGGGCCGAGCTCGCCTGTGATGGCCAATGGCCACGTGAGCGCAGGCGCCCAACTGGTCATTCTAAGCAACGGAACTACTACGCTGGACGGGGGCTCGACGTACTGGTGGCAGGTCAAAACGGGAGGCAGTGAGAACTGGACCAATTTTGTCGTCGGATGGATCCCCGAGTCCAACTTGAAATCGACGCTGACTTTTCCGATCTATATCTTTCGCGGCCGCATGGGGCAGTGGGGGACCCGGTATTGGGCGGACCCAACGAATCCAAGTCTGAACAAGGGCTATGACTGGATTTCGCACTATTTCTATGATAATTCGCCGAACGCCAATGACCAGCCCATCGCCAACTTTGCCTACACACCCAACCGGTCGCCGGATCAACCGACGAACACGAAACCGGTCGACGGCGCAACCCAGATCTCACTGTCTCCCCTACTGTGTGGGTCGCCATTTAGCGATCCTGATTCCGGGGACTATCACTGGAAAACGTTGTGGCATATCACTCGAGCGAGTGATGGTGGGCTGGTGTGGGACAGCGGTTGGCGCACGTATGACCTGACCGGCACAATCGTACCTGCCAGCCTGCTCGATTACAACACGACCTACAAATGGCAGGTGAGATATATGGACAACAAGGGGGCTTGGTCCGAGCCGCCGTCCACTACCACCCGGTTCACGACAAGCCCCAACCCTGCCAACCTGACCCAATCTTTCTTGCCCTATCTCAGCTTCGGCCAGTTCCAGTCTCGGCCTTACTCGTCATATTCGCTCTACCTGCCCGTTGTGGCCTATTCGCCGGCGCCCCCCCCGACCTGCCCGTAATCCTTTCATCCCCAAAACCGGTGAGCCAGGGCGACAGCTGACGCCGCCCGCCACACTTTTCCCGTCCGACCTTCAGCGTTCCGCCGCCCGTTGTTCCCCTGCCCAGGCAATCCCCAGTTCGGTCAGGCGCGCGGGCGTCGGCACGCCATTGTCGTCCCAACCCATCTGATGATAGTACTCGCGCGTCGCGGCGGCGAATTGGTCTTGCGGCAGAGCGGTCCCCTTGAGCGGGCCGCTCGTAAATGCTTGAAAAAAGCGCTTGGGCAGACGATCTTGCTCGGACTTCCAGCCCTCACGCAAGTTGTAGAGACGCGCCAATGTCGCCGCACGCTCACCCATCCTGAGATATTCCTGCGTGTCCGCATTCCAGCCGGTCACCGCGTTCATCAGATCGGTCAACTGCTGAGGTGAGTAGGGGAGGAATTGGCACATGACCGCGCTGTCCCAAAAGTGCATCCAGTTGCTGAGCGCGACGACCATGCGGACCTTGTCGGCGCTAAGATCGTCGGCGGGCAGCGCGTGGACGAGGGGATCCAGTTCTCGTAGCTGTTGCGCGAGGTCGCCTTCCTTCGTGTAGGATGTATCGTGGAAATTGTGGTTATGGTCCGCCCCGGTGGGAGAGACGACATAGCCTAGACCGAGGCCGCGCTTGAGGCGAGGCTCGTGCATCGGAATTTCCTGGCCATGTACCTGCATTGCGAATTCCTCAGCGCCGCGCCCGATCGTTTGCGCCGCGCGCGCGACGCCTTCGGCGAGCACATCCCCCAGTCCTTCGCGTCGCGTGATCTTGTCGATCATCGCCAACATGGCACGGGCATTTCCAAACCTGAGTTCGATCCCATCCAAATCTTTGGGCGACAGAATTCCTTCGCCGGCACATTCCATCGCAAAGGCGATGACATTGCCAAGCGAAATAGTATCGTAGCCGTAGGCGGCAGCCAGTTCATTCGCCTTTGCCAGAGCGATCAAGTCGTCGATTCCTTCAAGCGAACCAAAAGCGGCGAGCGTCTCGTATTCAGGGCCGCCGTAGAGTGGATCCACTGAGCCGTGGTCGCTCGCGTCGACGCGAACGACGCGCTTGCAGCGGACAGCACAGGCATAACAGGTTTCTTGCTTGACGAGGATCGTCGCGCTCATCGTCTGGCCCGTAATTTTCTCGTTCGCGTCAAAGTGACCGTCGCGAAAGTTGTAGCTGGGGAGCCCACCCGCCTTGCTCAAGCTGCGCAAGATCCGTGCGGTGCCGTGATCGTGCAGCCCTGCCACCAATTCGGGATGCGAACCCATCCACTTGGCGAGAGCTTGGACGCCCTCCGGATGGGCCAGTTCCACTTTGCCCTTGCCGGGCGTTGCCCGCACCGCAATCCCCTTGAGGTTCTTGGAACCCATCACTGCGCCCAGCCCGTTCCGCCCGACGACATGCGAGCGATCATTGACAATCGCCGCAAAACGGACGCGCTTTTCCCCGGCGGGCCCGATGAGCGCCGTCCGGATCGCGCGATCATTCAATTCTGCCCGGATGATATCTTCTGCCTCACCGGTCGTCTTGCCCCAGAGATGAGAGGCGTCGCGAAATTCGGCGACACCGTCGTGAATCCAAAGGTAGACGGGCTTGTCGGCGCGTCCCGAGACGACGATACCGTCGAGCCTCGCACGCTTGAGTTCTGCGCCCCAGTAGCCGCCCCCTTCCGCATTGCCAAAGCCGTCCGTCAGCGGCGACCGGGCCCCGGCACCATTGCGGCCCTGACCCGAGACGGCCGCGCCCGTCAGCGGCCCGGCCGCGAAGATGAGCATGTTCTCCGGGCTGAACGGCTCGACGCCGCGCGGGAGTTCCTTGAGCAAATAATAGGCCACCATCCCGCGCCCTCCCAGGTACGTGCGGAAAAAGTCATCGTCGCGCGTTTCGACTTCACTCTTGCGATTCGTTAGGTCCACCCTCAAAATCCTGCCGGTATAGCCGTATCCCATCTGTGCCTCCCATGCGGTGGAAGAACTCTTTGGAAGGATTATACCATGTGCCCGCAGCGATTTCAATTTGATTTTGGAATAGTTCACTGCTACAATGATGGTGGGAGGCCGACATGCATCTGACACGGCTTGCGCTCACCAACTTTCGCAATTACACGCATCTCGAGTTGAACCTCGCGCCCGGCCTGACCCTATTGCAAGGCAATAACGCGTGTGGCAAGACTAATTTGCTGGAGGCAGTCTTTTATTTGGCGACGGCCCGCTCGCCGCATGCCGGCGCCGAGCGCGAGCTCTTGCGCTGGGGCGCGAGCGAAGAACCGATTCCTTTTGCACGCGTCGAAGCGCAAGTCGAGCGGCGAAATGGAACGCAGACAAATCTGGAGATTGTATTGCTGCAGGCAGGGGAGGAAAAGGGCCACCAGACCGAGAGTGTTGAGGCGCACAAGACAAGCGGTCGGATGAGCAAAAGGATCAAAGTCAACGGTGTCCCCAAGCGCGCGCTCGACCTCTTGGGGCAGTTGAACGCGGTGCTCTTTTTGCCCGAAGACCTGGACCTCGTTTTTGGGTCACCAGGAGACCGGCGCCGCTATCTCGACACCACGTTGGCGCAGATCGACCCGCGCTATGGACGTGCGCTCTCCCGGTACAACCAGGTACTCGAGCAGCGCAACAGTTTGCTCCGCGAGTTCCACGAACGGCCGTTCAAGCCGGCCGAACTCGAGATTTGGGACCAGCATCTGGTCACCGAAGGAGCATACATCATCGGCCGCCGCGCCGAGACAGTCGAGCGCTATAATCAGCTCACGGCGGAGATACACCCACGGCTGACGGGGGGAGCAGAGTACCTGGCCTTGGTTTACCAACCGAGCGTCGGGCTTGCGGCCGGGCGCGCAGTGGAGCCGGCGCTTGGCCCGGGGGATTTGCCCGCCGGACGCGCAAGCGCAGTCGCCCCGCGTTTTGCTCAACAGCTCGCGAGCATGCGTTCACGCGAATTGGGCGCAGGTCTCACCTTGGTTGGCCCACACCGGGATGACTTGCGTTTCCTGGTGGACCGCTCGCCCGAAATGACCCACGCGATGGACGCGATCACCTATGCCTCGCGCGGTCAGGGGCGCACGATCGCGTTGTCGTTGAAGCTGGCGGAGGTAGCGCTCATGCGCGCGGAGACTGAAGAGGAACCAGTCCTTCTTCTGGACGATGTGATGTCCGAACTGGACGCGCCGCGGCGGGCAGCGCTGTCCCAGACGGTCATGGATGCGTCACAGGCCCTCATCACCGCGACGGACCTGGAGGACTTTACTCCCGAGCTGCTCACTCGGGCCAAAATCCTACGTGTGTGTGAGGGACGTGTCCTATCAGAGGACACCGGGGGGCCCCAGATCCCGGTTTCTTGAGGGGCCGCCCGGGCTTTCTGTTCTGTCTGTGTTTCGTAAAACCGCGGCACGGCGTCTCGTCAGCCGCAGCATGATCCTTTCCTCACGGCAAGGGCCGCGTCGTCGCAGCAGGACCCTGCATTTGCCACGGGCACCATATCGTCCCAGCCGGCAGGCAAACGTGAAACATCTCCGGGCTTGCGAGCGACGATCTTGGCACTATAGACCGGCTCGAGTCTGTTCGCGCCGCCGGCCACCTTCTTCACCCCCACGAACCCCGCTTTACGCATTTTCGCCAGGTAATCTTCGTCCACAAGCGCCCCGCTCACGCATGCGGCCCAGGACTCGACGCTAGCGCGAATCACTTCAGGCAGCGGCAAACGCGAGACCATATCGGAGATGGCGACACGGCCCCCAGGCTTAAGGACTCGAAAGGCTTCCCTAAAGACGGCGTCCTTATCAGCAGCGAGGTTCACGACACAGTTTGAAATGATCACATCCACGCTGTTGTCGGCGACGGGAAGCTCCTCCAGGAACCCCTTACGAAATTCAACATTCGTCGCCCCCACCTTTTCGGCATTCTTGTTCGCGAGCGCGAGCATGTCCGGTGTCATATCCACGCCGATGACACGGCCTTCAGGACCAACTCGCTTCGCCGCCATAAAGCAGTCGAGGCCGCCACCGCTCCCCAGGTCGAGCAGGGTTTCGCCGGACTGGAGCCGGGCGATTTCGAGGGGTGTCCCGCATCCGAGTGATGTTTCGACCACATCCTGCGGAAGCGCGTCTTGGACTTGGATCGCTTCCAGTGGAATCACATCATCCGCGCCGCAGCAAGCGGAGCGTTTCCCCGCGAGCGCTTGGCGTGCAATGCTCGCGTAATGCTCGCGCACTCGATCTCGTACCGCAGATTCCGCCAACGTAACTTCCGCCAACGTAATTTCCGCCATCGTACTTTCAGCCATCGTAATTTCCTCCATAGAGTGATTGAAATATGTCGATATGTAATCTGGAAGAAAAGCCGCTTGTCTAGCGGCTGGCTCACCTGGCCTTTTTTTTGCACCCATCCCAGGGAAATGTCACGACCTGGCATTAGGCCCGTGCTCTGCGAGGCGATTTGCCGGCGAGGAGAGCCCCGCCTTCCCTTCAGCGAATTTCGCCCAGAGCATCCCGCAGCATTCCTCGACATTGTTCTGGTTCAGCGCATAAAGGATCTCTTTGCCCGCGCGGCGGCTGGTCACGAGACTCTCTTGCTTGAGTACCTTCAAGTGGTGCGAAATGGTTGGCTGCGACGAGCGCCCAAAGGCGGCGACAATGTCGTTCACGCGCATCTCGCCTCTGGTTTGCAGCAGCTGTAGAATATCTTGCCGCGTCTCGTCGCCGAGCGCTCGGCAGAAGGAGACACAATCCATTTCTTTCATACGAATCGGCCAATCACATAGAGGAATTTCAATACGTCGATATTATACGACAAGCCGGCTTGATTGTCAAGTAAGAGTTTGGTCAAAAATGGGAGTCAGCGCAGAGGTTTGTGCTCCGGGAGGCCAGTGCGGCGGGGATAGGCGGGTGGAGTGGGGGCGGCTTTATCGACGATCACCAAATGGCGGACTTGGAGTCCTGGCAGTTGGACAGGCAAAGTCTCGCGCAGGTGTCCGCCCAGAAGACGGATGGCCCGCCCCCCGCCGCGGATTTCCTGTTCGACATCTATACCCTTCTGAGCTACAAAAACTCCGCCGACGCGCAAAAAGGGAAGGGCATATTCGACAAGGGTCGCGAGGTCAGCGACGGCTCGGGCGACGGCATAGTCATATTGTTCGCGATGGGCCGGGTCGCGACCGAGATCTTCGGCGCGGCCCTGGATGGCCTCGGCGCCGTGAATCTGCAGACTAACGAGTATGTGCTTGAGAAACTGGACCTTTTTGCCGGTTGCCTCGAGCAAAGTCACGTCGAGTTGGGGGAGCGCAATTTTGAGCACGATGCCCGGGAAGCCGGCGCCAGTGCCAATGTCGATCAGTCGAGCGTGAAACGGCGCGTTCAGGAGAGGAGCGACGGAGAGCGAGTCCAGCAGGTGCTTGACCATTATCTCATTGGGGTCGGTGATGCCCGTCAGGTTCAAGCGCGTATTCCAATCCAAAAGTGCGCGAACGTACTCGTCAAACTGCTCGAGCTGCCGGGGGGTGAGTTCGAGTCCCAGCCGGCGCGCTTCAGCCGCGAGTTCCTCGAGATCCATGGTCGCATTATAGCACAATGGCGAATGAGAAATGACAAATGCGCAACGGACGTTCCATCTGAATAGGAGCGCGCCGTCATGTGTGGCATCCATGCCAAGCGCCTGAGAGCGGGGTGGGACCAAGCCTGCTTGCTAAAGGTGCTCCATGGTTAAGATGCGATTGGCCTAGGCTATTGACACTTGCAGGAACTCACCATATAATATAGCTACATAACTCAGCTCCTAGCAATGGGGCTCGGAGCCTGCCTGCTAGACTAGAGGTCGCGATCACGTGTGGTCACGCGTGAAGCGGTCTTTTTTATTTCCCCAGTTCGCGAGCCCGTTTCCTTCAACCGCATAGAGCCAAGCCCC
>JAMDCU010000023.1 GCA_023489485.1 Chloroflexota bacterium
CGCGTTCTTTTGCATATCAAGAGTTTTTATCCGCCTACGGCCTACCGGCTTCTCTCAGGCGGGGTACGGCTGGGTGAAAAGGTCGAAGCCGCCGTCGCGCGCGAGGTCTACGAAGAAACCGGGTTGGATCTCAAGCCCGTGCGGCTGTTGGGCCTTGTCGAGTACGGATTTCAGAATGGCGGCGAGAGCGCTCCATATGTCTCGTACATCTTTTTAATGGAGCTTTCGAGCGCGGAACCGCACGTAAACGATCTGAAAGAGCGGATCAGCGAATTCCGAGAGGTTCCATGGTCAGAGTTGACCCAAGTTGCCGAAAGCCTGGAGCAGTTGCCCGAGGAATGGCGCGACTGGGGCCGTTATCGCGCCATCCCTCACCGACTTGTCGCTGAGGCAACACGAGACCCGACCAAATTGGCATAATTCCCAGCCTCGCCCCTTAACCTGAAACCCTCAACCAGGAACGTTGAACGCAGAGCTCACGTCGTTGTCCGGAGGTCACCATGGATTACGGCAGAATGCTCGCACGTGCTTTCGAAATCACGCGGCGTGATCGGGCACTCTGGCTCTTTGGATTCCTGCTCGCCGTCACCGGAGGCTCTGGCGGCCATCCGGGCCTCAATTTTGGCCTCTCCTCGGAATTGCCTTGCTGATCAACATTCCGCTCGCCCTGTTATCGATCCTCGTCATCATCATGGCCGCGGCGCCCTTTTTCGTTCCGCTATTGCCTTTGATCCGCTCCGGTCAGGGCGAAACACCGGGACAGCTGATTGGGCTTGTTATCTCGGGCCTCTTTGGTTCGTTTCTTTTGATTTGTTTTACTATTTTGTGCATAGCCGCAGTCGCCATCGTCATCCGGCCGTTCTACGAGTTCTTCGTGCGCGCAGGCGTGATTCGCCGCCGCGGCGTAATCGAATCTATCCGCAAAGGCTATCACATTGTGCGCGCGAGCTTAAACCAAGTCGTGTTCTTGTATATCCTTCTTATTGGAATCGGAATTGCGTTCGGCCTAGAAATGATCCCGATAAACCTGATCCTTATTGGTATCCCTGTCGGGGTGGGATTTGTAGTGTCCGCCGCGGCGGATTCGGTCGCGAGCGGGGTGGCCGCCGGCATCCAGTCTGGCATACCCACGCTGATCATTCTGGCCTTTATCGCCGGCCTGTATCAGGCGTTCGAGTCGACCGTTTGGACGGAGGGGTATCTGGCTGCGACGGCACTACCGACGCCGGCCGTCCTCGCACCGGCTGGCCCCGGGCTGTAACCTTCTTTCTCCTTCCACGTAGATAGAGTGAAATCAGGCGTCACAATTCACCGTCTAAAGACGCGCGGCGCCTGATGTGAGGTGACGTTGGAAACGGCGCAAGACCGTTTGCTCGTAGGACGAGCGCAGCAAGGTGATCGGAACGCGTTTTCCAGACTGGTAGACAAGTATCAGATACCGGTCTATAACTTGGCGTACCGAATGCTGGGAAATGCAAATGATGCCGAGGACGCGGCGCAGGAGACGTTTTTGCGGGCTTTTGGTCAACTCAAGCGGGTTCGTCCAGAGCAGTCTTTCGCCACCTGGCTGCTTTCTATCGCCGCACATTATTGCATTGATCGGCTGCGTCGTCGCCGTTTGACTTGGCTCTCGATTGAAGATGAGGGATTGAGCGAGGTGCTGTTGAGCGACTCGCCGGAGCCTGACGACGAGGCCCTGAAGCATGAGAGTGAGCGGCAAATTGAGCAACTGCTGGAGCGTCTTGCGCCCGCCTACCGGTTGGTGGTTGTGCTGCGCTACTGGCATGATCAGTCGATTGAGGAGATCGCGCGGACGACTGGCGATTCAGTCGGTGCAGTCAAAGTGAAGCTGCACCGTGCGCGCAAGCTGTTGGCACAACAAATGTCGGGCACGGACGACGACAGGGCAGCATCGAGCACACGCATCATCCGCGTGTTGTAGGGGAGTAGGCGATGCAGAGAATGGAAGAGTCAGAGGTTAGGCCAAGAATGATCTCGCCTCCACCGGGTTTTACGGCCAGGGTCATGGCCCGCATTGAGGAACGTGAACGAGCGCGGGCGCAGCGCCGTGCCTGGATCGGCGTTGGGCTGCTCGTCATCGCGGCCGCTATTCCTCTCGCGGCCCTAGTGGCCTGGCTCTTGCAGCTGCTCTCCGGTCTCTATATCATCCCGGATGTCGCCGTGCAGCTTCTGGTGACCTTGCTTCCCTATGCCTTGGCGCTAGGCGAATTCGGGCTGGCGCTTCTGAGCCTACAGGGTATTCAACTGCTCGGGTACGCCCTCTTCGTCCTTGGGCTCACCTTTGTCTGGGCCCACATTGTCGCCGGTTCTTCCCAACGTCAGCTCACCTAGATTCGGTGGGAGGTGTGAAATGAAACGCTTGCTCGTCGTATTGATTGCTATTGTTTTGATGTCTTTTCTGGCTACCCCGGTCTTTGCCCAAGGACCAAACCCGGGCGACCACGTCTGCATGGGTGGAACCACGGTCGTCCAGGGATATTCGCCGCGCAATGTCATTTTGTTTGGCTGCGGTGCAAGAATTGCCAGCGGTACGACGGTTTCACGCGACATTGTCTCTTTCGGCGGAGATCTAGTCCTGGAGGAGGGAACGCACGTAGGCAACGATATTGTCATTTTTGGCGGAAATGCAGACATCTCCGGACTAGTAGACCATGGAGTTGTGGTCTTTGGCGGGACGGCGACGCTCGAACCGGGTGCGGTGGTGGAGGGTACCGTCGCGGCGATCGGCGGCAGCACGAACGTGAAACAAGGCGCGACCGTTCGGGGTGGAATTACGAATGGCGCGGGGACCAGTTTTCGAGGCTTTCCTTATCCCATCTGGTACTCGTTTGCATCCGGCGTGACCGGGATCATGTTCGGTTTTGTGCGCGGCGTGGTGACAGCTCTTGCTCTGGCTGCGCTCGGTGCGCTTACGGTTGTCTTCCTACCGAACGAAACGCGTAGGGTGAGTGATGTCGCCGAAAAATCGGCTCTCCCCAGTCTCGGCGTCGGCTGTCTCACTCTGCTCGTCGCACCGATGCTCACGATCCTTCTGGTGATTGTCATCATCGGAATCCCGTTCGCGTTCCTGCTGCTCCTGGCGCTCGCCGTCGCATGGCTCTTTGGATGGGTCGCCCTGGGGCGATTTGTTGGGGAAAAAGTCCTGGAAGGTTTCAAGGTGCACGGGATTCTGCCTATCGTCGCCGTCATCGTCGGGGTGATCTTGCTGGCAGTTCTGGGCGCGGTTCCAATCTTGGGTTGGCTCATCTCACTTTTCGTCGGCATGCTCGGGCTGGGCGCGGTCATCCTTTCCCGCTTTGGGACCCAGGCGTATCCTCCGGCGATGCCGCAGGCGCTCGCCCCAGTGACGCCACCGCCGCCTCCTGCGTCCGGCGACATGACCCCATCAACCTAGGTCTCTAGGAGAGAGGCGCTCAGGCCTCTCTCCTGGCTCCGTAATTGGAGAGGGGGAGTTTAAAATGAACGGGGCACTCGTGTTAGCAATCTGCGCAGCCCTCGTGCTTTCCGGTTGCACATTCGGGGGTGGAATCGCCGGCTCGGGACGGGTTATTTCCAAAGAATATCCGTTGTCCGACTTTACCGGGGTGGACGCGGCAAGTGCGTTCCAGGTCAACTTGGTCCGAGGCGACTCGTTTCAAGTGACCGTGTCCGCAGATGACAACTTGTTTGACTATATCAAGATTGTGAAGGAGGGGTCCACTCTCCGCATCTATACGGATTCGACGCCGGGTCGCGGCATCCGCCCCGCCACCTTGAGAGCCGATATTCAAATGCCCGCACTCGACGAACTTCGGTTAAGCGGCGCGACGCGCGCGAACCTGAGCGGCTTTAGCTCTACGAGGGATCTTCATCTGGACGTGTCAGGCGCGAGCCGCCTGAACGGTGCGATGGACATGGGGAACGCGCGGATGCAAGTCAGCGGCGCCTCTCAGGTGACACTGAAGGGTTCTGTGAAAACGATGACGGTGAATGTGAGCGGCGCTAGCAAGGCCACGCTGCGAGATCTTGCCGCCGAAGCGGCGGATATGGAATTAAGCGGGGCCTCCACGGCCACGGTGCATGTCAGGAACAATCTTGCCTATAACTTGAGCGGTGCTTCGCACCTCATCTACGCGGGCAACCCCAAAATTGACCGCGGTCAATCTTCAGGGGTCTCCTCCATCTCCCACTCAGAATAAGAAACCTCCACCAATCGAACAAGTGGCTTCATTAGAAGAGGGACGAGGCCCCAGCCGCTATCACAGCCGTTGGATCTTGACCTGGTCGATTTTTAAACCATCCATACGCGTTACCGTAATCTGCACCTTGTCTATTCGTAGCTGCTCCCCTTGTTTGGGGATATGGCCGGCGATGTAAAGAACCAGGCCGGCCACCGTTTCATAGTCCGGGCTCTCCGCAAGATGCAGCCCGAGCTCCTCATTGACCTCCTCCACGCGCATTTGCGCGTCCACCAAAGTCGTCCGCTCGTCGATGGCTTCGACCGGAGGTGGTTCATGCGCCAGTTCGTCGGAGAGCCGGCCGACAATTTCCTCGATGAGTTCTTCGAGCGTCACCATTCCGGCGGTCCCGCCGTATTCGTCAATTACGATGGCAAGCTGCGTCTTTTGCTTTTGCATCTCTGCAAAGAGCTTTCCCACCCTCTTCGCTTCAGGCACGAATTTGGCGGGCCGCGCGAACGCTCGGAGCGCTTGTCCGCGCACTTCATTTCCTTCCACCGCGATCGCTCGCAGGACATCTTTGATGGCGACAAAACCGGTGATATTGTCTATGTTCTCGGCATAAATCGGAAAACGCGCGTGGCTCACCTCTTTGAACGTTTGCAGAAACTCGTCAACGGTGGTATGCTCGTCAAACGCGATCATGTCTGGACGTGGGATCATCACTTCGCGCACGAGCCGGTCGCCGAACTCAAAGACATTGTGGATCATCTCCTTTTCGCTGGCTTCCAACTCTCCCCGCTGCTGGGTCTCTGAAATCA
>JAMDCU010000011.1:0-24636 GCA_023489485.1 Chloroflexota bacterium
GTCGTGGTGGCGTATGCGAGTGACGCGGGCCAGACGCTCCTGGATCGGCGGCTGTACTTGCCCAAGGCATGGTTTGATGAGGCCCACCGCGACCGCTGGCGCAAGTGCGGGATTCCGAATGATGTGACCTTCCCCACGACACCCGAGTTAGGGGCGAACATGATCGACGCCCTGATCGCGGCCGCCGTGGTGCCCTTCCAGTGGGTTACCATGGACGAAGGGTACGGCCGGGCTCCGCATCTTTTAGACCGAATTCACGCTCACGGCAAGTACTTTTTTGCCGAGGTGCCCCGCTCGACGCGGACGTGGCGCTCTCGTCCGAAGGTCGTGCCACCCGGTCCGGCACCAGCCACGGGCCGTCCACCGACTGTGACCTACCTGGCCCCGGACGCTCCCGCCGCCCAACAGGTGGAGCACCTCGCCCAGGCCCTACCCAAAAGGTGCTGGCAGAAACACATCGTCCATGAAGGCACGAAAGGCCCTGTGGCCGTCGAAGTGGCCGCCCTCCGCGTGGTGATGGTCGAAGATGGTCTGCCGGGAAGGGCCGAGTGGCTGGTGATCCGACGCCCGATCGGCAAGGGCACGCTGGATGCCTGGAAGTTCTTTCGCTGCAATGCGCCCAAGCGCGCCTCGCCGAAAACGCTGGCCCGCCTGACCGCGTGGCGGTGGCCGGTCGAGACCGTCATTGAAGAATGCAAAGGCGAGTTGGCCCTCGACCATTATGAAGTGCGCAACTGGACAGGTTGGCATCATCATACGGCGATGACCATGCTGTCGCATCAGTTCTTGGTCGAGCTCCGCGTGGAGATGGACGCGGACGCTCCCGCTCTCACGGTTTCCCAAGTGCGCAAGCTGCTCCAAATGGTTTTGCCGAAACGCGAGCTCGATGAGGCGGGCATGATTGCCGAGATCGAACGCACGCAACAGCAGAATTACGCTGCCTATCGCTCGCACCGAAAACGTCATCGCCAAACGCTTCGGAAGTCAAAACCAAACTAACGTTGTCGTATTAGCTTCGCGGCGGATTGTGCACTTCGGGGTCACGCGTTCACCAACGGATACTTGGGTGGCTCAGCAACACTTGCACAGCACGCAAGTGCAGGTGCTGCGCGAGGCAACCCCGTTTGGTCAAGCGCCGCGCTTTCTGATTCGGGATCGCGATAGTAAGTGGGTGGCGATTCTCCAAGAACCGGCTCAGGCGGCGGGGATAAACGTGAGGTGTACCGCAGCAGGAACCTTGAGGATCACCGGATGTAACTGCGCCAACCGGCTGGAGTAAATGCCGACCAGAAAACAAGCGAGGAGAGCAACTCGCGTCGGAGGCTCCTGGAACCGCGGTTCCCGTAGCACACGAAACCATTGATGATACAGGGCTTGATGGACATGCTCGGCCTTCCCAGCAAGTTGTGGGAAAACCTATTCTAGAGCCGAGCGGTTGTCCGTCAACCCATTTCCTTAAAACTGTCAGGCAGGAAAAGATAATTCGACCTAAAGCACTATTGACACGGCCCCTTGATACCCTTACAATTACAGCTGTAGAGTAGCGCTCCGACTCTTACTGGGCTTTGGCCGTCCTCTGCTTGGATGATGTTTTGCAGAGTGTGAGTCTGGAGGCTTTGATGCTACACCACTGCGCACGACCTTTTTGGTGCGCTGGATCGAGTAACAAGCACCCGTGATTTGACGCGCTTGGCATGTCAAGTCACGGGTGCCTTTTTGTTTTCTGATTTGATCAAGGCGAGGGAAAAGGAAGATGCCCTTTGATCCCACCAAGTTCTATCTGGGTGTAAACATCGCCTGGCTGAATCATGCATACGGCCATGATTTGGGGCATGCTTTCCATGATTTGGCTAATACCTTCGGCTTTCCATGGCCAGCCGATCCTCCCCAGGATTTGAAGTTTGAGGAGATTGTCGGTGCGTACTTCAACCACTTGGAGTTGCGGAAGATCAAGGTTGTCCGCTGGTGGTTGCTGGAGTGGCTGGAAGGCATGACGTTCAGTGGCACCAGCTCTATGAGTCCTAATCTAGGTGATCACTTCGGCCTTGACCGCTATCTAACTTCTGTCGAGCCGCGTGTCAAGATAATTATGCGGGCGGCGCATCAACATGGCATACAGATCTATTGGTGTTTACTAGATGCTGCTGCACTGTTAAAAACGAACTCCCCGCCAGCATGGTACATACCGTTGTTCCGGTTTTTGGTCAGTTCGGCGCGCGCCAATTTTAAGGCGGACATTTTGACTCCATTCCTTGACACCTTGCTTAGCATGAATACTAGCGTTCATCCATCTGTACCATACACCCAAAATGTTTTCGCTATAGACATTGCCAACGAAGCGGATTGGAGCTGGCTCAATGGGACAGTCAGCCGAAACGACATGGCCAGTTTTGTCAGCGAGGTCCATCAGCAAATTGCATTGCGCGGTCTAAAGTCCACCGTCAGTTTCGCCAACTACAGCCAACTAGAAGGGCATAATGATTTCAATTTTGTGGATTTCTACGACTATCACCGCTACTATGACCCGGACAGGCCAAACAGCAAGGATCATGGAGATCTGCCGGTATGGGTGAATGGCAAGGCATGTATTATCGGTGAAGTGGGTCACCAGTACGGCAAAAAGAAAGACAAGGGAAAGTTGGATGAAGTCAAGCAAGCCTCTAGCTGCCGAACGGTAATGCAGCAAGCCTTGGGCAGGAATTACGCAGGCGCCTTGTTGTGGCGATATGCACCTGTTGGGGACGTGCACCGTCTGCTGAGACGCGCCAGTGGGGATACGGCACAAGTAGTCAATAGCCCCGCTCCCAGCACTTTCCTGAACGGATTTATTCTCGCATCTGGTGGAAGCACAGCAGGCGGCCTAAATCCTTACCAGGCCTACGAAAGACAAGTATGGGATGGAGTGAAGAACTTTGTGATTCCGCCTGGCAGGATCCCGTGACCCGCGGAGAGTCGTAAAAATGGCCACTCAAAGTACTTTCCAAGCGGTAGCATTGTCGCTGGCCAGAGTGCTGTCACGTGTGCAGACTGCGCCGGGGAACCAACTGGATGAATTTGCCAATTTGCTGCTAACGGAATTCGGTTGGGACGTCAACGATATCCCTCAACCAGTAAAGGATCTTGTCTCGGATGTCGATCAGCTCGTTGCTGTTACCAAAGACATCAGCAGCACGGACGACATCGACTATGGCAAGTTAGCTGAGATCGTGGCTGCCTTGGTCAGGCTTATCGATCATATCGGAACAATCGGGCAAGGTTCTTCGGCTGGTTTGTTGCCGTCCCTGAATGCAGAGGGGTTCCTGCAGAAACTTCAGGATGAGTTGCTCCCGTATCTAATAGTCGAATCCCTACGGAAGGGGCATCCACTTGAATATTCCGCGCTGAGGCTGCTGGGCTTGGTCACCGTCGAGCAACAGGTTGCCCTTACGGCTGCCAGATCCTCGCACGTCGTACGCCGAATCAACTGGTCGAATGTGATTCAACTCTTGACCGCACCGAAAAAAGTCTTCGAAGATGTCTACGGCTGGGGCACCCCCGATTTTGATGCCCTGCAGTTGGGTCTTAACATCGCGGATTTTCTCGATTCGCTGGGGTTCAGTTCTTACCTACTGGAAATGGACGGTGCTACTGCGCAGGTCTTGGAAGAGAAGCCCAATGCCGAGCCGAACTTGATCAAGTACTATTTGAAGATGCCTTTTGCCTTGAGTGGCGAGAACGCCATGAATGCCGATTTCGGGCTTGGCATTTTCCCGCTCCCACAATCCAATGGACTCAAGCCTGGCTTTGCGGTCTTGCCTTATGGCAATGCGAATGTCAGCAGCAGTGTGAAGATCACGGATCAGATTTCTTTCGCATTCGAAACCGCTCTTCAGGTAGCTGGCGGCATTGGACTGGTCGTTCGCCCAGATCAGGACATCAAGATATTTACCGGATTCCAGGGAGGAAACGGCGCCGGTGCTGCATCGGGCGCTTTTAAGGTCGGGCTACTGTTCACAGGAACCGGCAGTACGCCGATACGGCCTATTGCTGTTACTGACACAAAGTATGTAGAACTGCAAGGGGTAGGTGTTCATGTAGGCGCCGATCTGTTGATCAGCGACCAGAGAGAGCTTTTTGCGGAGTTTGAACTCAGGAGAGGGAAGCTGGCTATCGGTGCTGACGGGACTGATGGCTTTTTGTCAACCGTTCTTCCAGCAGAAGGTATCACCGCGAACTTCGATCTGGTATTAGGAATAAGTACGCGGCGGGGCGTTTATTTCCGTGGGAGCGGCGGGCTCGAGATACAGCTGCCAACTCACGTTCAGCTGGGCCCCATAGAGCTTCAGTCTATTACCGTCTCCATTCCGGTAGTGCCCAACGGAAGCGCAATACCCCTCAGTGCCGGAGCGAGTGTTAAGCTAGCCCTAGGTCCGATGCAGGCGACCATAGAAGGTATTGGACTTGCAGCAAATCTGTCATTGCCTGGAAGTGGCGGAAACCTGGGGCCCATTGACCTCACGCTTGGTTTCAAGCCTCCCAATGGCGTTGGCTTGGCAATCGATGCCGGTGTCGTCAAAGGTGGTGGCTTTCTTCGCTTTGATCCGGTGAAAGAAGAATATGACGGAGTGTTGGAGCTCGACCTTAGCGGCCTCGCGAGCGTCAAGGCCATTGGTCTCATCAGCACCCGGCTGCCCGATGGATCAAAAGGATTTTCGCTCTTACTGATCCTGACTGCTGCATTCGGCTCGCCGATTCAGCTGGGCTTTGGTTTCACCCTGAGTGCGGTGGGCGGGTTGCTGGGCCTGAACCGGACGATGCGTCTGGAAGTGATCGCGACGGGGATACGCGACGGCGGCATCAACAGCGTCATGTTCCCGCAGAACGTGGTCCAAAATGCCTCGCGCATCATCAGCGACCTGAAAAACTACTTCCCCGTCGAAGCAGACACCTTTTTGATCGGGCCCATGGCCATGATCGGCTGGGGAACGCCGAATCTGGTCACGGTTTCGCTGGGCATCATCATCGAAATTCCCGGGGATATTGCTATTCTAGGTGTGTTGAGAGTTGTCCTGCCGGACGAAGACGCGGCCCTGATTGTCATCCAGGTCAACTTCATCGGCGCGATTGAATTCGACAAGAAGCGTCTCTGGTTCTTTGCGGCCATGTTCGAATCTCGCGTTCTGTTCATCACCCTAGAAGGCGAAATGGGTTTGTTGGTGGGTTGGGGTGATGATGCCAGTTTTGTCGTGAGTGTGGGCGGTTTTCACCCGGCGTTCAATCCCCCGCCGTTGCCGTTTGGGGCTATCGCTCGGCTCGCGATCAGCATCCTGGACACGGACTTTGCACGGATTCGGGTCGAGGGTTACTTTGCGGTCACGTCGAATTCGGTGCAGTTTGGGGCCGCGGTGGAGATTTACTTTGGGATCAGCGCGTTCAACATCGATGGGCACTTGGCGTTCGACGCGTTGTTCCGCTTTTCACCCTTCTACTTTATTATCAGCATCTCCGCCTCTCTCTCCGTCAAGGTATTTGGTATCGGCCTCTTCAGCGTGAGCTTTCGCGGCTCACTGGAAGGGCCCACCCCGTG
Source organism: Chloroflexota bacterium (assembly GCA_023489485.1). Taxonomy (GTDB): domain Bacteria; phylum Chloroflexota; class Anaerolineae; order UBA4142; family UBA4142; genus JAMDCU01. The sequence goes on from JAMDCU010000011.1 coordinate 5,567, forward strand.
GCACGTGGAGGGCACCGGGTCGATCTCGATACTCTTCTTCGATATCGACGTCGACTTTAGCTATACCTGGGGAAATGAGGCAGAAACCACATTGCCACCGATCAGCGTCGTGCCCTTGTTGGTGGCAGAACTACAAAAGCTGGAAAATTGGCGGGCGGCGCTGCCCCCCAGTAACCGACTCCTGGTGACCCTGCGAAGCCTCGAGCAGGGCTCGACCGACCTCGTCCTGCACCCGGTCGGCAGCTTGAAAATAAGCCAGCGCGCCGTCCCGCTGGGCATGACGATCGACAAAGTCGGCAATCAAAAGCCGAGCGATGCCAACTGTTTTGAGGTCACGGTCACCACGTTGGGCATTCAGAAGAGGGGGGACCTCGAAGAGCCCTTCGCCGTCGGCCAGTATCTGGACAAATCGGATGGTGAGTTGCTGAGCGCCCAATCTTTTGCGCCTATCAAGAGCGGCGTGGAGCTGTCGGTCGCCGGCGAACAGTACCACGCTCCTGTGGCAGTCAAACGGGTGGTGCGCTACGAAGAGATCATCCTCGATACTCACTACCGGCGCTTTCTGCGTCTCTTTTATGTGTGGTCTGGCAGCTTGTTCGCTCTGTTCCTCAACGGTAATGCGGCATCCAAATCCGTGCTGTCGCACAAACAGCAGCAAGCACTCAAGCCGTTTGCCGACAAGGTGCAGGTAGGCAAGCCCCGCTACTCGGTGACATTCGTCAGCGACAACACAGCATTTAGCAAACAGTCCACGGACTTTACCAGCCAGGCGCAGGCCGAGGACTATATGAAACAGCAGATTGCAAAGGATGGTCGGCTGGCAAGACAAATCCATGTCATTCCACAAGTGGAGATGCAGAGAGCAGCATGAGTGACGAAATCGGAACCTATTCCTTTCTTCCTTTCCTGCGGCAAGGGATCGCCAACCGGGTGACGGCACCGGCAGATCCGAATGTTAAACGCGGCCAGATTGTCGTCACGCTGAACGTGACCGGCACGGGGCTGACGAATCCGCCCGGTACAACGGTCAATAAGACGATAGAGCTCTATGGCCCGGGCGACATCGTGGGTATCGATCCGAAGACAATCGTCAAGACCGAGCCGCGTAACTGGATCACCAACTTTGAGCCCAACTATCTGCCTTACATCGAATTCTACGATGAAGATTTCCCGTGGCGCTATACCCCGAGCGCGCCGGCCGGCCATCGGCTGATCCCCTGGCTCACGCTTCTGGTGCTGATCGAGGGCGAGTTCGGCGAAGGCGAAAATACCCTGAATCGGCCGCTGAATTACATTACCCTGAAAGACGAAACAGATGTGAGCGTTGTCCTCCCAAAGGAGGCCGACCTGTGGGCCTGGGCACACGTTCACGTCAACAGAAACATCGCGGGGGCCGGCGACAATCCGATCTCTACCGACGAGGCGGCGTTTATCAGGCAGTTTGGAGACACCCTGAGTGAGAATCCAGACCTGGCCTATTCGCGCGTGCTCAGTCCGCGGGAGCTTGTGGAGAACAAGGCCTATCATGCCTTTTTGATTCCGACATTCGAAACCGGCCGTTTGGCCGGACTAGGCATTGATCCGGCCACCATCGCGGGATACGGCGCGAATAGCATCGCATGGGCCGGCTATGCCAACCGGCAGGAGGGAAGATCCTTCCCCTATTACTACCGCTGGTACTTTCGCACCGGTTCAGCCGGTGACTTTGAATACCTGGTGCGCTTGCTCAAACCCAGAGTGCCGGACAGTCGGGTCGGCCAGCGCGATATCGACGTGCAGGATCCCGGTTCGAATATCGACGGCATCAAGGATGAACGGCTGAAAGGTATCCTGCGCCTGGGCGGCGCGCTCCAAGTCCCCGTTGCCTGCTTCAGTGAAGCCGAGGCCGCTGAATATCGAAATTACGATCAGTGGTACGGCAATTATCCCCACCCGTTCCAGCAACAGCTCGCGGCTTTCATTAATCTGGCCGACGATTACACCAGGAAAACCACGAGCGCGGCTCATCTCGACTCAACACTGGCGATCGAGGATGAAAACCCAGACGACCCCGATCCGCTGATCACCTCACTCCTCTATGGGCGCTGGCCGGCACTGACGTCACGACTATTGACCAAAGGGGACGGGACCCCGGCGGACAACCGCGAAAACTGGGTGCACGGTCTGAACTTGGATCCCCGCTGGCGCTGCGTGGCGAATTTCGGCACTCAGGTCATTCAGCAGAAACAGGAAGAGTACATGGATGCCGCCTGGGGACAGGTGGGCGACGTATTGGAGGCCAACCGGCGTCTGCGGTGGGCCAAGTTGGCCAGCTTTGCTTCGAAGGTCTGGTACCGGAAGAACATTCGACCGAAGCCAGGTGTTGCCGTCGAAAGGTATCTCACGCTGACCGCCCCGGTGCAAAAACGCATCATCGCCGACGGGAAAACCGTGTTCCATCACGTCAGGACCAGTCGCGTGCCTCAAGCCCTGATTTCGGCGCCGATGCGGCGGATCATCCGGCCGCGAGGATACATCGCCAAACGCTTGAATTTGGGTTCAGCGGCTAGTCGAGACACCCTGATCCGCCGCGTCAACCAAGAACAAGTGACACCGGCACCTCCGCGCGTCGTGCCCGACGAGCTGATCACCCACGCCAAACTCGCGGATGCCCTTCGACCTGCTCGCGTGCCAGCTTGGCTGTTGGATGGGCTGCTGCGGTATCAATGGTTGCAGTACTTGCCACTGCTCCTCGGTGCCCTGATCATTTTGCTGTATTTGCTCTTGGGCGCAACCGGTGTGGCCCTGCCCTCTGTCCTCATCGCCGTGGCCGCGGCCGCGTTCGCCGCATGGACTTGGCTGCGCAGGCTGATCAGGGCGCGCCGGAATGCGGCTGCCATTCTGCCCGAGCAGCAGGTCCCTGAATCGGTGAAGGAGTTTCCCCGCACGCCGAACTTCCGCGTGACCGAATTCGGCGACGCTTTTGTCCCAGCCGTGGGCGCGGCAGACAGTGCTGAAGCTACCCGCTTCAAAGCGGCGTTGCGCGACAGTTACGAGTTGGTGCAGCGGAGCGCGGCGGCCGGCAAGTCGCCGGTCTACACCGAATTGAATATTGAGCACTTAGTGAATGCCGTCGTCGCGGGGATCAACCCAGAGGTGACCATCCCGCGTTACATCTTGGGTCAGATCATGATCCCACCACGCATCACGGATGCCCTGGGCGAAGATTTCGTCGAGGCCATGGCCTATCCCGAGCTCGACGTGCCGATGTACAAACCGCTGCTGGATTTGTCGAACGATGACTTTCTCCCGAATATCAACTTGATCGAACCGAACTCGATCACGCTGCTGGAAACCAACCAACGCTTTATCGAATCCTATATGGTGGGCCTCAACCACGAGTTTGCGCGCGAGCTCCTTTGGCGGGAATTCCCGACGGACCAGCGCGGCAGCTATTTCCGGCAGTTCTGGGATGTAAGCAGCTACCTGAACAAGGAAGGGCTGGACCAAAAGGCGTTGCGGGAAAAGCTGCGCGATATCCCACCGCTGCACCGCTGGTCGAGGCGTTCCGATCTGGGCGACCATGATCACCGCGCGCAGGGAGGCGAAAAGAAAGAAGAGGTGGTGCTGGTCATACGCGGCGAGCTATTAAAAAAATACCCAACCGCCGTCATCTACGCGCATCGGGCCAAGTGGGCGACCGACGAAGAGGGGCATCGCGTACTGACCGAACCGCGCGATTTTGATGACAGCGCGCCCGAAGCAGAAGTGGTCAAGACGCCCCTCTATGAAGCCAAGGTCGAGCCGGATATCTATTTCTTCGGGTTTGATCTGGACGTCAAGGAAGCCAAGGGGGGCGGTGGCGAGAACGAAGGAGACAAGGCAGGCTGGTTCTTTGTGATCAAGGAACGTCCCGGCGAACCGCGTTTCGGCCTGGATGTGCCAGGGGAAGCAAGCGACATGGCCGTAACCACGCTCACCTCCTGGAACGAACTGGCTTGGTCCCATTTCATGACCCCAGCCGACATGAGCGCCGGCAAATGCCTGGCCATCGGCGGAACACGCATGATCAACGTCTCCGACCCGGGCACTGCGGACAGCGACCCCAAACAACAACAAAAAGAAGATTCACACGTGCTCTGGCGCAGTACGATGGACGCGGCCGAGCTTGCTTATATTCTGTACCAGGTGCCCGTATTGGTCGGCGTGCACGCGGCCGAGATGCTGCCCGACAAATGCTAGGGCGTCTGCGAGGGCTGGGATGAGCTTTGAGGATTTTCAAAAGCAGGTGAATCAAGCCAGGGCCGCGAGCGAAGAGACCCGCCACGCTCTCAAAACCGCGCGGCAAAGAGCGGGCGGGCTTGAGCGCAAGAAAAAGCAACTCCTGCGGGGCATCGGTAGCGGGGAGCGTCAAAAAGATCCAGGCCTGGCCGAGATCACTCGATCCGAACGCAAGCTTGCAGAAGCAGTACGTGCAGGCCAGAAGGCCCATAGTGAGGCCCTGGCTGTGGAACGCGCAAAGTTGAATGAATTCGCGCAGTTCACCAATCCGATGGGGAACATCGGAGCTCTGAAGGACGACTGGCCCATCCTTCTGCTTCCCCTGCGCCTGGAGACCCGCTTTAAAAAGGTAACGCGTGGCGGCGCGATCGTCAACCAGCTATGGGTGCGCGTGTTTCCAGACGACATCGCCATCAATAGCTTTGAAAGCGACCTGTCCGAAACGGAGATACGCGACGCCCGCGCTTACTGGTTGGCTCGGTGGAAAGCGGGCAAAGATGATGTCGACGGAAATCGCGGCGCGTGGCGGTCGCTGGCCTCGGCCCATGGTCCCGGTCGGGCGTACTGGCTGATCAGCGGTGACCGGTATGTGCCCATGAACATCGCCGGTGAGCCCGTCAGAGCCGCGGGGGAAATCATTCTAGCCATCGGCACGGAAGCGGCGCTGGTCGAACCGGAGCGGGGCGCCATCGTCGCGTACTGGCAAGCCGTGTGGCAGGCGGGCAAGGACCGCGCTCGCCTCGACCAAGCGCGGAACAACCTGCTGCTCGTGGTCAGCGCAGAGCGGGCGTCAAGTCTGGTAAAGGATTATAAACCGGCCAACCTTGCCGATCCTCCTCCCCCAGGGCTCACCCGTGATGAGACGGTTGTTCGTGTAGAGTTCGTCATCTTTCCGAAGACGGAAGAGCTAGAAACCAAGTTACATGCGTGGTCGCAACCCCCTACGACAAGCATTCTGCCCGAGCGTTTTGTGCTTCTAGCCTACCGGGGCGGCGAACAGGCCATACCTCCACAGCTAGGCAACCTGGTCCCGCCCAAACTGGTCCTGGGGCCGGACCCCGGGGAGGAACAGGGCGAGGACTTGCGATTGGTAACCAAAGAGGATGTCGACGCCAATCCCAACATTCATGAGGGTGATCTGGTCTTTTCCGAAAATATGCGCTGGATGTTCGATTTCGATGAAGCCGTAGCCAAGGGTATGGGATTCAAGATTGATCTCTCGCCTGAACTGGCCGCGAGTGGATTCGACCGGATCTTTGTGCTCGGCCTCAAGCTAGGCGCCAATAAGGATAAAGGCCAAAACCTACTGGAGGAGCTATTCGGACAGCACCAGTACAGCCACAAGGGCCTGGCAATTCTCAAGCAGGGGACACCGACCAACAACACCGAGGAGGATGGCTCCGGCTACAGCTGGCGACACGACCCTGACGACAGCTTTGCTATCTATTTCGACCCGACCACTCCCAGGTCTGATCCCACCGACTGGTTTGGCAAGACCGACGGACGTTGGTTGGCCGAAATGCTCGGGATCGATCCGGCCAAGCTGCAGACCGTCGAAAACTACTACCATTCGGACATTGCCGAGGCCAAGGCCATGCAACGGGCCTTGTGGCCGGCGACCCTGGGCCATTTTATGGACAGCCTGATGAACCCGGTGTTCAGCAAGAATGCCGTCGAACTAACGCGCGGTTTCTTCACGCGGTATGTAAGCGGCCGGGGCAACGTGCCGGCCATCCGTGTCGGCAAGCAACCGTACGGCATCCTACCGGCCACAGACTATACTCATATGCAATGGTTCATGCCTCAGCCAGAGGGGCACTCGTTATCCAATGCCACCGCGATCTTGGGCTCGAGCAGGAATTTCCTGGTTATCTTGTATCGCATCCTGCTGGACATGGACGTGGCCTGGACGCAGCTGCGGAGCAAGGTCGCCTACGCTGGCAAAGAGGGAGATCCCCACCAGATTCTGTTGGACATTGTGGGGCTGCATCCCGCTTCGGTGGAATTGTACCAACGCTTTGCCAACAGCTTGAAACAAATACACAACATCTACAATGTGAAAGGCTTTGCGCACGGCGGTCTCGTCCCCTTCTATGGGAACAGCATAGCCGCGGCGGCGGGCCTGCTGGCGAAATATGGGTACGTGATCGACGACCAGCACCCGGCGCCGGACATTTTGAACAAGGCTTTCGATCCGGACAGCTTTTTCCTCGGCGGCGACCGGATTGACAAGGTGCCGAATTCCGAAAGCGCCCCGATCGGCATCTGGACGGTCGATGGGAAAAACTATATCGGCTGGCTCATCACCGCCGCCCTGGATTCGCACGATCGCCTGCGGCTGCAAGAGGGCTTTATCGACGGCAAACCACCGACGGCCTTGCTGTACCTCTTGCTGCACCATGCTCTGGATCTCAGTTACATCGACACCGCTCTGAGGCTGTTCCTCAGCCAAGGCGTGATGACCTCGGCGCAGGTGCAACGGGCCTACCTTGAGCCGGACCTGATCCACGTGCAGCAGGGCCAGGAGACCGAAAGCCGCTGGAAGCACTTGTACACGCGTGACGTCCGGATCACCGGCGATCCTAACACGATGGTGGGCTTGTACATCCCGCAGCACATCGACACCCTCGACGAAGCCGCCGCTTTCCGGGACGTCCTGGCTGGCCTGAGGCGACTGGAAACTGTCCCGACGGCCGCCCTGGAACGTCTGCTGATGGAGCACCTCGATACCGTTTCCTACCGCTATGACGCATGGGTGCTCGGCTATCTACATCTACAGCTCGCCATCATGCGCGGCTTACTGCATGGCGATGAGCCTGCCAGCCCGGACAGGCGCGGAGTGTACCTCGGCGCCTATGGCTGGCTGGAGGACGTCTGTCCCGAGAACAAGATCTTGACGCCGGCACCGGTGCCCGAGGACCTGAAGCAAGTGTTCAACCCAAGGGGAGACCTGGTCGAGGATAACAGCAACGCCGGCTATGTTCTGGCGCCCTCACTGAACCACGCGGTGACCGCCGCGGTATTGCGCAATGGGCATTTGTCCAACGAGGACCCCGAGGAGAAGGAAGAACTCAAGATCAAGCTATCCTCGAAGCGCGTGCGCATGGCCCTGAAAATCATCGAAGGAATCCAGGGCGGGCAAACGCTGGCCGCGCTGCTCGGCTACCAGTTCGAGCGGGGCCTGCACGACCGGACGGATACCGAAGTGGATGAATTCATCTTTGACTTGCGCAATGCGTTCCCCTTGGTGGCGAAAAAGCTCAAGGATACGGCTCCGGGTCCACAGGACCCCGAGTACGACTCGATCGAGCAGATTGAGGCCAGGAACGTTCTCGACGGCGTTGCCTTTCTCGAGCACATCGAAAAAACCACGGCCACCTATCCTTTTGGTCTGCGATTGCCCCCCGCTTCCCCGGCGCAAGAAGAAGCCATCAACCAAGAAGTGCGGAGGTTGATAGAGGTCAACGATGCCGTGGCTGACCTTGCCCTGGCCGAGAGCGTGCATCAAGTGGTGCTGGGCAACTATGAACGGGCGGCCGCGACCCTGGACACCTACAGCAAAGGCAACTTCCCGCCCACGCCGGACGTGATCCAGACGCCGCGCAGCGGTACCCAGCTCACGCATCGGGTGGCCCTACAATTCAGGACAGGGCTCAGTCACGCACTGGGTAACCCCGGTGTGACGCCACGCATGCTTGCGGAGCCCGCCATGAATGATTGGATGAGTGGGGTCATGCCGAGCGGCGACCAGATCGAATGCGTGGTCAAATACGTCGATCGAAGTGACAACGGGAACCGAGAAGTGGCCGTCAACATGAGTGACATCGGTCTGGCGCACATCGACATGCTGTATTTGCTCAATGTCGACAATGAGCAGGCGATGTCTGCCTTGGACGACCGGGTCGTTCATCACATCGTGGCGGACCATACGCCCCGCATGGATCAACCGATCACCATCGAGTATACCCGCACATTAGACGCCGGCACGTTTAGCGTCTTCGAAATGACTTCCTTGATGGCCAGTTTGCGCGCCCTGCTATTAAAGTCCAAACCACTGAACGGAGCCGATGCCAAACTATCCAATGAGGCTGCCAAGGAAAACGAACAAGCCCTGCGCCTGGATCCCAATCGTGTAGCCCCCATCGTCACTGCGCTTACCGATATCCGGACGCACGCACTCGCCGATTACATTACCGGTTTGTCTGCTACGCTCGGGACTAATGACGTCGATACCATTGTGACGGAGCTCGATACCTTGATAAGCGGCCTTGCCGGTATCTTCACTCGGGTGAGTAGTTTTGGGATTCCCCAAACCGGCACCGGGTTTATGTACCAATGGTGTCAGTCCTTACAAGCCCAGCTCAGGACCAAAGTGGTGGAACTCATCACCCGCTGGGAGGGACGCCGCGCCGAGTACGCGGCCCTACGTGATGAATATATGGCAGGGATCGGCCTTCTCAACGACGAAGAACTGTTCGCCATATTACGGAAGGCGGAGTTGAAAATATCCAGCTCCGCGACCGTACCCCCTCCGGCTACACCGGCCGGTTATTTCAGCTCTATCGACGGCACGAAATTTGTCCAGTTCGAGGATGCCTTGAACAACACGATATCGCCAATACTGGACATTCCTGGTTTATCCCTTACGATACAGAGGATTCAAGGAATTGCCGGTCAGGTGGCGGCTTTTGACGCTGTCGGCATTAATATTGAGGAGCAGCTCAAACAGGTCAAGACCTTTGCGGATGACCTGAAGATCCGGGCGGACCACCTGAGTCAAGAGATGCAGCGCCGCGAGGCCGCGGCGGGCGATTTCCTGGCCGCGGTGGCGGGGACCGGTGATTCTCTTGCGAAGGTAGAATTGGTGAAGAATGCCGCCAAGGCGATTTTTGGCGACGATATGTTCCTCGTTCCCGAATTCACGTTGGACGCCGTACAAGGAACCGAGTGGCAAAACACCCTGGTGGATTCGGAGCAAAGCTTGCGCTACCTGCAGACCGATTTGGATATGGACTGGCCCATGGACGACTGGCTTTACGGTGCAAGCCGGGTGCGGGAAAAACTATACCACCTGGAGAACACATTGATCCATATCGAGGGGTTCAATGGTTCGACCCTGACGCTCGTCCCGTCGCAATTCCCTTATCGTGAACACGATTACTGGCTGGGCATGCAGTTTCCTAGCAAGAAACCGGGCACCGAAGAGCCCTTTACAATTGATGAGGACAAACTGCTGTTCACGAGCATCTATACCGAGCCTTTCGAGCCAACACGTCCGCAATGCGGTCTCTTGGTGGACGAATGGACCGAAGTGATTCCGTCGCGGGATGAAACCGCGGGCCTGACCTTCCACTACGATCAACCCAATTCGGAACCGCCTCAAAGCCTGCTCTTGGTCACACCTAGCCGCTTTACCGGGCATTGGCGCTGGGACGACGTGGTGGCGACATTGCACGAAACGCTTGACATGGCGAAAAAGCGTGCCGTCGAACCTGACCACATTGACACCACGGTCTACAGTCGCTTTTTGCCGCCCATCGTGTCCCTGACTAGCCCGCGGCCGGTGACCGCCCTGCTAAACCTTTTCCACAACAACTTGGTTGTCTTTGCAAAGGTGCTCGGCTATGAGTGAACAACTAACCAACACAGAATTGCTTCAATTTCTTGCGAAAGAGCTGCTCCTGCCTGTGCTGCCGGTGTTCAATCGGCTCGAAGCACGGCCGCGCACCCATGATTTCGATCAGGCGTTGCGGGCCGAGGTGCGTGATGCCTTATGGATGTTGACCAAGCAGTGGCAGATGGGCGAGTTCAAGGGAGATGATGCCGGCTCACCTGTATCGGCCAAGGTCTACATGGAAAAGACGGCGTTGACCAAATACCGTCCGGCTGATCGGCCGGCACAAGCCTTTGACGATTGTGTGCCGCTGGAGGCCAAGGTCGAGCAGCGCAGGATCCCGTTTCTCGCCGGTGACCTGGAGATTGCCTTGGACCTCCGTTTGGTCATGGGCCGGCACTGGGCCAAGCTGTTGGCCAAGCACGGCCTTCCGGCCGCACTCAGGGAGGCATATGTCCGCCACTATCCTATCCATCAGCCCGATCCCGATCGCCGCGAAGACGTGTACTATTGTGCAACCCAGCAGTCCTGGCGCAAACACGCCGCGACGGCCACCCGGCGTATCGATGGCAAGAAACTGTACGATGATATCGTCGCCGACAGCGGTCGGCATGTGATCACCGTCGAGGCTGATCCTGCGCTGCACGACGATCTGATTGCCTTGGGCAAACGTTTTGTACAATGGTTCGATGGGCTGTTTTACCAGCCACGCGGCGAAGAGGGTGAGGATGGCTGGTTGCCGTCCAAGCTGGAATATCAGTTCGCCTGCTCGGCGCCAAAGGACTCGGCCGAAAAAGTCTTTTCTGCAAAAGAGTACTATCACGGCCATCTCGATTGGTATAACTTTAGCATCGAGCCGGAGACGCCCACTCTAGGCGATGTGGAGGAGAGGCCCCTGCCGGAAGATTTCGACGCGCCGATCGTTCGCTGCTTTATCCCGACGCCGATCCAGTTTGGCGGCATGCCGAATACGCGCTGGTGGACGTTTGAAGAGGGCAAGACGAACTTTGGCGACATTCGCCCCGATACGACCGACATCAACAAGCTATTGGTCATCGAATTCGGCCTGCTGTATGCCAATGATTGGTACCTGCTGCCTTTTACCTTACCGGCTGGCACGATTGTAAACATCAGAGGGATGACGGTCAACAACGTATTCGGAGAGAATCTGTGGATTAGGGCCACCGGCAGAGGGCTCGACGATAATCCAAATCGCTGGACGATGTACTCTATGGATATCGCTGGTGCGGATCGTAGACCTGCCGATCTGAGCCTGATGCTCACACCCTCGGTTCCCAAAATCCAACAGGGCAACCCGATTGAAGAAGTCCAGCTTGCCCGTGACGAAGTGGCCAACCTGGTGTGGGGCATCGAACAACGTGTTCCGCTGCCGAGTGGCGAAAGTATTCCCGGACGCGAAGCTGGGCGAGACACCCTGAGATACCTGACACGGATGGTTAGGGAATCCGGCGCGCCCGCCGAGGGTACTCTGGTCTCCGCTGCCGACTGGCGCTACAAAATCATGAGCATGGTTCCCGAGAACTGGATTCCTTTCATTGCGACGCATGACGAAGGGAGCGTGCGGCAAACCCGGTTGCAGCGCGGTTCCATGCCACGCCTGATCGAGGGAGATCGGCAGGAACCTCCCGAAAGAATCAAACCGCGGACCAATCTGCTAAGGCAGGGTCTCAATCGGCCGATCAAACAGAGTTACTACATCGACGAAGAAGAGGTGCTGCGTGCCGGTACCCACGTGGCCCAGAGCTTTCAGCGCACGCGCTGGTATAACGGTCAGGTGTATACATGGCTTGGTGTGCGCAAGCGTACCGGAAGGGGAGAGACTTCCAGCCAACTGAGATTCGACTATCTGCAGCCGGTCAAGAAAAGGTAGACTGGGAGTATTCCGTCGGATTCGTGTCCACGCCGCGGCTCGAAGCGCACGGGCATCTTTCGTGGCGAACCGTTATACTGCGGAACGAGCTCCGTCACACTAGGTCTGGTGCCGGCGGCGCTCGCCAACGCCGGTGGCGCTGCCGTACAACCCAGGGTGTGGTATTCCCGAAGCATCTAGGATTTCCCAAGCCCAACTATTGACCCTTGGATCCATGACATAATGGAGGCATTTCATACCGGGGGTTGAAACACACCGACATCCGTTTGCAAGTGACAAGATTTGCATCGGCCTCTTGTCAGATTGAGCTCTACACATCTTCGACCGGTGAACCGTATGCGAAATCCCAAAGATGTGCTTTGGCCCTTTAACAGGGCGCTTGCTGTCCTACTGGCGTTCGTGACGTGGGTCTTTTTCGCAATCCTCTTCGCTCTACTGGATCGTTATGCAGGCTGGCCCGACAAGGAACTGCGTGCGCCTCTGTTGTATGCAGTCATTGGACTAGGTCTTATTCCGCTGGCGCTAGCGCTATTGGATTTCGCCGCCAGTCGGCGCGCGGTGGTCGATATCAGGGGGTTCAAGTTCGACTTTAGCCATGTCGACCTAGGCTCAGTGAATGTATCTGCCCGCTCATTCCCGCTACCGGACAACATTGGAATCACGGGCGCCATTGTTTCGGATACCAGCGCGATGCAGATCATCCAAGTTCTCCAACAGGCAACCGCGAACGAAGTGGTTCTCATAAACATTAAGGATGGTCACGCTTGGTGGGTGACACGCCTGTTGGCGCTAAGCGCTGGCGCGGTGCGAGCTGGTTCGCCCAAGGCAATGGTGTTTGTAGGCATGAAGCAGAATACGGATGGCAGCTACCTAGGTTGGGCTGAACCGGCGGCTATCTTGAATGCGATACTTGACGATAAGAGCGAATACAGGGTCACTTACGAACGGGCAGTCAAGATCACCAGACAACTTGCCCTATTTGGCGATCCGGATGTGAGACCTGCCGGGATCGTGTTGCATCCCAGTCTTTCGCGGTACGCAAGCCGACCCGAGTATGTTGACCTAGGAGAAGCTGCTTTGGAGCAGATTCTCTTGGACCTGCTTGCTGTTAACATACCGGGTGTGTCGCCGGCTAACGGCTCTCTTGAAAATCCGCCTGATCGATTGACGATCCATCGGTTGTCCGAGCTGTGCGAGCGTTGTCTGTATTTAGACGCAGTGGACTTGAATGCCCCGGCCAAAGACCAGCTCTCTGCTTTCTTGGATTCTCAAGCACCATATGTGGCGCTAGTGCGGCAAGGAAAGTACGAGCGGCTGCCCAAGCGCGAGGTTGGGGAGAGATTCCTCTTGCATCAGATGTTGGCTCAACCTCAACAAGCCGAGCGAAGAGGCATCCGGGCAAAGTAGCGGCATAGTTCGCAGATCAGGGCATCAACACATTCTTGCAGGCGCTTGATGGTAACGCATGTCCACGCCATCTTCCAGCAAATGCCGCGCGAACGAATGGCGTAAGTTGCGATGCCGAGTGAAAAACAAAGCACTCGCCGCTGACGCGATGGCGCGCCAAACGACGGGTGCTTGAGAGCTTGTTGTAGAAAAGGAGAAACCGGGTGGCGGGGTGCGCATCCTTGCGCCTCCTCAAGGAAAGAAAAAAGCTCTCCACAGACAAGAGTCTGCGGGGAGCAATCGCCACCATCATTCGGTCAACGGCAACCGTACATATTCATTCTATGGCCAGAATGGCCACCTGTCAAAGATTTCCTTCGCCCTCCTGAACCTGGCATCCCTAAAGGCCCGTCCCCGGTTCGTGGAATTCTTTCTGGCATATCCCGGGCCCCGGTCAACGCCTGCATCGTCATCAATCTGTTACAATTGGCACATTTCCCCTACCCTTGACCTTGCTGCCCTTCAGGCGCTGCTAGCGCCCGAAGTGCCTTTGACGTGTTCGGTTGTCAATGTTCCGGGGACATTCTAGCACCAAACGCGCGCAGCAACAAACCTTTTGGGCGAGTAGCGATACTCGTCCTTTTCGTTTTCGTGACATTCGGAATATAATTGGAGCGTCCGTTTGTCCCCGTCCCCCTTGTTAGCGGCTCGGCATCGCTGTTGAGGAGAAGCGCAAATGACCGCAAACGGGACACGATTAATTCTATCTACTGCTCTGGCTCATGACACACCTGTCATCTGACGCGTTTTCGCGCGTCCGGGGCAGGTGTTTTCTTTTGGGAATACCCGCACCTCTGAGCCTGACCACGTGTAAGATCCGTAGTCGATATCGCACGCAGGCGTAATCTTGCAGTACAAAGGGCACAATTAGGTTCGCCGCTTTCCGCCGTCGAAGACGAAAGAGGAAGTCAGTATGGTCAAACCAGCGCTTGTACTCAGGCGGTGCGTTATTTGATGCATGACAAGGGGGACAGAATGGACATAGGCTGCCTTGCTTTGGCTATACTGCTTCTTATTTGGGTCCTTCCAGGCATAATTGTGCTAAGCCGCCTAATGAATTTTCGGCACTACAGGCGCATATCCTCTGACGTGGAATTCGTTTTCTTTCTTGGTTGGTTTGTGGGAATGGGTTGGATGTTGGTTTTAGCAACAAACGACCACTGATAGGAAAGCCAACGGAAAAGGCAGTGCCGTCAGGCGACTAAGGGTGCAATCAAGCGCAGGGCGCACGCGAGCGCTCGGGCCGAAAAACTTTCAAAGCCAAAGGGGGCAAAATGCAACAGTGGGAGTACTGCGCGATTCATGGTATGCAGGTGCCGGTGATGGGTGGGGCAGGGCCAGTTGTCCGCAACGGAAGTGTGTGGAAATTCAGTGTGCATGGGGTCGACGTTCGCAAAATCAATGGCGACCAATCAACTGAGACGGCAAAACTCATTGCGTCACTTGGCCACGACGGATGGGAGATGGTTGGTTGCGGAAGTCTGGCCGCGGGCCATGTAATCTACTTCAAGCGCCCCAAGCAAGAAGCCAGTGCCGAGATTGACCAAGAGGTGATGCAATTGCGAGCCCGAAGGAAGGCGGGAGGGGAATAGCACCGATCGGCAAGCGTGACAAGCAAAACGCGACCAGGACGCCGGGGGTTAGTTTGCGGGACTGGCTAAAGCGTGGAGTACCCATCGTGTTCAAGTGGTGGTTTTGGTCGCTCTGCGCGGGGATCGTGCTGACAGAGGTTACGGCGGCTAACCATTGGTTGCCCCGAAACGACTAGCACCCGCATGGTACTTCAGAGCACCATAGGGCCATTAAGCTGTGCCCCGCTTTCTCTATCGGTTCGCTCTGTACCCCAGCAGCATCCTCGCCCTTTTTTGCGTGGCCGTAATCTGATCGCCACTGGCCTGTTGCAATCGGCACATTTCCCCGACCCTTGGTCTCGCCGCCTTTCAAGCGATGCCAACACCCCGAGCACATTTCACATATTCGGCTGTCAAAAGACCGGAGTGACAATTGCACGATCGTCCTCGAGTTCGCACGCCTGGATATTACCAAAATTCCCGTGCCTGCGCAAGCACTCGAAAGCGCCGTCTGCTACCTAGTGGTACAGTAGACCGGGCATGGCTCTGCCCGATTGGCCGAAAGGCAGTGGCCGGTCAAGAACGCTCCGTCTTCTTCGATCCCTTGATCCCACGGCCGTTCACTCAGGATCAGCCAGTGATCCCGACCCTCTCGCCGCCCACGCCCCAGCAACCGCTCCCCGACCGCCTGCGCGTGGTCGCTCACGAACCAGTCTAGATTCCCGTCGAGCACCACTTGCCAGAGAAACTCAATATCCCCGCATTGATCTGTGGAAAGACCTGGCGCAACAAAAAAGCTGCTCCATGGCTTTGCAGGAACTGAGATGCAGCAAGTTGACGCTCGATCGGGTCTTTCCAATTACATTCCCAGATACGCCTTTTTCATTTCTTCGTTACTGAGCAGTTCACGTCCCTTGCCTTCCAAAACAATCTCCCCGTTCTCAAGGACATATCCGCGGTGCGCCATCGCGAGCGCGTGCGACACATTCTGCTCGACGATCACAACCGTCACTCCTTGCGAATTGATGGTACGAACGGTGTTGAAGATATCGCGGACGATAAGAGGGGCCAGACCCAGGGAGGGTTCGTCCAGCATCAGCAATTTCGGACGCGCCATGAGCGCGCGGCCGATCGCGAGCATCTGCTGCTCACCTCCGCTCATCGTTCCGGCCACCTGCGCTTCGCGCTCCTTTAAACGAGGCAACAAGTCAAAGACCCATTCCATGCTCTCGCGGCGCTTGAGCCTGGCCTGGCGGATAAACGATCCGAGTTCGAGATTTTCGCGCACGGTCATCGAGGGGAAAATCTTGCGTCCCTCAGGGACGTGTACCAGTCCCGCCTCGACAATATGATGTGGGCGCATCTTTTCGATGCGCGCCCCATCGAACTGGATCCTCCCGGCGCGCGCGTGGACCAGCCCGCTGATCGCGCGCAGCGCTGTCGTTTTGCCCGCGCCGTTCGCGCCCACGACCGCGATGATCTCGCCGGGGTTCACTTGGAACGATACCTGTCGAAGCACAGTCACATCGTCATAGGCGACGCTTAATCCCTCTACGGTTAGCATATTACACCTCGGACAACATGAATTCGTCGCCCAGGTATGCCTGGATCACTTTAGGATCCTTGGTTACGTTCTCGGGCAGGTCGTCGGCGATCTTTTCGCCGTGATGGAGCACCGCTATGCGATCAGACAAGGCCATGATCGCACGCATGACATGCTCGACGACGAGGACCGAAATCCCCCGGCCGCGTATCTGGCGAATCAGTGCGACGAGCGTTGCGCTTTCCGTTGGCGTCAGTCCCGACATGACCTCGTCGAGCAGAAGCATCGTCGGCTGAGTCGCGAGCGCCCGCGCCAGTTCCAGGCGCTTGCGCCCCGGCGTCGGGAGCTCGCGTGCCATCTGGGCTTCGCGCCCGTTCAGCCCGACAAACTCAATGACCTGTTGGGCGCGCTCCTTTGCTTCAGAGCGGCTGGCGGTGCGGTTGAACGCGCCGACCATGACATTGTCGAAAACGGTGAGATTCGCAAAGGGCTTGACGAGTTGAAAGGTGCGTGCGAGCCCCAACTTGCAGATCGCGTTCGGCTGCAGACCCGTGATGTCGTGATCGCGGAACGTGATCCGTCCGGAATTGGGATAGTAATAGCCGCCGATCAGGCTAAAGAGCGTCGTCTTCCCCGCGCCGTTCGGACCGATCAAGCCGAGAATCTCACACTCGTTCACGTGCAGGCTGACATGGTTCACGGCTTGTAGGCCGCCGAAGTTCTTGCTGACGTCTCGCAGTTCGAGGAGGGCCATCTTATCGTTTCACCAGGCGATTCCAGTGTTTCGCAACCCACCCCACCAGCCCGCTAGGCATGAGAATTATCGTCACAATGAGCAGGGCGCCAAAGACCATCATGTCAGTGCCGGCGTGCCCGCGGAGCAGCGCGAGGAATCCGGGCGGCTCACGGAGCAGGGTGCGCGCGAATTCCGAAAGCGGGGTCAGGAGCAGCGCGCCGACGATCGGTCCGAGCACCGTGCCCGCGCCGCCGATGATCGGGCGCAGCAGAATTTCGACGGAGGCCTGCGGCCCGAACACGATTTCCGGATCGATGAACAAGAGGTATTGGCTGTAGAACGTTCCACCCATCGCGGTGATGAACGCGCTGATGCTCATCGCGAGGAGTTTGTAACGGAGAGGATTGACCCCGAGGGCGGCCGCCGCCTCTTCGTTCTCGCGAATGGCCTTGAAGTAATAGCCCAACTTGCTGTGATCAATCCAGTATGTAAGCGCGAGCGTGAACAGGACCATGCCCAGGATAATGTAGTAGTACGGGACTTTGGTCGTCTCGAATTGAAAGGCGAGGAGAGAGTCGGTGCCGCGGAGCGGGACCTGGATGCCACGCGATTTGTTGACCACCTCCCAGTTGATGGCAATCAGCCGCAGCATTTCGGCGAAGGCGAAGGTGGCAAGTGCAAAATAGGGGCCGCGCAGCCCATAGCGGAAGGTGAGAAAGCCGGTGAACAGCCCAAAGACCACGGCCACCAATCCGCCGGCCAGCATCCCAATCCATGGGTTCACCCCCGCATTGACCAGCAGCCAAGTCGACGTGTAGGCGCCGAGGCCGTAAAAGGCCGCGTGCCCAAAAGAGAACTGCCCAGCATAGCCGCCCATGATATTCCAGCCCTGTCCCAAAAGCCCCCAAAAGAGAATGAGAATGGCAAGGCTCAGAAGGTAGCTGTCGAGGACGAGCGGGAGCACGAGCACGATCACGAAGACGAGCCCTCGCAAGGCCAGGACGAGAACGGTACTCCGCGGCGCGGGAAGGGCATTGACCAGATCAACTTTAGCCACTGCGCCTCCCCAGGAGTCCGGTCGGATGGAACAGCAGAACGAGGATAAAGACGATAAAGACGCCCAGTTGCTTGGAGGAGCCTGGCAGGAACACCGCGCCGAGCGATTCGGTGATGCCGACGATAATCCCGCCGAGCAGCGCACCGGGGATATTGCCCATCCCGCCGAGGACCACGACGACAAACGCCATTATGTTAAAGGTTTCGCCCATCGTCGGCGTCGCGGTAAAGAACGGCATAATAAGCGAGCCCGCCGCGCCAGCGCATGCCGCGCCCAGCCCAAACGTGATCAGCGAGATGCGCTCGGTGTCGATGCCCATTAACGCCGCACCTTCTTTTTCTTCTGCGACGGCGCGAATTGCTTTCCCGAGATCGGTGCGTGTCAAGATGAGATAGAGGATGCCCGCAACAATCAAGCCACCCAGAAACGCCCAGACGCGCGGCAAACTGATCATTGTGTCAACGGCGAAAAATCGCGCTCCCGCATAGTCGGTCTGGACTGCGCGCGTGTCCCCGGTAAAAAGAACGAGAAGCAGATTCTCGATAAAGATGGCAATCCCTAGCGTGAGCAGTAGCTGGTTATGCGCGGGCGCGGCCATCACAGGCTGGATCGTGAGCTTTTGAATGACCGCACCGATCAGGAACAGTGCCGGCACGGTGATGATGACGGAGACATACGGGTCGACGCCGAACAACTGGAACGCCCAGAACGTAATGTACATTCCGATCGTCATCATCGCACCGTGGGCAAAGTTGATAATGCCCAGGACGCCAAAGATCAGCGTCAATCCCGTGGCGATGAGACTATAGATGCCGCCGATGAGAAAGCCGCTGACGAGCGCCTGTCGCAAGACGATGTTGTTCAGCTTCCACCAGTTCGCGAGATCATTCCAATGAAAGACGACAACGTACGCGACGAGCGCGACGACGATCAAGAGCCACAGCCAGCGCCG